>JAYUIF010000226.1:0-1568 GCA_043766295.1 Spartobacteria bacterium | reverse complement strand
CCTTCGCTGCGTCATCGGCATCGGGCTTCAAATCCTGCGGCTTGCCCGGTTTTTTCGGCACGTTTGCCACCGGTTGGCGTGCGAAATCCACGATTTCGAATACGCCGCTTTCCTTCGCGAGTTTCTCCAGCGTTTTTTCTGCGAAGGGAATCGAGCTATGGCGGAAGCCAGTGGTGACGGTGCAGACGATGACGCGCTTTTTTTCTACGGCAAAGCCAGTTCCGGTGAGTGCGACGAGCGCGAGGACGAGGAGTTTTTTCATGATGTGGTTGGTGTGGTTGAAACAGCGCACTACGCGCCGTTCTTACAATCGGGGAGAGTGTCTTTTTCTTGGAAAAAATTAGCAAGCGCCGGAAAACGCAAACCCCGCCTACTTCGATCTCGGAAACTCCGCGCGCGCCATTTGCACCTTCTTCGCGTCTTCGTTGCAGAAAATATAACCGGTCAGTTTGCTGAGTTGGTAGCACGCCAGCACAAACCGATGTTTCTTTTCGCGGTTGCCCTCGATCTCTACGCGCGTCGGCGGGCGCGTGAAGTCGCCCACGAAGTCGAACTGCAAATCAAACACGCGGCTCTGGTGCCACGGCACGTATTCAAACTTGGTCATCTTTTTCGCCGCCATGTTTAGCCCCGCGTGCCGGCCCATCGCCACTGCCGCATCCCAGTGCTCCTCGCGGCGCATCCCGCCCATGTGAACATTTGGATACAGCGCGATGTCGCCAGCGGCGAAAATTCCAAGCTCATCGCTTTCGAGTCGCTCCGTCACGGGGCAGCCGTTTTGCGACCACAGCGGCGACGCCGAGACGAGTTGAAGATTCGGCTCCGAGCCAATCGCACAGACCGCGAGCGTCGTATCAATCCGCCCGCCGCTCTTCGTCTGCACGCGCTGGAGATACGTGCGCCCCTCGAAGCCATTCAGATGCTCGCCCAGCATCAACTTCACACCATTCGCCGCGAGATATTCGCTAAACCACGCACCCGTCTCCGCATCGAGATAGCGACTCCACGCAAACTGCCCGCGCGTCATCAACGTCACGCCGAGTTTCAACTTCCGCAGATGCGCCGCCACCTCCACGCCGACAAACCCTCCGCCAATCACCACCGCATTCTTTTCCAAATCCAAAACCTCCCGCAGTCCGAGAACATCCCGCATACTGCGCAGGTAAAATATATTTCCCAAATTCGCCCCGGCCACCTGCGGTCTCCGCGCCCGGCTTCCTGTCGCCAGTAGCGCCTTTTCAAACTTCACCGCCTGCCCGTTCGCCAGCACCGCCGCTCGCTGCTCCAAGCTGAATTGCATGGCCAATGTATTGAGCCGCACATCCACTTTGTTCTTCGCAAACCACGCTTCATCGTGGACGAGCAGCTTTCCCTCGCCCGCCATTTTCGGCCCGAGGATTCCCGGCAAAAGCTCCGGCCTGTCCACCGCCGTATGAGGCTCCGCGCCGACGAGCATGATGCTCCCTTTTTTATCCAATGTGCGGATGGCTTCGCACGCCGCTATTCCAGCGACGCCAGCCCCGACGATCAAGTAATCGCGCCGTATCATGTCGGGCCGACTACATATC
>JAYUIF010000225.1:0-1571 GCA_043766295.1 Spartobacteria bacterium | reverse complement strand
GCACGAGGAGGGCGTGGGGCTGGAGGAGGTGGCGGTGCTTTACCGCGCGCATTTTCACTCGATGGAATTGCAGATGGAACTCACACGGCGCGGCGTGCCGTTCGAGATCACGAGCGGGCTGCGTTTCTTCGAGCAGGCGCACATCAAGGACGTGGGGGCGTTTTTGAAATGGGTGGTGAATCCGCACGATGAGGTGGCGTTCAAGCGCATGGTGAAGCTGATGCCGGGTGTCGGCCCGCGGAGTGCGGATGCGCTGTGGGATGGGGTGGTGCGGGCGCTGGCGGCGGAGGGAACGTCCAACGTTCAACGTCCAACGTCCAACGTCCAAAGTTCATCTTCGCCGGAGGCACCGTCCCTCTCCACGCCCAACCATCAACTTTCAACGGATCCCGACGAGCCGACGCAGGCGCTGCCGGAGACGATCGCGAATCCGTGGGAAGGGCTGCGTTCGATCAAGGAATTACTGTTGCCGCTGAAGGTGCCCGCGAAGGCGGAGAAGGCGTGGCAGCAGTGCGTCTTGACGCTCGACGAACTTGCACCGGGTGGACGGCTGGTGCCGCCGTCGCAGATGATCCATAGCGTGATGGAGGCGATCTATGACGATTACGCGCGGGCGAAATTTCCGAACTATGACCTGCGCCGCGAGGACCTGAACACGCTTGCAAATTTCGCACGTCAATATGAGAGCACGCAGGCATTTCTCGACCAGCTCGCGCTGCTGACGACGATGGACAGCAATGCTGCGAGCGCTGATGAGCACGATCTCGTGACGCTGAGCAGCGTGCATCAGGCAAAGGGGCTGGAGTGGAAGGTGGTGTTTGTGATCTGGCTGGCGGACGGGAAATTCCCCACGGGCCGCTCGCTGGAAAATCCCGAGGCCATCGAGGAGGAGCGCCGGCTTTTCTACGTGGCGGTGACGCGCGCGAAGGATGAGCTTTATCTCAGTTATCCGTGCATGTCGTTCAATTCGGGGTACGGCGATCCGCTGCAGCGCCCGTCGCGTTTTCTCGGCGAAGTGCCGAAGAACCTCGTGGAGGAATGGGAAGTCGGCGGGACTTTCTGAATCCACCCCGCGACCGTCAGCCCTGAGTGGTGGGCATGTAACGGTAGAAGACTTCGAGCATCAGCACGCAAAGCGTGGTGCGATAGACTGCGCCGGACTTGGTGTTGCCATCCTGCAAGCCGCCGTGGCTCTTTGCGGGCATCGGCGGCCAGCTTCCGTCGGTGGCCTGAGCGTCCACGATTTCGTCCTGGAACCAGCGGTTCCATTTCGTCCATGCGCTGCCGCCAAACATGAGGCACGCCTGAGTATGGTAATACCATGCGTACAGGTCCGCCTTCTCGCCCTTGTATTTC
Source organism: Spartobacteria bacterium (assembly GCA_043766295.1). Classification (GTDB taxonomy): domain Bacteria; phylum Verrucomicrobiota; class Verrucomicrobiia; order Chthoniobacterales; family Chthoniobacteraceae; genus SXWH01. The sequence goes on along the minus strand of JAYUIF010000225.1, from coordinate 215 downwards.
ACGGGTTCGTTTTTTTCGGTTTCATCGAGCACCCACTCCATGCCTTTGCGGAGGATGCCGCGCTCGCCTTTCCAAAATAATTCGCAGAGGATGCCGACGCCGGTGAGGCTGTATTTGTCGGCGGGGCCGCGGTAGCCGTAGCCGCCTTTGGGACCCTTCACGCGCTCGATGTAGGCGATCGCTTTGTCGAGGGCCTCATCCACTCCGTAGATGCC
>JAYUIF010000224.1:0-4039 GCA_043766295.1 Spartobacteria bacterium | reverse complement strand
ATCTCGTTCGTCTCGATCCCGCTCTCGCTGCTCACCGCAGTTTTGATTCTGGATTGGTTCGGCGTGTCGTTGAACACGATGACGCTCGGCGGCTTCGCAGTCGCCATCGGCGTGGTGGTGGACGACGCGATCATTGACGTGGAAAACATCCTGCGCCGCCTGCGCGAAAACGCCGTGCTGCCGCAGCCGCGCGCGCTGTGGCGCGTGGTGCTGGATGCCTCGCTCGAAGTGAACAATTCGGTCGTGTATGCGACGTTCATCGTCGCGGTGGTCTTCCTGCCGGTGCTCACGATGTCGGGTTTGCAGGGCCGGTTCTTCGGGCCGCTCGGCGTCGCATTCATCCTCTCGATCATGGCGTCGCTCGGCGTCGCGCTCACGGTCACGCCCGCGATGTCGCTGGTATTTCTGAGCCGTGCAAAGGCGCACGAGGAACCGCGCTGGGTGCGCTTTCTAAAAGTGATCCACCGCGACTGGGTGCTCTTTTTTGCACACTGGCCGCTGAGCACCGTGCTCGCCGCGCTCTTGCTCGTCGTCGGCGCGTGCGCGCTCGTGCCTTACTTCGGCGGCGAGTTGATGCCGGAATTTCGCGAGGGGCATTTCGTCATCGGCATGAAATCGCGGCCCGGCATGTCGCTCGAAGAATCGCTACGCACCGGCAAGCTGCTTTCCGACAAGATGCTCGCGAACGAACACATCGCTACGGTCGAGCAGCAGGTTGGTCGCGCGGAGGCGGGCGAAGACACGTTTCCGCCGAGCCAGAGCGAATTTCACGTCGAGCTGAAACGCGGCACGACGCCTGAGGAGGAAGTCGAGACGCAGGCGTTTCTGCGCGAGATGCTGGCGGATTTTCCCGGCGTGCAAAGTGAAGTGATGACCTTTTTAGGCGACCGTATCGGCGAGACGATCTCGGGCGAAACTGCGGCGGTGGTGGTGAATGTTTTCGGCGAAGACCTCGATCAACTCGATGCGACCGCACGCAAAATCTCCGCCGAACTTTCCGCCGTAAAAGGCAAGGCCGATGTGCAAGTGAAAGCGCCGCCCGGTGCGCCCGTGCTCGCCGTGCATCTGCGGCCCGAGCGACTCACGCAATTTGGCTTCCGCCCGCTCGAAGTCTTGGAAGCCGTCGAGACTGCGTTCCAAGGCGCGGATGTCGCGCAAATGGTGCGCGGCAATCGCATTCACGAACTCACTGTGATCCTCGCCGACGATGCGCGGCGCAATCCCGAGAGCGTCGGAAATTTACTCCTCACGAATGGCGACGGCTTGCGGATGCCGCTGCGCCAGCTCGCCGATGTCGAGCTGACGAACGGACGCCCGAGCATCCAGCACGACGGCGCGCGTCGGCGGCAGACGGTGACGTGCAACGTCGAGAAGCGCGACGTTTCCAGCTACGTCGCCGAGGCCCGCAAGCGCGTGGAGGAAAAAGTGAAACTGCCAGCCGGCGTGTATGTCGAATGGAGCGGCGCGGCGGAGGAGCAGAAGAAAGCGAAGCGCGAACTCATCATCCATTTCACCGTCGCGTTCGCGGGAATCCTCGTGCTGCTCTCGCTCGTCTTCCGCCGCGCGAGCCACGTCGGGCTGGTGCTCGCTAACATCCCGTTCGCGCTCGTCGGCGGCGTGCTCGCGGTCTTCGCGAGCGGCGGCTCCACGTCCATCGGCTCGTGGGTCGGCTTCGTCACGCTCTTCGGCATCAGCACGCGCAACAGCATCATGCTCATCTCGCACTACGAGCATCTCGTGGAAATTGACGGCGCGCCGTGGACGCTCGAAACCGTCGCGCGCGGCGCAGGCGAACGGCTCGTGCCGATTCTGATGACCGCGCTCGTCACCGCGCTCGGCGTTCTGCCGCTCGCGCTCGGCAGCGGCGAGGCGGGGCGCGAGATCGAAGGCCCAATGGCGACGGTCATCCTCGGCGGACTCATCACGAGCACGATGCTGAATCTTCTCGTCCTCCCCGCGCTCGCGTGGCGCTTCGGGCGTTTTACGAAGAACAGCGCGGAAGATGGACCGTAGTTTATTTCCGTGTTGTTCACGGGTAACACTTACTTTTGGCGCAATGCGGGAAAAGCCGTTTGACAATTCCGGGTCGCGCCCACACGTTCCCGCCCCTTTTCAGTAAATCGGTCAACCTGCATACTACCTATCATGATGAGTTCACTAGTCGAAGAAGCTGCCAAAAAAATCCCGAGCGTTCCGTTGCTCGTCAACGTCGTCTCCAAGCGTGTGCGCCAGCTTTCCGCAGGCCACAAGCCGATGATTGACGTGATCACCCGCATGGGGCTCGCGGACATCGCGCTCAGCGAAATCATCGCCGGAAAACTCGGCTATGAGATGAAGAAGAAGGACGAGGAAGAGAGCTAGAAAGGCTCTCTCCTTTTTTGGCAAAGCGATGAGCACCGATATTTCGGTCAATCGCAAGGCGCTGCGGGATTATCATATTCTCGACAGGATCGAGGCCGGGATTGAACTCAAGGGCACGGAGGTGAAATCTATCCGTGGTGGTCTTGCGAACGTGAACAATGCGTTTGCGCGCGTCGAGAAGGGGCAACTGTGGCTGCATGACATGGACATCCAGCCCTACGCAAAAGCGAGCCATGAACAGCATGAACCCAAGCGGCTGCGGCGGCTGCTGCTTCATCGGCAGGAGATCGAGAAGCTTTTAGGCAAGACGCAGATCGAGGGTTTCTCGCTCGTGGCGCTGCGGATTTATTGGAAGGGCCATCGCGTGAAAGTCGAAATCGGTCTCGGCAAAGGGAAGCTCGCGCACGACAAGCGGCACGATTTGAAAGAAAAAGCTGTGAAGCGCGAAACCGACCGCGTGGTGTCCGGCTTCAATCGAAAACGCGCCTAAGGAACCGCTGATTTAATCGCGGTGCGGAAAAGGGAACCAACGCCCTCCGCCTCACACAACCCCTCTGAAACAACCGGACTGGTTCAACCGTGATGACACCGGGGCAAGCCCGGATGCCATCAGAAATGTTTAGGCGTTGCGGTCATTCCGGTTGCGGCGAAGAAGAACACCTAGCAATCCGATGGCACCGAAAAGAGCGGTCGATGGCTCCGGGACGATGGGGATCTGCGAGAGCTGTAGCGATTCTGCGTCAGTGAGCACGCCATCGAAAAGCCGAAGCTGCGCGATATTCCCGTTGGAAAATTCGCTCTGGCCGCTACCCACGACATTATCAAGGAAGAGGTTCATCGTGTTGCTTGCGCTGTTGGAGAGGTTCATCTCTGTCGTCGTGGTGACGAAATCGGATAACCCGTCGATGTAACCTTTGACCGTGCCGTCGGAAGCCACGGTCAGAATCACATGATGGTAGCCGACCGTGAAGCTGTTTGGTCCCGACCCCGAGGCCCCAAAAACCTGCAGATGATTGTTCGGGTCCACGTAGAAGCCGTTGTCGGACTGGCGATCTCGGACGTCCATGATGCGCCGCCAACCGCTCGTCGCATCGAAGCTGAAAACCAATTCTGCAGAGTAGTTCGTGGGCGAAATCAGCCCGGTGGTATTGAGCGAGAGGCCCGCCTGCTGCGTCACCGGGCTGGCATTGCCGACGAAGCGATAGACGGTGTCCGACTGACCGAAGACGGTGTCCACAAGGAAGGCGTTTTGCCCAAGCGGATCCGTCGGCGTCATCGCTGGCACACCGCCCTGGTCTGCATTGAAGGTGTTGGTAAATTCATAAGTCGCGGCAAGCGTGGCAGCATCTGCGGTGTCGGGCAGCAGCCATGCAGCAATCGCGATGGTGAGGAGGGTATTGAGGTTCTTCATGGTGTTTTTGTGGGTGACTGTTTATTTTATTCTTTTGGATGGAAAACTGATGTGTAGCGACGCCTAACATAGTATTGAGCCGCAGGGGGTGGCAGGGGCGGAGTGCTGTTGGCATGGCGGGCGGAGGGAAACGAGTTCGGGCTTCTTTGGCAACTGAAAATCTGAGTTGTGTCGGCGACGGAACAAAAGTGGAATTCTCGCCGGAACAAAAGTGGACAGCGAATTACAGAGTAAAAGCGGCTAAAATGGGTGGCCAAATGTCCTTTG
>JAYUIF010000223.1:0-4050 GCA_043766295.1 Spartobacteria bacterium | reverse complement strand
TGGTGTGGAGCGGCGCGCTCACCGGGGGCAACGGAGTTGCGCGGACAACTGCGTTCCCAAACGGAGTTTGGGAACGAGGAGAAAGATCGTCGAGCGTTTTACACGCTCCCTCGCGCTGCTTCCGGCGGCGATCCGCGAGTCGGATCGCGCCTATCTTTTCGATAATTCAGGCGCGAACCATGTGCTGCTGGCCGAATTTGCCTCTGGGAAAATGTGGACCCGCCATTTGCCGGAGAAGTCCGAACCGGAATGGTTTCGGCGCCTATTCGGCTTCATGGATCATTTGTAGGTGAGAGTAAGGAAGCCGGCGAAGATACCGGTCCACCGCAAGTACCACACAAATAGTAATGATATGTTGACATCGTTCACGGTTTGTTGATTCTGTGAGTATGAATGAACCCAAACTCGTAGGCATCTCCGAAATCGCCGAAATGGCGAATCCACCAGTGACAAAACAGGCCGTGGCGAATTGGCGACATCGTTACGACGACTTCCCAAAGCCGGCGCAAACTCTCCAAAGTGGTCCAGTCTGGGACTCGGAAGTGATCGCAGATTGGCTTAAAGCGAAGGCCGGCCACGCGCCGGTCGTCATCAGTTTCATCAATCTTAAAGGAGGCGTAGCCAAGACAACTACTTCGGTCGCCGTAGCGGAAATTCTCGCCAAGGATTTCCGGAAGCACGTTCTTTTCATCGACCTCGACCCGCAAACAAACGCCACGATCAACCTCATCGGCGAGGAAGAGTGGCAGAAGCGAAACGCTGACGGGCGAACTCTAGCGCAACTTTTCCGCGACAAACTGAGACCGGAGGCTCCTCCCGTGTTCGATATAGACCGCGCTATCGTGCGCGGAGCGTCGAAAGTGGATGGCGGCATTTCACGACTCGACCTTCTTCCCTCTAGCATCGAATTCATCGAGATTCAGGAGAAGGTACCGTTCATCGCCATGCAGGGTGATTATGACAACAACCCCCAAGACATTCTGCGTCGCGCGTTGAATCCAGTCATCGACCGCTACGATTTCGTCATCATCGACTGTCCTCCCAGCCTCGGAATCGTGACGAAAAACGGACTCCGCTTTTCGACGCATTATGTAGTTCCGACCATTCCCGACATCGTTTCGACTTGGGGAATCTTCCAAATTGTAAGCAGCGTTGCCGCGTTCGCAGAAAACGTGAACCGCCCCATACGTCCTTTGGGTATCGTTGCAACCAAAGTAAACGGCCAGAACCCACTCCATGCTCAAATGAAAAAGACCCTAGAGGCTGGGCGGCTTTTTGAGGGCAAGAACACTGATCTGAAACAACCGCCATTGTTCGCTCACCAATTTCACGAAGCCACAGACACAGCGCGCGGGGCAGACTACGAGGCGCGGGTTTCTACCTTCAAAGCGAAATACGGCGCGAGGAACGCTGAGGCTTTACATGCACTAACCCAGGAGATACTCGACCGATGCAACCCACCAAAAAGCTAACTTCCGTCTTAAGAGAATTGATTGTGCTCGTCGATGATGAGGCGCAGAGAAACCCTGCGTTCGCTGCACGCCTAGAAGTCATCACTAGTAGCTTACCGGCGGCTAAGAAGCTAGGTGGAAAGAAATCCCGCGCCATCCTGCCGGCTGACGTCCCCGATGTCTTCGCGGTTCTTCAAGATCGCGGCGAGGAAGAATTGCTTTTCTGGCTGCGGACATTGGACGTTCCAACTTTGAAAGCGGTAATAAAACAGAATGGGTTCGACCCCGGAAAAGTGGCAGTGCGGTGGACCGACCAAGACAAGTTTGTCGCGCTCATTGTCGAACAGACATTGGCTCGCCGGAGACGTGGGGCGGCATTTTTGCCCACAAAGGAAGAGCTTCCCAAGCCATAAAATCACAACCTTCCGCGCTTTTATCCACCAGCTACGCCCCGTCGCTCGCCCACTTGAAGCAGCTTGCGGCCTATGCCGCCGAGGAATGGTATTCGTCGCGCATCGCGTTCGGGAAACACAAGGGCAGGTCGATCGCGGAGGCGCGCACTGACGTCGGGTTGCGCCGCTGGCTGGACGGTCTGGCGCAATCCGCCAACGCGCGCAACGCGAGGATGGGGCGCTGGTATTTGCGCAGCCTGGAGGAAGCGGCGGAACCCTCGCTGTTCGTCGCCGGGGAGTGCGCGCCTGACCCGGCGGCCGTGGCCGTCGCGGGCCGGGGCCTGGTGCTTTACGTGAACCCGGAATTGCAGCGGCTGCGGGCGCTGCTGGACGCGGCGCGGGCTCGGCTGGCGGAACTGGAAGCGGGCTTCACGATCGAAAAGGCGAAGGTGGAGGCGATGAAGGCGCGGCTGTTTGCGCGGCTGCGCGAGCATTTCCAGAGGCGCGACCGGCTGCGGCTGGTCATCGGCTATCGCCGGGAGTATCTGGAATCGCTCGTGCGACAGGGCGAGGAAGAGGCCGGGAACCCGATTACGAGCTGCACCGGCTGACGACGCAGACCCCGGCGTTTTTCGACGAGACGGTGAGGAGGCACGTCGAGAGTTTGGAGAAGGAGCTGGCTTTGCTGGAAAGCGAGGCGGAGGAGCTGGCGAAAGAGATCGAGGAACTGACGGGGGAGGTGGCGGCGGGCACTGGATAGCTCTACGGCAGCGAGGTTTGCTTGCCGGAGGATGGATCATGGGCAGATTGGGCGGATGCTTCCCATGAAGATTTTGTTCGCGCTTTGCATGGCGCTTTTTTCCGTCGGCTCGCTGCTCGCGAGTTCGCTGAAAATCTCGGCGGGCTCCGCTACGCGCCAGACCGCCACCGAGGTGGAGGGCGACTACACGACGACGCATGTCTTTGTGAATGAGGTCGCGGGCGACTCGATCCCCGTCACGATCTTTTTCGACCCCGGCACGACCGGCGTGCAAACGGCGGAGGTCTTCACGAATCTCAACCGCCGCGACATGGCCGCGTTGAGCTTCACCGATCCCGACACCGGCATCGTCACGGAGGAGGGCATCAAACCGCCCAGCGGCAGCTCCCTCGTCGCGGGCGACGACACGCATTATTACAAGGCGACCACGATGGCGCTCGTCTCGGGTGGCTATCAGGTCACGCTCTACGCGCAGAAGACCGGGGCTTACCGGGTGACGGCGCGTTACCGGACGAGCGCGGCGGGGCCGTGGGTTTATTACACGGGCAGCTTCGGCGACCTCGCCTTTCGCGCGCACGCCGTGGTGGTGTCGCCGAAGGCGGCGCGGGACATCCAGCTCTACGAGGTGAACCCGCTGACGATCACCGCCACGGGCACTTTGCCGGCGCAGCGCGGGACGTTCGCCGGGCTGGCGAATGGCGTGGCGGGCGGGCCGCGCTTTTCGCTCCAGTATGTGAAAGACCTCGGGTGCAACATGCTGTGGTTTCAGCCGGTGCATCCGAATGGCATCGCGGGGCGGCAGACCGATCCGGTGACCGCGCAGCTTTTCGAGGTGGGCTCGCCGTACGCGGTGAAAAACTTCTTCGAGATCATGCCGCTGATGGCGTCGGGCTTCACGCCCCCGGCCAATGCGACCCCCGCGGAGAATGACACGGCGGCGGGCCGCGCGCAGGCGATGACGGAGTTTCAAAGTTTTGTGAGTGCCGCGGACACCGCGGGCGTGGGGGTGATGCTCGATGCGCCGTTCAATCACACGAGTTATGACAGCGAACTGGCGGCGGCGGGGCAGACCTATTGGGGTAATGGCGGCTCCACCGCGACGAGCGAGATTCGCAATGTGGAGGGGCGCTTTTTTTCCCGCATGGATGCCTATGACATGCGCGCCTCGGGCGCGGGTAATGTGGCGCTCGCGCCGGATCGCTACGACTTCGGGAAGTTCGCCGACACCTATGATGTCTATTACGGACGTTACGCCGCGCTCGTGCCGAACAGCGGACAGTCGGGTAACTACAACAATGAGGGCGACTGGTTCGACTACAGCATCGGCAGCGACGGTTCGGCGGGTGAAGCCAACGGGCACTTCGACGGGATCACGCAAAAGGTGTGGCGTTACTTTGCGGAGTATCTCCAGTTCTGGCTCACGCAAACGGGCTACCCGGCGAACGCG
>JAYUIF010000222.1:0-9543 GCA_043766295.1 Spartobacteria bacterium | reverse complement strand
CGCTCGTGACTGACTCACCCACCGCTGGAATTTTTACTTCAAGACTCATACCCGACACGTTCGCCATGAATGCGCCCTTTGTGCAACGGCAAAGCTCGCCTACGCACGTTCGATGAGCTCACGCACTTCGCTTTCGTAGGTGCTGAAAGGGTCGCCCATCGCGAGCGGCTTTTGCTCATTTGCAGTGAGCGAATCCCAATGGATGACACACGGCATCCGCGTCTCCATGAATCGCTCGACCGCAAGCCCGCGACCCCACGCACGCGTATCGCGTGGCGGCTCCCGCAGTGCGCCCTCCCGGCGGGCGGTGAGATTAAATTGCCCGATCTCCTCCGTCACCGGCAGCGCATGGAAGAGCCCGCGCGACGGATTCAAGTTGTGATATTCGAGGTCGAGGCTTTGCAACCACGGGTCGTCCCACGCGAGGCCCTGCTCTTCGCGGAAAGTTTCGAGCAGCCATTTCTTTGAGACCCAATCCACCGCGCCAAGGAGTGACTGCGTATCGTTGCGGTGCAGCGCATCGAGCAGCCACGCCCATTGTTCCAGCAGCCAGTCAGTTTCTTCGTCGCGCCCGGCGAAAGCCTCGGTCGCAGCGGCGTGAAATTTTTCCTGAATGCCGAGCGCCGTCTCGACGCCGCCACCCACGAGCGCGACGGGCGCATCTGCGCGGCACGAGCGCGAGACGGAGCGCGTAGCCATCACCGCATCATCGAGCGCGACACGTCGCGGCAGACGATTCTCTTCGAGTAAAGTGAGCACGAGATGCGTCGTGCCAATCTTCAGCGCGGTGGCAAAGGGCGACATATTCGAGTCGCCGATGAGCAAATGCAGGCGGCGGTATTTGCGGTAGTCGGCGAGCGGTTCGTCGCGCGCGTTGATGATGGCGCGGTTGAACTGCACCCATTGGTAGATGTCGTTCATGATGTGATCCGCGCGCTGGCTGATCTGAAAATCCACCTTGTCAAACGGCGGCATCGGCGAAACCTCGAACGCCTGCGAAGTCGCCTGCCCCACGCGCCCGCTGCCGGTAAAAATCTGCCGCGTCGCGAGAAACGAAAGCACCGCGCCAACGCCCGCCGGAGTGAACGGCGTCTCGCGGCGCATGAGATAGTTTTCGTGGCAGCCGAAAGTCGCGCCCGTGTGGTGGTCTATGTTGTTTTTTAGAAACGCCACTTCATCCGCCACGCCCATCGCATCCAGCGCCGCCTGCACGAGCGTGTCGCCCGCTGTGTCGTAGGCCACGATGTCGCGCACGCTGCGGCACTCGGGCGTCGCGTATTCGAGATGCCCCATGTCGAGATACAGCCGCCCACCATTGCGCAAAAAACCACCATTTCCCGGCGGCTCCTCGTAGTCGCGAAAATGCGTATCGAGCACGCCGACGCGCGACTTTTTAAAAAGATGATTCTTCACCCGGGCGGGCCATGACTCCGCGCTGCGATCTTCCTCTTTGCTGACGAGGCAACCGTATTCAGTTTCGATGCCGACGATTCGGTTCACAGCGTGTGAGAAGTTGCGTGCCGCCAATGCGACAGGGCGCGACTCTCCACCCTCCGCTTCAAACTCTCAACTCTCCAAATAAAGAATCCGTCCGCAGTTCAGGCACGTCGTCACCACCTTCGCCGTGCGGACTGCGTGAAAAATGTGCGTCTGCGCCTTCACATGGCAGCCCTGGCAGATTTCATTTTCCAGCGCGACGACGGCGTTGCCCTCTTTTTTGTCGAAGAGCCGCTGAAATTCATCGAGCAGATCCTCATCCACATCCACCGCGAGCTTCGCACGGTCGGCTTGGATTTCGAGCGTCTGCGCATCAATCGCTTTCACCTTTGCATCGAGATCCGCGCTCTGGCTCTGCACCTGGGCCTTCGTCGCAGCGGCTTCCTTTTCCGCAGCGGCGATGACGGGTTTTTGCTGCTCCGCAGCTTCCATGAGTTCCATCTCCTTGTCCTCGATGCCGGCGATTTCGATTTTCAGACTCTCGATGGCGTGGTCATAGGCGCGGTATTCCTCGTTCTTTTTTGTTTCGAGTTTCTGCTGCTCGTATTTGGCGATGCGCTCGGTGCGGGTGCGCACTTCGTTCTCAAGTTCCTTGCGCTTCACTTCGATTTCCTTGGCTTTGAGCTTCGCAGCATCGAGCGCAGCGGAGGTCGCGCTGAGCTTTGCCTCGAACGCCTTTCTTTCGAGCGGTGCGTTTTTTAGTTCGATCTTGAGCTGACGCAATTTGCGATCGCGGTCTTGGATGACGAGGAGTTGAGTGACTGCGGGAAGGATCATGCGGCGGTGAAGTTGTTCAATCACACGCAGAGCGTCAACTGTGCGCCACAGGAAAAGCCAACTCTGCTTTAATAAAGCAATTGATCCTCGGGGGGCGTTGTCTTTTCCACGCGCTCGGCCTTGAGCACGGAAATGCGGCGTCCTTTTTCGATGGGGAAAGTCGGTTTGCCGATGATTTTCACCCACGTCATTTCGGGGAGGTCCGGCATTTTCTCCACCTCCACGAGCGTGGCCACGGGGCGGGCGTCGGCGGCGCAGCACGTCATAAACATCCGCACGGCTTTGAAGCGGCGACCGGTGGCGTTGTTCGTATTGTCGGGCATGAACTGCGCGATGAGTTGCACATCTTTTCCCTCGAAGTCCGGTCGCAACACGGCGTCTTGCGCGGCGTAGAGCAGGTCGAGCACTTCAGCCATGATGTAGCCCTCGGGCGTGCGTGTGAGGTAGTCGGTCGGGGACTTCGTGTCCGTCTCCGTGGTAGTCGGCGCGGGCGGCGTGCCGTCTTTATTCGGCAGCGGCAGATCGGTCTTGGTGTTCACCGCGCCTGGGATTTTTGTGTCGGTGGATTTCATCGCGGCGAACTTTTCTCCCATCCGCTCCATCGCGGCGGGCAGATCTTTGCCCTCGGTGGAAGTGCGGCGGTTCTTCATCATATTGATGCTGAACTCGCCGGGCGAATACGCCGCCGCGATGCAAATGGGGACGAGCAGGATCAGAAAAGTGAGCAATTTTCCCACGCTCATGCGGCTCAGCCCGTGCCCGCACTCGGCGGATGAGCAGCAACTCGCATCCGCCTTGAACGCGACAAACGCCACGGCCATCAACGCGAGCACGAACGCCGCCGCGAGCGCGTAGAAGTGGAACTCGGAGGTGAGCATATTTTTCATCCGCGCCGAGAAGTGGAAAAAGAAAAGCACGGCACTCCACGTGGCGAGCGTGGCGGCGGGGAGCCAGCGGGCGATGAGCTTTTGCATGGTGTGATTATAGGCGGGTGTCGAAATGGAGGCAACCGATGCTTCCGAACAGTTGTGTCGCATCGCTTGTTTTTGCGCCCACCTCGTGGCTGGCCCAAATCCAGCAGATGAACGCGATGAGCACGAACAGCGCGATGGAAAAAACGATGACGAAGCGGCGCTTGAAAACGAGGCCGTAGAGCCAGAAAAGCTTCAGATCAAATACGGGACCGAAGAGCAGGAACGCCAGCTTCGACGCCACAGAAAATGGCACGAACTGCGTCGCCGCCACGAACGCATCCGTCGTGCTGCACAACGCGAGCAGCGCGGCCATGACCATGAGCGTAATCACCGAGAGCAGCGGCTGCCCTTCCGCCAGCGGTGCGAGCGCCTCTTGATTGATGCCCACGGCAAACACGCTCGTGATCGCGGTGCCGATCACAAAATAGAACGCCACATCGAGGAAGTCCGCCGTCGCCGATTGCACCGCGAGCAGCAGCCTGCGTAGCGGCGATGCGGCGGCGGCCATCTGTGCAAAATCGGGCGCATTCTCCGCTGCACCTGCAATGCTCAATCCCGTGCGCCGCTTTAGTGGATCGTCGGGCATGATTCCATCCTGCAAAATGCGACGCTTTGGAAGTTGGTGAATGATCAACCCAAAGACCACCGCGATCAAAAATCCGAATCCAAGCCGCAGCGAAACCATGAGCCACGGCTGCTGCCCGCTGAACGCCTTGAACGTGCTGATGGCCACAATCGGACTCACGATGGGCGCGGCCAGCATGTAAGTCATCGCCACCCCGACCGGCACGCCCTTGCGGATAAATCGCCGGACGATGATCACGCTTCCACATTCGCACATCGGGAAAATCAGCCCGAGCAGCCCGGCCATGAAAATCGCCGGGCCGGGTTTGCGCGGCAGCATCTTCGTCACGCGCTCCGACGAAACGAACACATCCACCAACCCCGAGATGATCGAGCCGAGCAAAAGAAACGGCACGCCCTCGAACAACACGCTGAGAAACGCCCGTGCAAAATCGCCGAACGCAAAGTGAAAATTATTCGTGAACCAGTTCATCAAATTGGTCGGCCATCGCGAATGCCCTTAGTTTGCGCCCTCCTCCGTGAGCGCACCGCCGCCGAGTAATTCCGGTGCCTGCAAGCTGCGCGCTGTCTGCTCCAGCGTCTTTGGCTCTTCGATCTCCTTGCCATTCCCCGCCGCGTGCAGGTCTTTAAATTTGCGCGCCGTCACAAACACGCGCGTCTCCAGCGAGCGCGTCGCGTCGTTGTAGGCATCCACCGCGCCGCCGAGATTTTTCCCGACCTTTGCGAAGTGCTCGCCGAGTTTCGACAGCCGCTCGTAAAGCTCGCCGCCGAGATCGCTGATCTCCTTCGCGTTTTCCGCCAGCTTCTCCTGCCGCCAGCCGTAATGCACGGCGCGCAGCAGCGCGATGAGCGTCATCGGCGTGGTGAGCATCACATTTTTCTCCGCGCTAAATTCGATCAACTCCGGGTCGTGCTCCACCGCCGCGCCGAAGAATGTTTCCGCTGGCAGAAACAGCACCACAAACTCCGGCGCATCGCCGAACTGCTCCCAATAGCTCTTCGCCGCGAGTGCCTTGATGTGCTCGCGCACCGCCTGTGCGTGCTCGCGATAGGCTGCGGTGCGCGTCGCTTCATCGGTGGCGGAAACCGCGCGCTCGTAGGCGCTGAACGGCACCTTTGAATCCACGACCACCGTTTTGCCGCCGGGCATTTTCACCAGCATGTCGGGACGCAGTCGGCCACTCTCACCCTCCGCGCTTTGCTGTTCGTAAAAATCGCAGTGATCCTGCATCCCGGCCAACTCGACTACGCGACGGAGCTGGATTTCCCCCCATCGTCCGCGCGTGCCCGATGAGCGGAGCACGTTAGCAAGACGCCCCGTCTCGCCGCGCAGTTCGCGCTGCGTTTCGATGAGCGATTTCACCTGAGTCGCGAGTCCCTCGTAAGCGCCGGCGCGCGTCTTTTCGATCTCGTTCATCTGCGTGTCCACTCGTGCGAGCGACTCGCGCACGGGCTTCAGCAGTTCAGCGATGGCCTGTTGTTTTTGCGCGAGGTCGCCGCTCGCTTTTTCCTGAAATTGCCCGAGCGCCGTCTTCGCGAGTTCGAGGAACGATGCGTTGTTCTGCTGCAACGCCTGCGCGCTGAGTGCGTGGAATGCGTCCGTTAGTTTCTTCTGCGCGTCGTCGAGCATGGCGAGTTTCTCCGCGCCCTGCTGCTGCTCTTCGGAAATCTGCATCTCCAGCGCAGCCACACGCGCATCGGTCTCGCTTTTCGCCCTGCGCAATTCCGCCAGCGCACGCTCGCGCTCCCCGCCTTCGCGCTGAAGCTCAGCCACGCGCGCGCTGGCCGCCGACGCATTAGCCTCCGCAGTCGCGAGCCGTTTCGAGAGATCCAGTTTTTCCACGCCGTGCTCCGCTCGCAACGCCGCCTCCCTTTCCGCCACCGCTGCGCCGACGCGCTGCCGTGCGAAAAGCCACGCCAGCCCTGCGCCTGCTACGGCGCCGCCGAGTGCAATCAAAATGGAAGTCGTGTCTGCCAAAGTGCGGCGAGACTGCGCAGCCCGGCGCGGCGTGGCAAGTCACCCAATTCGTCATTCGACATTTCCAAAGTCACCCGCCAAAAGCCACGCCCTCATGCGCCCACTCATCGCGTTCCTTTTCATCACAGCCACCGCACTCGGCGCGGGCGGGCCCGAGAACGCACTCATCGTCGTCAACGCCGATAGCTGGGCCTCGACGTGCATCGCCAACGAATACATCGCCGCGCGCTCCATCCCGCAGGGTAACGTCGTTTACCTACGCGATCTGCCTTTGTTTGAGCGGATAAATGTGGAGCAATTCCGCGAACGCATCCTGCGCCCCGTGCTGCGCGCGGCGGAAGAACGCGGCATCTCCCCGCAGATAGACTACATCCTCTACAGCGCGGATTTTCCGACCGCGATAGACGTGACCACCGACATGGCCGGGAAGACGTTTCCAAAAAACATCACCCAGCCAGCGGCCATCAACGGCCTCACGTTTTACTACCAGTTCACGCTCGCGAAAAATCCCGGCTACCTCGGGATGAACACCAACTTTTACTTCCGCCCGCGCTCACTCATCGCGCCGGAAAAACCGTGGCCCGAAGCCGACCAGCGCAGCTACGGCCAGGCGCTCGCAGCGTTGCAGAAAGTAAGCACGGCACGCGAGCAGGCGCGTGAAAAGAAAGACGAGCAGCCCAAGCCCGCGCCGCTCGCAGCGGAGGAAAAATTATTACGCACCGCACGCGAGACCGTCCTCGCGCTGAAGTCTGACCATCCGAAATCCACCGAGCTGCTTTACAACATCGCCTGCATCCACGCGCAGCTCGGCAGCGCCGATGCGGCAATTGCCGCGCTCCGTGAAGCGATTGAAAACGGCTGGTGGGATATGCACCGCACGCAACAAGACCCCGATCTCCGCAGCGTGCGCGACCGCGAAGACTTCAAGGCGCTCATCGCTCGTGCGCGCGCGGTGAAATTTGAAATCACTCCATCGAGCGGCTTCCGCGCTTCCGTGGGCTGGCTGCCAAACGGCCAGATCGTGCCATCCGCAAGTGGCATGCGCTACCTGCTCTCGACGATGCTCGCCTACACGAGCGGTCGCGGCAATTCGGTGCGCGAGGCGATTGATGGTCTGCACCGCAGCATCGGCGCGGATGGCACGCGACCGAAGGGCACCGTGTATTTCCTCGAAAACAGCGATGTGCGCTCGACGACACGCGAGTGGGGATTTTCCCGCGCTGCGGAAAAGCTGCGCGAAGCCGGCGTGGCTGCGAACATCGAGAGCGGCGTGTTGCCACAAAATAAAAGCGACGTGGCGGGACTCACTGCGGGCGCGGCGGATTTCGATTGGGCAAAGAGCGGCAGCACCATTTTACCCGGCGCGATTTGCGAGCATCTCACGAGCTTCGGCGGGATGCTGCACGAAGGCGACAGCCAGACGCCGCTCACCGATTTCCTCCGCAACGGCGCGGCGGGCGCGAGCGGAACTGTGAACGAGCCATTTGCCATCCAGGAAAAATTTCCCACGCCCTTCATCCACTGGCACTACGCGAATGGCTGCACGCTCGCCGAAGCTTTCTACCAAAGCGTCGCCGCGCCTTATCAACTTCTCATCGTCGGCGATGCGCTGTGCGCGCCTTGGAAAAAACGCTTCACGGTGAAAGCGGACGGCATCGCCGCCGGGGCCGCGATCAAAGGCTCGCTCACCATCCAGCCAAGCACCAAGTCGCCCGATGGACTCACGCCCGCGTCGTTCGAGCTATATCTCGATGGGAAACGCTCAGGCGCTGGCGGCCCGGATAGCAAGTTCGCCGTGGACACCGCCAAGCTCCACGACGGCCCGCTCCAAATCACGCTCGCTGCAAACAGCCTCGACGCCATCTCGACGCGGACGAGCGTCAACATTCCTGTCGTCATTCAGAACGGCGAAGTCGCGCTCAACGTCACCGCTCCCTCCGGCGACTGGCCGTGGGACAAACCCATCGCGCTGAAAGCCAGCGCACCCGGCGCGAGCGCGATCCTTTTCTACCACAACGCCCGCGAAGTCGCGCGCATCGCCAATGGAATCGCGACGCTCGATCCACGCTCGCTAGGGCAAGGCCCGGTGTGCATCCAGCCAGTCGCGCTGCTCGATGGCGGACGCGAACTGTGGGGCGATCCGATTTCACTCCGCATCATCCCGCCCGCTGCGATTCCCGCACACAGCCCGGCGCTTGGGATGAAGCTCGCAAATGGTTTTTACGTCACGCCCGCTGGCGGCACTTCGGCGCTCGTGCAGAAAGCCGAGGGCGACTGGCTCGCCAACGCGGGCGTCGCCAAGGACGGCGAGTTTGCCATCGAGGCGTGGCTCCACGTGCCTGCGGATGATGTGTATCAATTCCAACTGCGCGGCCCATCGCAGCTCCGCGTGATCGTGGACGGCCAGTCGCTCGACTGGCCGCGTGGCAAAGAATGGTGGTTCCTCCCAACGCACCTCGCGCGCGGCCCGCACCACGTTCGCATCGAAGGCAAAGCTGACGGCGCACCGCAACTCGACGCACGCTTCGGCGGCCCCGGTTCCCTGCGCTTGGACGGCGCGCGCTTTCAACACGCCGTGGCGAAGTAGCTCACGTGCAGACCGGAAACCCTTTGCGCATCGAGGCCCACGGCTCTTCGGTGGACACATCCACCAGCCCCGGTTCCGCTGCATTCGCGGGTGAGAGGATTGCGAGAAACACAAGCCGCTCGTTGAAAATATTGTAAGTCCCGTGAACCTCGCCTGTCGGGACGAATACGATTTCACCCGGCCCGATGATGCGGTGCTCTTTCCCGCACCACTGCTCCGCACGACCGGAGAGGATGTAGATGATTTCCTCCCGCGTCGGATGCGTATGAAAACCATGGCACCTGCCGGGCTCGATGTTTGCGCGCACGAGCAGCAGCTCCTTGTTGTCCACGATGTCATTGCGGCACAGCCATTCCTCCAGCGCCCACGGGGAGCGGTAGTCCACTTTTTCTGCTGCGGTGACGAAACGACGGAGATTCGGAGTGCTCATTCTTTTTGTGTGAAAGAGCGGATCGCGAAGGTAAAGGCGAAATCACTCAGAGTTCGTAGATGACTTGCATCGAGGCCTCGAACGGGCCGTCGCGCACCAACTCGGCGGGCGGCGGCGGCACTTGTTTGAAATCGGGAATCGTCGCGCGGATCCAATCGTCCACGAGTTGATTGCCGCACGGCGTTTGCAGCGAGGTGGCGAGCACGGTGCCGTCGCGCGCGATTTTCACGTGGAGGATGGCGCTAAATTCGCGGTTGTTGCCCTCGACGCTCACCGGCTTGCGCGGCGCGCCGACGGCTTTGAATTTCGACCCGACAACATCGCCGTAAGCAGCGAGCATGGATTGCGAAACGCCGCCCGCCGCGCCCGGCCCGCCCTTCGTGCCCGCGTTCGTCGCAGTGCCAGTGCCGCTGTGTGCGTTCGTGTTTGCCTCGCCGCTGCCAGTCGCGCCTTCGCGGGTGTGCTCGGGTTTTGCCGTGGTTGGTTTTGGCGTCGCGAGCTTCGCGATTTGCAGCGGTGCCTTCGGCTTTGGCGTGGTTTTCACTTCCTTTTTCGTCGCCGGTTTTGGCGTGGGTGTCGCGGCGGGCTTGGGCGTTGGTGTCGGGGTTGGTTTTGGTGTGGGTGTGGGCGTGGGTTTCTGTGTGGAAAATTCTGACGGCAGCTCCGGCGTTTTCACTTCGGGCTCGGGCGGCTTCACTGGCTCTGGCGGCGATGG
>JAYUIF010000221.1:0-4055 GCA_043766295.1 Spartobacteria bacterium | reverse complement strand
GGCGATCCAGCCGTGTTTTTTTGCCACCTCGGCGCAAATTGAAGGCACCTTTTTCAAAGCCTCACGGGGCACAACGTAGTCAATATCCGAGTCCCACTGTTCGGGAAGATGTTCGTAGCCGTGGATGATGACGGCTGGAATGCCGTGTTCAGCCAGAGCGCGAAAAAAATGCTCGATGAATTGAGATGTTGAGCAGGACATGGCGATGGCGGGAGAGGGTATCACGTAGGGGATGTCGTCCAATAAATTAGTTTTCGCTTTTAGCCACGCGAGGGCGCCAAGCGAGCGGCCTTCCCGGCCATAACGCCGTCGGTTTTTCCGCCCGTCGCATCACGCGCTGTGTGGTGCTTTCACTCGTATAAATTGCGTAATCGAACGGTTTCATCGAATACGCTCCGCGCAAAAAATTGCGCCAGCCGTAATAGGCAATCCAAAGAATGAAAGTTGACCGGATCCACCACGGCATCATCGCGATCTTCTCCGCCTTCTCACGGAGCGCGTTCGGCTTCATATTCATATTGTCGCCCGTATCCGTGAATGCCGACGTAAAGACGGGCAGCGCGCCAAAACGCACTCCCTGATTCAGCAGCTTCATCACGTAAAAAAAATCGCCGAGGTCGCGCCAATTCGTGTCGAAATACAGTCCCATCTCATGCAGCACGCGCCGCCGGAGGAAAAACGACGACGTGACCACCGGGAAGCGCACCCAAGTGCTGTGTCGGCCCGGCGTGAGCGCGAGGCGGTGGCAGAGATAGCCGCCATTGGGATCCATGATTACGGTGTCTGTCACGCAGGCATCCACCTCCGGGTTTTCCTCAAAAAAGCGCGCTACAGCGGCGAGCGCGCCGGGGAGGTATTGCTCGTCGCAATTCAAATACGCCAGCACGTCTCCCGTCGCTCGTTTGAAACCGCGATTCACGGCATCATACATCCCGTTGTCTTTTTCGATGAACGCCTGCACGCGCGAGTCGTGCGGCAGCCAGTCTTGCGTGCCGTCATCCGAGCAGGAGTCCTGCACGATATGTTCGTGCTCCACGTCCTTTTGGTCGGCAACGGATGCGATACAGAGCTTCAGCCAGTCTGAATTTCGGAAACTGGGAGTGATGATGGAAAAGCGCATGGAGCGCTTTCCTTGGGGGAGCGTGCAGCAGGCATCAAGGCTAAACCGCGCGGCTGATTTCGTGGTAAATCGCGATATGCGCGGCTGCGATGCTGGCCTGGGAGTATCGCTGGTGCATGGTTTGAGCGGTGTCGCGGGCGGGCGGGTGGCCGGAGCGCAGCCAGTTTTCGAGGGCGGTGGAGAGGGCGGGCCAGTCGAGTGGAGCGGTAAGCGTGGCCTCGTCCAGACCGTCGGCGATGTCGGCGATGCCGCCGGTGCGGAAGGCGAAGAGGCGGAGGTTTCTGGCGAGGGCTTCGGCGACGGCGAGGCCGAAGGATTCCTCGGTGGCGGTGTGGACGAGGGCGTGCGCGGCGTCGAGGTGCGGGATGAGTTCGGCGCGGTTGAGCTTGCCGAGATGCCGCGCCCAGCCTGCGCGCTCGGCGGGTGCGAGGGCGGCGAGGAAGCGGCGTCCGTAGTCACTGTCGGCGTTGAGGCCACCGATGAAATCGAGCCGGAAGCGCAGGCCACGCTCGTGGAGGTGGCTGGCGAGTTCGAGCAGTTCGAGTTGGTTTTTGTGGACGGCGAGGTGTCCGACGTTGAGCAGCACAGGCTCGGCGGCCCGTTGGGCGGTGGGTGGCTGGAAGAAATCCGCGTTGAGTGCGTTCGGCACGCGCCACGTTTTGCGGGCGAGCGGGCGCACTTGCTCCTCGGTGTATGCGGAGTTGCAGATGATGCCGGTGGCTTTGCGGAGGGCGATGGTTTCGAGCCGCGCGGTGAGCCAGTGAAATGAAAACGGGCGGGCGTGGAAGTGGCGGGCGATTGCCCTCATGTTGCCGTGAATGGTGACGGCGCTGGGCAGGCCGGAGTAGGCGGCGGCGAGGGCGTATTCGCGCTCGGTGCCTTGGCCGTGGACGGCTTGCGGGCGGATGGCGCGGAGTCTTTTGCGGAGGGCGAGGATGGCGGGGAGGTAGAATGTTTTGAGGTAGCCCCAGCGAGGGACGTGGATGGTGTGGTAGAAAATATTCGGCGCGATTTTTTCCGGCGCTGGGAGTGGCTGGCGGGTGCAGCAGAGGATGTGCAGTTCGAGTTCTTCGAGGCCCGCAAGCCCGGCGATGAGGGCGGCGGGGGCGGGGCCGAAATACGGGTCGGGGCGCTCCCATTGGCGGAGGACTTCGCGCTCGTCGCCGACGATCATCGCTACGCGGAGTGCGTCGTTTTTCATACCCAGGAGATGCGCTGGGCGGGGAGGGTGTAAGGCGGGCGCTGGAAGCCGTCGGTGCGCTGTGCGAGATCGGCGAGGGACTCGCGGAGGCGCTGAAATACTAGCTCGGCGGGTGGCTGCATGGTGTCGTTGGCGATGACGTAGAGGGGGACGCGGAAGGGATTCCAGCCGCGACAATTCTCGATGCGCCACTCGCCGTCGGCGAAGAATGCGGTGGGGAGGCCGCACAAATTGGCGAGGTGAAATGGGCCGCTGAGTTCGCCGGCGAGGAGGCGCACGGAGCTGAGCGCGGAGATGGTTTCGCGGAGATCCACGCTGCGGCAGTCTTCAACGCCATCGGGGCACAACGAATAGTTGGGGTGGCCGATGCAGAGCATTCGCAGGCCGTCGGCGCGGCATTTTTCCACGAGTTCGCGGACGAGATCAGGGTGGTAGTTGCGGGTTTTGTCTGGGCCGGTTTTCTGGATGGCGCGAAAGTGAAACGCGATGTCGCGGAAGCCGCCGGGGCGCACGGGCTCTTGGAAACGGAGAAAGTTCTGCCGCCAAAAAAGCATTTTGTGGTAGCGGGTGCAGAGCAGTGAGGTCTCGAAGATGTCGTAGTTTTCGAGGCCGATTTTGGCGGCGAGCTGGTGGGCCATCGCAATTTTTTCCGCACGGGGCATGTGGCCGTAGCCGTAGCCAGCGGTGCGGAGTTCCACGTCGTGGTGGTGGACGGTGCAGCCTTCGTAGAGGAAGTCGCGGCCTGGATAGGTGAGGACGTGGACGCTCTCGTAGGTGGCACGACGGGCGCGGATGTAGCCCTGCCACTGCATGAGTTCGTAGCCAAATTCGCCGGTGTAGGGCCCGGCGATGAGGTGGCGGCGCGGGAAAAATCGCTGCCGTGCGCAGGGGAGTGTGAGTTGGATTTTTTGGGCTGCTGTGAACACGAAAGCGGTGGAGTCGGCGTTTTTCGATCCGGGTTTGGGTATTGTTGAGTTAGTAATGAGTGGATCGCCAGTGACTAGGAATTTTTTCTTTTTGGAAGCGACGGAGCAAGATGTCTGGATGCATTTCAGTGCCGCGATCCCGCGCCGCCAGTTGCGCAACCGGGCCATCCTTGACACCAACTCCGGCCAAAATAATATCCATCGCATGAACCTCGGCAGGAATCAAATCACAGTCAAAGCGGCAGCTTGCCCGCTCGTGTGTTCCCCGTATTTCCGGGGGGGGATTTAGACTATGGCCGATCCGATCTGCGCGGCCTTGGTTCTGAATTACAATGGCCGTCATCTGCTGGAGGAGAATCTCTCCTCCGTCGTCTCCGCCGCGCAGAAGGTCGAGGGTGGATGTGATGTCATCGTGCTCGATAATTTGAGCACGGATGGGAGCGTCGAGTTCCTGAAAAAAAACTACCCCGGAGTCATTGTGGAGGTTGCCCCGAGCAACCGCATTTTGTTTTCCTACAACGAACTCTGCCAGCGTATCCGGCACAAATACGTGGTGCTCCTCAACAATGATATCCGCGTGTGCGATGATAGTTTTTCCCTCTTGCTGCCCCACTTTGCCGCACCGGATGTATTTGCCGTTTCCGCAACTTTGATGGATGCGGAAGGCACGGAGATTACGCGCAGCCGGACGCTTGGGGAATTATATCGAGGGCTGTTTCGGGCCACGTTTATCCAGACGAATGAGGCGGGGCCGACCATTGACGCCGGCGGTGGATGCACCGTGTTTGATCGGGAAAAACTCGTCGCT
>JAYUIF010000220.1:0-9580 GCA_043766295.1 Spartobacteria bacterium | reverse complement strand
GACGCCCCATCAAAAAGAGCGCCTTCGCCTGAAGTTCAAAGGTCTTCGTATTCGATACTTTCACGATGTCGGCCAGTCGTTGCAGACCCTCGCGCAGTTGGGCCTCTTCTTTCAGCGATCCCCGTTCGAGGTCGCCCAAAATCACGCCGTAATCGGCCTCCAATTTTTTCGCGGACTTGGGATACTTCTCCGCCAGTTCACGGAACTTCTCACCGGCACCCGCATTATTCCCTTTATCCTGCATCTCCTTGCCCTCCCAAAACAGCACGACCGCCTGCGCCTCGCCGACGACGCTCGCCGGCGCGGTTCCGCCTTCAAGCGGGTATTCGTCCTGCAATCGCTTGATGATCTTGGCGACCTCATCGTGCCGCTTCGCTTCAAAAAGCCCGGTGAGATAGCGGTCGAAATCGAGAGGTGAAAAGGTGGGGATGATTACTTCATTTTCTTTGATCAGATTTGGAACGGTTTGGAAGGCATCTCCAATCACAATAGTGGCGCGCTTCGGGTCGGCTTCCGCAAGAAATTCAGCGAGCTTGGCCTGGATTTTTGCCTTCAAAAGTTGATCCGTTCCGTATTTGGCAGCGAGGTCTTTGAAATACGCCTCCACCTGCGCGGCATCCGTCTGCTGCGCTTTCACACGCAATGACTGCAACTTCACCAGCCTCTCCAGTCCCTCACCAAGGCGCGTGCCTTTGGGGTAGAGCTTTAGTTGTCGCTCGATGGGCGTGATCGCATTGTCCACGCACTTCTTCCATGTGAGCTTCTGCTCCGCGTTGAGCACCATGAAAGATGGCGTCTTCCGAATCTCTTCGAGCCATCGGTCTGCGATTTTCAGCAGCGCCGAATCCCCGCGCTTCACCTTCATCTCATCCCCTTTTGACTGCTCGTAATCCACATAGCTGTTGAGTTTCAGCGTGCCCGCTTCGATGTCTTTAATCCCCGCCGAACCTGCGGACACCGTCTTTCCGTTGGCGTCGGTTTTTGTATTCAAGGAGCCGGTGAAAAGAAGCTCCGCCATGTTCGCGTAGGCGTAATAGACGTTCTCGTTCGTGGGATACTTCGCCACAAATTCCTCCATCAACTTCAAGCACATCGCATAGTCGTGCTTCTCGTAGTAAATATCGAAAATCTTGAAGAGCGCATTGGGGCCCACCTCGCTGTCCGGCCATTTTTCGAGTATCTTTCGGTAGGCTAAAATGGCCGCCTCATTGCTCTTCGGATCTTTTTCGCCCAAATCGCGGAGACACTTGGCGATGAGATATTGCGCCACGGGGATGTTCTTCTCGGTGTTGGCGCTCTTCCCTCCGCCTTCGCCAAATCTGGCAACGTATTGCTCCAACTCCGGCCTCGCTTTCGCCGGCTCCCTGTCGGAGTGGATTCGCCCAATGGCAAACCATGCGTCCTCCGAATACGGATACTTGGCGAATTTCTCGCGCACGGTCACGTAGATGAGCAGCGCCTTGTCCACATCCACTGCGTTGCTCTCATCCTTACCTTTCCTTTGAAGGATGTTCGCCTTTCGGAAAAGCATCTCCGCCTCGATATCTTCCGTGAGAGGACTGGAGAGCACTTTTTCAATAAGATCGAGCGCCTTTTTATAGTCACCCTTGTCCTCCGCCGCACTCTCAAGGATACGCTGCGAATCATTGGCAAAGCGCCACGGATTGTAGTCCTCGTTGCCTTGGTTGATGAGTTCCTCCGCCTTCTCCGGCTTGCCCTTTGCCACGAGGAGGTTTGCCACGATGAGAGGCAAATTGTCGCCCACTTCATTGCCCTTAAATGCGCTGCGAAACGCCTCGTAAGTCTCAAGGGCTTTCTCCACATTTTTTTGCTGCGCGTAGGTGAGGCAGAGCATCCAGGCCACATTCGCCTGCGCATCTTTGTCTTTTTCCAGCGCCTCCTTTTGCATCTGCAAAACGCGCAGCAAGACTCGGCACTCATCATACTTTTCTACAAAAAGAAAAATGCGGGCGATGGCCATGCGGGCCGCGAGATACTGATCCTGTCCCTTTTTGTAGCCATCCACTTTCTCCATCTCGATCCCGATCAGGTTTTCGATGCGGTTCTTCCTCTCCAGATAGTCCGGCGCCCCCGGCGTATTCATCTGCATCGCCTGTTCGAGGCGTTTGATTTTATCCTCCTGCGCAGCCACCACTTCCTCGACGCTACGCACCGCACGAAACGCCTGAAGCCCCGCTTCCTCCAACTCCTTCCTTCTGGTATCCACTTTCTCCTTCTCTTTTCCAATCACATGCTGGCTCCGCGTGAGCTGCATCTGGCCTATGAAAAAAGTCGCATCATTTTGCAGGGCGACATCGCCGCTTCCTTGGTAGGTGGCCACCAGCGCCTTCTCCGCGTTGTCGAACGTATCCAGCGCTCTTTTCACCTCGGCAGGCGGCACCTCCTTGGTCTCCTTGTCCTTCGGAACGAGCAGCGTATTGGCGAGGATGAACTGCGCCTTGCCAATCCACATTTGCGCATCCCAGCGCAGCGGGCTGTTCGTAAACTTTTGCACCACGATTCCAAATTCCGGAACCGCTAATTCGTAGCTCTCCATCGCGACGAGCACCTGGCCCCGCAAGTAGTGCGCGCTGTCGCCGTCCTTCGACTGTGGGAAGTTCGCGATGAATGCGTCGTATTCGGTCAGGGCGTTTTCCAGCGTTTTCTTCTGCGCCCCTTTTTGCACAGCAGTTTCCGTCACCGGGAAGCGATCAAAGGCCAGCATCGTCAGCGACTTCGCGATGGTGAGTTGCGCCATTGCCTTGGCCGCTGGCTCCACATTTTTGTCGCCGATGAGATCGCGCAGATACTTGACGCCCATCTCAAATTCCTTCGTCTGAATGGACGCAATCGCGAGCATGAACTTCGCGTCCCGCGAACGTGGCGAGAACGCTTTGTATTTTTCGACGAACCGTTCGAGCGTGCTTCGGGCCTCCTTCCATTTCTGCGCATCAAAAAGCGCCTTGGCCTCGACAAAGTCCTTCGCATCATTCGAAGTCACCGGCGGTGGCGCGGTTGGCAACTGCGCGTGAAGTTGCGGAGCAATCGCGCAAACGGCGGACATGAGCGCGGTGGCGACGAGGGCGTGTTTTTTAAAATTCATGGAACGGGGTCTAATGCGTTTGAAAGCTAGAGCAGCGGTATTGTGCCGACAAAGGACAAGGTTGTTAGGCGAAGGGCACGCCTTTTCGCAAGAAGAGGCTTCAAAAAAACATCCACCCACTTGCGCCGCGCCCCGACTCACATTACTTACGCCCGCTCGCCATGTCCGCTCTCCAGCGCTTCATCCTCATCCTTTGCCTGTGTGCCTCGCGCCTCGTCGCGCAGGACGGAATTTTTGCCGACTTCTCGACTTCGCTGGGAAATTTCACCTGCCAGCTCGCCTACGATAAAGCGCCGCGCACCGTCGCCAATTTCATCTCCATCGCCACCGGCGAGCGTGCGTGGTTGGACATCCCGACCGGCTCTGCGAAGCGCACGCCTTTTTATAATGGGCTGACGTTTCACCGCGTCGTCAGCGGCTTCGTCATTCAAGGCGGCTCGCCAAAAGGCGACGGCACGGACGGCCCCGGCTACACGTTTAAAGACGAGTTCGATCCCACGCTGCGACACAGCGCAGCGGGCGTTCTCTCGATGGCAAACTCCGGGCTGAACTCGAATGGCAGCCAGTTCTTCATCACGCTCGCAGCGACCTCATTTCTCGACGACGTCCACTCCATCTTCGGCAACGTCACCAGCGGCCTGAATATCGTGCAGGCCATCGGCGCAGTCGCCGTGGATGCAAACAGCAAGCCCCTCACACCCGTCGTGATGAACAGCATCACCATCCGCCGCGTAGGCACTGCCGCGCTCGCTTTCAACGCCTCCGCCCAAGGACTCCCAACCGTGGGCGGTGCCGCTCCGACGCTGGTAAAAAATGGCGCCAACTTCCTGCTGCAATTCAACCGCGCGCTCTACAGCGAATATACGCTCTACGACTCCACAAACCTATCTACGTGGTCGAAAGCGAAAGTCGCACTTTATGTCACCACTCCCCCGGCAGGGGATCTCGATGTGACGGCGACAGCAGGACAAGCGAAACATTTCTACCGCATACCGCAGATCGCCTACGCGGGGCCGCTCTACACACCGCCTTCGCACTTCAACAAAACGCTCACGCTGAATTTCAACGGCGGCATCGGCACAATCATTTTTGTGTTCGATGGCACCGGGCTTGGCACTTCAAATTATGTCGGCAGTTCGACCGGCACGATCACCTCCTCCTCATGGACGCAGGAGGCATATCGCGCGCAACTCGTCGTCCAAAGCACGAACCTGGTCCCCTTCGTCCTATCGCTCGCCTTCACCAGCGCGGGCGGCGGCACATTTCGCGGCACGGCCTACACGACAACCCCATCCACCGTCACGGGCACATTCACTTTTGCGCCATAGCTCACTCACCGCTCCGGCACGAGCACGCAGCGGAATCCAAAAATCACATCGCGCTCCGTGCGATCCACCACATCGCGATAGCCGAGTCGTAATTCCTCCTGCTTGCTCGTCCCCCACGATCCCCCGCGCAACACACCCCAATCCTTGCGCTGCGTCCCGCCGTTATAGCTGTCGGCCATCCACTGCCACACGTTTCCGGTCATGTCGAAAATGCCGATCTTGTTCGCCGGAAAAGTCCCCACCGGCGACGTGCGCGGGAAGCCGTCATTGTAGCCGGGGATGCTGCCCGTGCGGCCCGCACCCGGCGCGAGTTTGTAAGCTGTGTCCGCAAAATTTCCCGCGTTGGGCGGAGGCGGCCACGCCTTTCCCCACGCGAAGTCGCGCACAAGTCCGTCGCGTTTCTCGGGCGTCGTTCCACCTTCGTCCGGCAGCCCGGCAGCCGCGCTCCACTCGGCATCAGTCGGCAGTCGGTAAAGCTGTCCATCATCGAGTTTGCCCGCCTTGAGTTCGTGCTGCGTGAGCCATTCGCAAAACGCCATCGCGTCCTCCAAATTCATACGGACGATGGGATGATTTTCATCGTGCGCAAAATCCACCGGCAAACGCGGACGCCCCGTCTCCGCAGAATACGCCGCGTAATCGCGCACACGCACCGGCCAGATGCCCACGAGGATTTCGCCCACGGGGATAAACTTCATGCCGAGCGAATTTTCCCACGCCTCTCCGCGCCGCGCCCCCGGCCTCGCCTCGAAGCGCGCCGCCGCAAAAATCTGTTTGCCCGGCTCGACGACTGCGGTGACTTCGGACGGCTTGTAGCCTTCGAGTTTCAAAATGTAGCGCACCTCGCCGGGTTCGAGATCTTCGAGCAGCAGCGGCGTGCGGCCCAGCGATTTCTCTCCCGTAAAAATCTCCGCACCCTGCGGCGCGCTGGTGATCTTCACGCTGCCGGGACTGAATGCAAACGCGACGCCGACGGGGCTGTCGTCCTGAATCGCCCGCGTCTGCTCCGGCCACGCACGATGGCGCGCGGCGAGTTGATGCGCTCCTTCGATCAACGTGACCTCGCACGGCGCAGTGCCCACGCGCTTGCCATCGGCAAAAATCTCCGCGCCCACCGGCGTGCTCGTGACGGTGAATTTGCGCGAACCAAACTCGATGCTCACCGGCGTCGTCTCCCCGCGCTCGATGATCAGCGGCGCGCGCTTCTCGCGTCCATCGCTGCGGAGGACGACTTCGTAAGTGCCCGTCGGCAGATCCGCAAAATCCGCAGGCGTCCTGCCCGTCTTCACCACCGTCTCCCCATCGCGCACTTCAAATTCGCAACCCTCCGGCTTCGACTCGATGTGCGCCGCGCCGATGAGTCGCTGAAGCACGAACTTCGGCGGATGCGCCTCGCCATTCGCGGCGATGGTAAATTTCACATCCGCTGGCGCGTAGCCAAATTTCATCACATGGGCGACGTGCTCGCCCGCTACCACGTCGGCGAGACGCGCAGGACTTTGCAGCCAGCGCCCTTCCAAATCCTCGAAGCGCACCTGCGCGCCCGACGGCTCCGTCTCGATCACCACAGCCCCCTTCCCCGCTGGCTGCGTATCCATTTTCCACCACGCAAACGCGCTCGCAACCACGATGAGCAGCGCGGCCAGCGACCACCAGCGCCGACGCCCCGGCCTGCCAAGCAGCGGACGACTATCGCGCACGCGCACGAGATCTTCGTGCATCTCATCGGCGGTCGCATAGCGCTGCGCAGTGTCGAAGCAACACGCGCGCAGCAGCACATCGTTCAGCCGCAGCAGCAGCGCGCGGTCGGGCAACTCGTCGAGACGCGTATTCACCTCGGGAAATTCGAGGCGGTCTTTGCCCATCGCGATTTCGTAAAGCACTTTTCCAAGACTAAAAAGATCGGCCTGCACCGTGCCCGGCCCCTCCGCAGGCACGTAGCCCTCGGTGCCCACAAACGACTGCTGCCCCATCGCGGAGACGAGGCCGATGTCCGCGACCTTCGGCACGCCGCCGCAAAAAATAATGTTCGCCGGCTTGATGTCGCGATGCACGAGCCCGTGCCCGTGCAACGCCGCGAGCGCCGTGGTGAGTGAAAGCCCGAGCGTGATCACTTCATCCGCAGGCAAGCGCGCCACGCGTTTCAATTCGCTCTTCAGCGTCTTCGGTTGATACGCAGCGGGATCGAAAGTGGGACGCTGCACCGCGTCATCCGCCAGCTCCATCACGTAGTAAAAAAACGCATCATCATCGCTGCGCCCTACGTGCAGGATGTCCACGAACCCCTCGTGCTCGCGCGATAGCGGCTCGAATTTCGCCATGCCCTCGAACTCCCGCTCAAACGCCCGTTCATCCTCGAAGCGCCTGCGATCCACAATCTTCACCGCGCGCCAAGCACCCGTGAGCGAACGCGCCAGCCAAATCTCCCCATAGCTCCCGCGCCCAATCGCACGCGCCACCGCGTGTTGCGGAACGTGAGGCGGCTTGCTCGTGGTATCGGTGGACACGGACGGACGATGGCAGAAATCTAAAACTATGGCACTGCCATCGTAATGAATCCGCAAAGTTTCCGCGCCCACCGCGCCCTGCACGCACTACGCGAGCAGCGCCCGCACCTCCGCCTCCGAGAGCACGCGATAGCTCGCGGGCACCGGCGCGCTGTGTTCGAGCAGCGCCACTTCGATGCTCGCCAATACGAGTTGCTCCGTGCGATGCGCGGCGATTTTTTCGACGGAGGGCAACTTCTCTTCACCATCGCCCGCGAGCGCAAGGTGGCCGACGGTCCATGCGTCCGCCGCAAGCTTCAGCGCGTCGCCGAGCGCGAGGGTTGCGGGCTCTTTTCCCGCGAGGAAAGTCTCCATCTGATGCGTGGCGCGAGCCTTTCCTGCGATGACGCCGAAGTCCTCGAACGTCTTGCCGAACGACCCGCCATTCGTGCGGATCGATCCGTCGTAATCGAGCCGGAGAAAAAGATTCGGCGCACCCCGCCGGCCCAGCTCCACGAAGAGCAACCGTGCGAGAAATGGCGGCCCGTAGATTTGCTCGAACGCCGCCTTGAGCGCGGGCGAGAGGGAGAAATTTGCGAGCCGCCGCAGCGCCACATCATCCGCCGAGCGCGCGAAACCCTCGGTGCTTGCGACCTCGATGGCCGCAAGCCGCAGCCGCTCGATGTCGCCAGGATGCCCGATGCCGCCGAGCGCGATGCGGTCGTAAATCTCGAATACTTTCTGCCGCTCGCGACTGAGCGTGAAAAGCAGCGCGCCCTCGCGGCAACTCAGCGCGACGATGGGACTGCCCGGCGCGAGCTGGTCTTCGATATACTCACGACGATTGACGATGGCCTCGACCCAGCGGAATGGTTCTTCGTGCATGGCGGCTAAAGTCCAACGTCCCGCGCCAAACGTCCATCCTTCAATGCGCCATTTTCGCCTCGGCGGGCGCGCGCAGAGTGTATTCGCCCGCGTCAAACGCCATCATGTTCGTCGGCTTGCCGAGCTTGAACTCCTCGACCACCACGCCGTCGCTTTGAAAAAGCACGAGCGCCTCGCCTTCGCGCACGAGCGCCGCCCATTTCACCTGCGGCGTGTCGCTGAGATGCACGAGCGGGAGTCCGTCCGCTGTTTTTAAAAGCGCGCCCTTTTCGTCCGTGCTCGCTTGCAGCCGCGCTTCGGTCTTCGCGTTTTGCAGAAGCGCGTTCGCTTTCGTCTGCACCTTCACTTCCGGCGCGGATTGTGGCGGCGGCGTGCGACCCAGATCGGCGGCTGCGGCGGCGAACGTGTCGCTGTTCACGATTCGCTTTTGATACACCGTCTTCCACGTCGAGACGGGCTCCTTCCTCTCGCCTTCCACGATGAGCACGAGCGCGCGCAGACGTTGCTCGCGGTCGTTTTCATCCAGCAAAAAAATCATCTCACTCCAATGCGACGCCGCGATCTGTTTGGGCGCTGGCTCGTCCTTCGCGTATGCAAGCCGCCGCACGAATTCCCCCTCCGCCGAATACGCACGCACCTCGCGGCCCGCAGGACTTTCCACAATCGCCCACACGCGCCCACCGTGGCCGACACTCGCAGCGACCGCGCGCTCCCCATCGCCCAGCGCGACGGCGTGCATCGCGCTCCCATTGCCTACGGAAAGTTTGCCATCCTCGACCGCTGCGGTGACTTCGATTTTCGGCGGTTCGCCGCCATCTTTGCTGAGGTTCCAACCCATCGTCTGCTCCTTCCCATCCACGTCACGGAGGAGAATGTGCATGCTGTCCCGACCATCATTCTTCACCGCGAGCACGCGCGCGATGCGCGGTGAATCATCGTCCTTCATCCAATCGTTGCAGTGAAATGCGACGCCCTCGATGGCGAGATCGCCGACCATCCAGCCACGCGCCGAATACTTGCCCGGCGCAAGAAGCTGGCCCGCGTCATCGCGCCCGTCCCATCGCGTGATGAATCCATTCAGCCCGACAACAAAATCTTTTTGCGTCGCCTCGCGGTGCAGCGTGCGCACAAGTTTCCCCGCCATGTCGTAGATGCCGAGGCTCACCGTCCCTTCGAGCGGCGGCGGGAGGAAGGTGATCTGCACGCCGTCCTTTTTCGGTGGTGGCGGCGGCGCGTCGTCCTGCGCGAAAGTCGGCAGCGCGAGCGCGAAGAGCGCCATGAGTGTCAGCAAGCGTTTGGGCATAAGTGCGCCAATCACAGCGCGAGCAGAGATTGCCGGGCGCACAAAGTTTTCCAAGCCCGCAGTGTCCCCGCTCGAAAAAGGCGGCTCCTTTTGAAATACCACCCAGCCACTGCGTGTCTTTGTGTGAGGCAGAAACCGTGACCCTCAGCGCTCATCCTCCGCGATCCATCCTGCCATCGTCTCCTTGGAAAACCTTCGCGGCGTTGGCATCTCCGCCCCACCAGTCCGCAGCCGAGCCGCAAGAAAAAGAATCAACTCCTGCTTTTGCTCCGGCGACAACGCATCGGCGGCCTCTTCGATTTCTGTCAGCGTGCTCATGCGCGGAAAGTGCCCGACTTTCTGCGGGGAGTCAACGCGTGGCAGTGGCACAAGTATCATACCAACTATCCCATTACATCGGTATAACAGTCGTGGAGGAAGCGTTTGCTCCAGCCAGCAGCCAGCCGCGACCAATCAGGGAGAACGCACGCTGCGC
>JAYUIF010000219.1:0-4075 GCA_043766295.1 Spartobacteria bacterium | reverse complement strand
GAAGCCAATGGTGGTGCCATCGTATTCAAGGGTGGTGCCATCGGTTTCAAGGGTTGGGTTATTGTATTCGATGGTGGTGCCATCGGTTTCAGGGGTTGGGTTATTGTCGTCATTTCTTACAGTATAAATACTGAATCTCATTCAGTTTGACATAATAAGAAAAGCGCTTTCCAATCCCCACGAAACTACCACGCACCCAACATATTTATGAACAAAGACTACATCCCGCAAAGCGACGAAACCTACAGCAACTGGTTCACCAACCTTTATACGTGGGTGAATAATCACGGCAGCAACCACGGGCTGGATACGAATCAGGTCGCTGCTATCACGAATGCATGGAATACTTGGAACACTAAATGGACTAATTTCAATGTGGCGAAGGCGGCTTTCCACGCTGCCACTCAGGAAAAGGATTCCGCGCGCATGGCGGCGGAGGTTGTCATCCGGGTGACGGTGCCTGTCATTCAAGCAAATCCGAATACGACGAACGGCGACCGTGAGGAGGCCGGCATCACCGTGCCGAAAACCACGCATACGCCGAGCACGACGCCGGATACGACGCCGATGTTGCAGGAGGTGGATTCGAGCACGCGGAGTATCCTGCGTATTTTCATCGCGGATAGCACGACGCCCGAAAGCCGCGCCAAGCCTTCCAATGCCCGGTGTGTCGAAATCAGGGAGCAAATCGGGGGAACCGCTCCGACGGACCCGGAAGCGATGGATTTCCTGGCGATGGAGTCGCGGATGCCTTATCGCGCCGATTTCGCGACGGGGGACATCGGGAAGACGGTGTATCTCGTCCTCCGCTGGATCGGCAAAAACAACCAGCCGGGGCCGTGGAGCCAGATTTATAGCGTGATGGTCCCGGGGTAGGCGCGGGAGGCCAATGGTGCCCGTGCATTTTCTGGCATTGTCATCGGCGACGTGGGTGAAGCCGTGCGCCGCTTGCCGGATGGGTAATCAACGGTGCGGCGAAATTTTCCGCGCAAAAAACGGCGCGGCAAAGGCGCACACCATCTCGATCAGGAAAATTGCGGTGAGCATTTCCGTAAGCAGGGTCGTGGCAAACTGGACGAGGGTATAGCGTCCGATTTGGAGGGTGTGAAAGATGGCGATGCCGAGGTTGTTGCCGAAATTGAAGGCGTAGCCGATGGCGAGGATGGCGGCGAAAACTCCGAAACGCGCACGGCGCTCGGCCTGCCAACATATCCACGGCAATGTAGCGAGGAAGGCGAGGAGGCCGGGCAGGTAGAAGTTGCCGAGGCGGTCCATGGTTTGATGCAGGATTTTGCATATCGGGATTTCGAGCGCGTGGTCTTTGAGCTGTGCGACGGACGCGCGGTAGGCATGCGCCGGCGGCCATGCGTCGAAAATCTCCTGCTCGCTGGGGTTGTGCAGAATCTCGTCGGCGTGCGCGTAATACTTCCTCAAGTCTCCGCCGCGGTCGCTGTAGGCGGGGCAGTCGAGGTTGTAAAAAAGCCCGAGCTGAAAGCCCACCTTCCGGAGCATCGGGCCGGGCATTTTTTGCCACGTCCGCCGGTAGTAGTAGCGGTAAAATCCGAGGCGCTGTTCGAGCGTTGAGTGATCGGCTTCGTCCATCTGTGCGAAAAACGGGTTGTGATACAACAGCCAGTCGGCGGAGTAGCCGAGTGACGCCATGTGACCGGGATTGTTCATGTGCGCGGAGGCGATGCTGGCATCGAGGAGCGTGAGCGTGGTGCGGAGTTTCTCCGGCGAATACGGCACGGCGGGATCGGGCGTGGCGACATCGGCGGCGAGCTGCTCGCGGATGATGAGGGCGTGGATGCTGAAGAGCGACTGAGGGAGAAAAGTGGCGCTGCTCGTATCGCCGCGCGAGGATATCCGCTCGGGGAGGATGAGCAGCAGATAGACGGCGGCGAGCGGCAGCGCGGCCATGAGCAGGCGGCGCGCGAGCTTTTCCCGCCGGTCGAAAAGCGCGCACCAGACGGGGATGGTCGTGAAGAGGGTGCAGAGCCAATAGCTCGGCTTCAGGCTCGGCAGGATGAAGCTGACAAAGACTGCGGCGACGGCGAAGCCAAACATGGTGCGCGGATTTTTCTCCACCCGCCACGCGAGGAGAAAGCGCACGAGCAGGTAGAAGCTGAGCGCGGCGAAGAACGGGCAGATCACATCGGGCCGGATGCGAAACTCGAACAGCACGGGCTGCGGGGCAAAAAGAAACACGGCGAACATCGCGAGCCCCGCGACATCGTAGAGCCAGCGTTGCAGGCGCGCCGGGCGCAATGCACCCCACGCCGCACACCATGTGGCGAGCAGGAGCACTCCGGTGGCGAGCCCGAGCGTGTGCTGGAGGATGGTGATGACGCGGAAATCACGGAAGACCGCGAGCAGTGCATAGACGAGGCTCGGATACAGAATCGCGCGACCTTCGGCGTGAACGAGGCCGTGCCCGTTCAACGCGCCGAGCGCGGGATGCAGGAAGCCGCCAAAGTCCTTGTCAATGGCCGGAGTGAGGGGCAGGGAAAACCGCATCCACGCTGCACACAGCAGAAGAAGAATCCACGCCGCGTGAAAGAGCAGCGCAGGGCGGCGCTCGCGGTTCTTCAGAGCGCTCAAGATTTCTACGATGCGCAGCACAGGAAGGCGTTGAGGTTCGTTATTTACTCCCACCGCAGATGGAGCGTGATGGAGGTTGGGACAGGCAGATTATTCTGTTCTGCGCGTTAGGAAAAGACATCCGCTTTTCGTCCTCTTGTTTCTTTCGTAGGTGATAATGCTTCATCGCTTGCGAGCGCGAATGTCACGCAGTGAAGACGTGAAATGCGAGTGGAAAATGGACGCATATTTTCCGTATCCGATAATGGAGTTCACATCGCCTGCGAGATCCACTGTGTCGTTCTTTTGAGTGGCTACCAATGGAGGACCGTGAGGCCGTCCACACAGTTGAAGTGGGCGTCGCGCGTGGCAAGCGGCATATCACATTCGAGGGCGACGGCTGCGATCCAGAGGTCGTTTTCGGGGATGACTTGTCCCTTGGCTTCCAGTGCGACGGCGGTGCGGGCGTAACTTCCGGCAGTGGCAGTATCGGGGTAAAGGAGCGCAACCATTTGCAGGAAATCATCCACGAGTTGTCGGTTGTAAGCGGGTCGCGCGGATTTTTCCGCACCTTTGTAGAGTTCGCCGAGGGCGACGAGAGGGAGAAACAGCGGTTCGCCGGGCACGGTCAGCGCGAGGATGTCTATGCGCCCTCGCAGATGGGCGACGACTACGCTGGTATCGAGCAGAATGCCGGCGGCGCGATCAGCCATGCGCTTCCACCCGGCGGGCGTCTTGCATGGCTTGCTCGAAGGCTTCGGCGTCGGTTTCGCTCAGTGCGCCGTGAGTGCGATGGAACACGGCAGCCCGCTCGCTCTGCGCACTGATGCTGAGGCGGTGGACGTAGCGGGCGACTTCCACCTGCTCGCGCAGCGGCAGGCTCTGGACTCCCCGGACGATGGTTTCGATGACGGTCATACAACGGCGACATTAGCAGCGAAGTGCAAATCGGAACAGACGTTTATTCGTCCACAAAATCATCTGTATAGGTTGGGTTGTGATCGTATTCGCGTGTCGGATAATGGAGTTCACATCGCCTGCGAGATCTCGCAGTGTCCCGCGCTCGCCCGCCGCAATTTCTAAAAATATATCCCGATGCACATCATGAAACACCTTCGTAAATCCGCTTTCTCGCTCGTCGCCTTTGCATTTGTCGCCGCTGCTCCCTTTTGCATCGCCGGTGAGAGTTTTGAAATCAAAGCCGTCACCCCGGAGCAGGCCGCGGAATACAAACTGGACGCGGGCTTTTTCAAGAAAGCCACGCTCGTGCAGAACATCCTCATCGCCACTTCGGAGAAAGTCTCCGACTTCACGCATCGCGAGGCGGCCTATCAGTTCGACATGGTGATGAAGAGCATCGCGCCCGGTGTGGCGCAGCGTATCCGCGACAAAAAAGTCCTCTGCGTCCTCGTCGCGCACGACGAACTCACCTCCGACGTGCCGATGTTTGCTTCCGACAAAACCGGGAAGGAACTCGACTTTTACAACTGGCGGC
>JAYUIF010000218.1:0-4109 GCA_043766295.1 Spartobacteria bacterium | reverse complement strand
GCTTTGGGATCAAACCGACATTGGCGAGAGCGCCCTCAAAGGCCCGATGCCCTATGACACGATCAAAGAAGTTTCCTACGACAAGCTGGAGAAATCGCTTTTCAAAGCCGAACTTAAACAGCGCTCCACTGTGCGCATCACGGCGGAGCAGGAGTTCAAGTGGATCGAGGAGGACATTCAGCGCATGAAGCAGCGCATCGCTGAAAACAAAATTTCGCTTAATCAGGAAACCCGCCGCGTGGAACTCGACGGGGACAAGGCGCGCAAGGAAAAGCGCAACGCCGAACGCACCAAACTCAAACAGACGGCGGAGCAAATTTTTGCAGTCACGCTCGACAACGCATCAAAGCCGGAGCTCGAACTGAAAAAGGAAAAGAAGGACGAAAAAAAGGAACTTGCACACAAGGACCCGCCCACTCCGAAGCCTGATGATGCAGATACCGACGAAGACGAGGCGGCGGACACCGAAGTCCAAAAAGTGGATCCTATCCGCGCGGAAACGCTGCACATCCTCGGCGACCTTATCGAACTGAGCCACACGAGCGCCCCCGCGACCGCGCAGACTCAGCAAGGCGGAGCAGCCCAATAAGGAAACGGTTCAGAGCACCCGGCGCTCGCCGGTTTTCTCGGCGCGAATCGTATCGAGCGTTGTGCGGACTTGGGTGAGCAGCCGTTCCTCCGAGTAGGGTTTTGGCAGAAAACCGCGCAAGCCCTTCGCCAGCATCGCACGCACTTTTTCCTGCTCGGTGAAACCACTACTGAGCATCACAGCGATGCTGGGTTTGATTTTTCTCAGCTCCTCGAAAACTTCTGCGCCATCTATAATTGGCAGCGTGAAATCCAAAATCACGAGCGCGATGTCTGCCTTGAGTTGCTGGAATACCGCCAGCGCGCGGAATGGATCGGAGACAGTCACCACGCGGTAGCCAGCGTTGGTGAGCATCTCGCTGACGAGCGTGCAGACCATTTCTTCATCATCAATCATCAGGATCAACTCCCGCTCACCCTTTGGATTTGCGATGACGATTTCTGTTCCAGACACAGCCGATGTGGGCTGCAACATCGCGCCCGCATTCACATCCGCGACCCCGCCGAGACGCGTGACGATGAGCGCCGTGACGTTCCTTGCACGCTCAAGGCCGTTGCGGAGAAAGGCGTAATATTTTTTCCCATCCGGATGCTGCTCGCAGATCGGCTGGAGCGCATGGGTGGATTCCATGATGACCTGTAGCAAGTTGCTCAAGTCATTTGCAGAGGCATGGAGCCATTGGTTGTCTTCGGGAGTCGCCATATTTCAACCCGCGTTTCCACCCTCTCCGCGCACAGCCCACCAGAAGCTGGCAACGAGGGCAGACACTACGAAAATAAACGAACCAATGCTGAGCATGACGCCGTGTATGCCGCCGGAGTCATGCGGTCAAATCCGTTCTCCTGCCGCCTAAATTTCCACACCAAAAAAATCCCGGAATACCTGCGTGTAAACATCGAGCTTCATCGCGGGCAGCCATTGGCGGCGGAATTCCTTCGGGAAAATCCAGCGCCACCCACGGAACTCGGGATGCTCTGTGTTCACGTTGATCTTCGAGTTCTCGGCGAAAAAGTCGCAAAGATAGTAAGTCTGATCCTTTCCGTGATGCCCTTTCTTTTTTCCGCCGGGGAAGAGATAGCTATAGCCGTGGCGTTTTTCGACGACGCGAAAATCCCCCGGATCGAGTCCGATTTCCTCCCAAAGTTCCCGCACCAGCGCCTGGTCATGCGTCTCGCCATCATCCACGCCGCCCTGTGGAAACTGCCACGCATTGCGAACGTGAATGCGCTCGCAGATCAGGATTTTACCTTCGTTGTTGCGAAGGATTCCCGCGACGTTGGGTCGGAGTTTTACGATGTTCATGAATTTCAAAAGACACGGAGTCTGGCTTTGCGCTGCTCGCTCTCACGCGCTGGCTAACGATTACCGTGATGGCTGGGAGCATGACAAAACTTTTGTCCTCGAACGCACGCGGAAAGTGCATGGTCAAATTGCGCTGCTCGACATCGAACGCAAGCCCCGCCGGCTCGGAGGCAATCGTGCGTTGTTCCTTTGCCAATCGCCGAATACAGACTACCCATTGCCTCAACTACCAAACGATATGCGCACACTCCTCACACTTCTCGCACTCACCGCCACCACCTTCGCGCAATCTCCCGCGCCCGCTGCGGCACCAGCCGCGCTTCCTGGGCAGCAGCAGCAACAGCAGGTGAATACCACGCGCCCGATCTGGCGCGCAAATCTGCCCGGCGGCACTTACGAAATCGTCGTCGGCTCCATGGTCAGCGTGAGCAGCCACGAGTATGTCGTGGACGGCACCGCGCGCGTGACCGAGGTGAATGTGGACACGACCGGCCAGCTCGCCGTCCGCTTTTACTACATCGAACCCGCCATGCAGAGCGGCCCCGGCGGAGTCGGCGCTGCGACCTTTGGGAAAGTGCAGAGCCTCGTCACCGAAGCCGCCGAGCGCAGCGGCAACGACGCATGGAAGAAAGTTGTGAAAAGCTACCCGACCACCACGCACGCACGCACCGTCGAGTATCGTCTCGCGAGCAAGGACGCGCTGAACAAAATCTTCGCCAGCGCCGACAAGAGCCTCCGCAACGGCAAGCCGGACGAAGTGACCATCGCGGAATAGCCGCGGCACTGTGACTGGTGAATGGTGACTGGTGAATAGTCCGCCATTCGCACCCCACGCGCTTGCGAACCATTCACCATTCACCATTCACCAGTCACAAAACCCCTACTTCCCGTGCTCGGTCTTGTAGTGCTCCGCGAGCACATCGAGCCCGAAGTCGTGATCGAAATCGCGCCACACGCTGTGGACGTGATTCGCGCCGTTCTGCACATTGTCGTATTCGAGCACGAAATTTCCCGCCTGCACCCGATAGTAGTGCGGCTCGCCACGCTCCAAACCTCCCGCCCACGCGAAGAACAGCTTGTCCAGCCCACGCTTCTCCACCTTCGCCCAATCCTCCGCCGCCACATCCGTGCGTGCGCGGAAAAGATATTCCTTCACCAAAGTGACAAGCTGCTTTTGCTGCTCCGCATTGAGAGCGGAGTAGGCCACGCCCTCCGGCTTCGTCTCATTGCGCCCCGGCAAATCGAGCACGTCCTTCGGAGCCTCGGCAAAAATCACCGCCGCTTTGCGCTGCTCGTCATTCAGCGATTTCACCAGCGCACGCCCAAGCTCTTCCTCCTTGCCGAGCACGCGCAGACCTTTGTGCGGCCCATCCTTCACCTCGCCGGGATTCGTTCCGAAAAAAGACGGCGTCATCGAGGGAGTCGCGTCCCCGGCGCACGTGTAGTTGAACGACAGATGATGCCCCTCCCAACGCCAGCCCCACGGCTCCTTGCCGCCGGGCGTCCCGAAGATACTCACAAAATACCGCTCCATATCGCGCACCATTCCACCCGTCTTCCCCACCTCCATTTCCTTCAAAATACCTTCGAGCCCCTGAATCGCCTCCGCCTTTTTATAGCCGTCCTCGCTCAGCCCCGTCCGCAACAAAGCGCGCGCCAGCACACGCTGCGGCTCCGACATTTCCTTCATCGCCAGCCCCTTTCTCTCGCGTGGGATGTAGTGCCAGTTCGTGCGCTCATCCTTGCCCTCCGTTTTGAAAAGAAACGTCGCCTGCGCTTTTTGCGTCGGCGTGAGCGCAGCGAGGAAAGCATCCGCCGCCTTCGCCATCTCCGTGCTGGCATCGTGCGCGAAAGCGGATGTCGTGAAAGCGAGAAAGGCGACGAGAAGTTTCATGCTCGAAGTGATATAGTCACGCGACGTCTGCGCACAAGTGCGCTCACGGAAATGGGACGGAGCTATTCGAGGAGAAAGGTGACACTCACTGAAGCACTGACGCTGATCGTGCCGACGGCAAAGGCGGCACCAGTGGCATCGGAATCACCCTCAGGGGCTATGGCAACCTGCACCTGATTATTGAAGGAGATATTTCTGTTGTTGTCATAGCTGGCGTAAGTCTGCTCGGCGATGCGATACGGCTTGCCGACTTTCGCACCAAGCTCACCCGCGAGAGCGATAGCCTTTTCCTTCGCAGCCTTGATTGCGTTTGAGCGCGCTGTG
>JAYUIF010000217.1:0-1604 GCA_043766295.1 Spartobacteria bacterium | reverse complement strand
ATGGATCACAGCTCCGTGTGCTGGAGGATGAGCGAGAGGATGAAGCCGTAGATTTCGATTTGGAAAAGCGCGTAGGATTTTTCGCTGTCGAGGTCTTTCGTGCGGCCCTCCATGTCATCCTCGGTGATGTCGTGAAGCGCGCCGATGGTGAGGCGTGCTTGGTTGAGCGTGTGCATCCAAGCGCGGGCGTGCCCGGTGGGGAAAGTGAGCGTGAACGATTCGTCCTCCTCCCGCATCACGCCGAGGTCTTTGATCACGACATCCATGTGCGTCTGAAAAAGTTCGCTCAAGCCCGGCACCACATGCTCGCGCCAGTCC
The DNA here is from genome assembly GCA_043766295.1 of Spartobacteria bacterium. Classification (GTDB taxonomy): domain Bacteria; phylum Verrucomicrobiota; class Verrucomicrobiia; order Chthoniobacterales; family Chthoniobacteraceae; genus SXWH01. The sequence continues at coordinate 1,286 of JAYUIF010000217.1, read as the reverse complement.
TCATCGGCGTCCTCGTCCGCACCATCCGTGGGCGCGGGATAAAGTCGCGCGATGGCCTTGTCTTCACACGAAGCAGCGCAGATCGGAATTTTGCGCAGCGCATCCGCGATGAATTCATCAATTTCCGAAAAGATGACGCGCTCCGATGTCCATTCGATCTTCATCAGCTTTTCTCGATGGTGGTTTGCAGGAGGAAGCCGTGGAGTTGCTGGACGTAAAGCTCCGCTCGCTCGCGTCCGCCGGTCCAGACGATGGAGCGGCCTTTCTGATGCACTTCCATCATGTGACGTTCGGCACGCTCGCGCGGGTAGCCAAAGACGCGCATGAAAACTTTGGCGACATAGTCCATGAGATTGATGGGGTCGTTATGGACGACCACGTTCCAAGGCACGTCGAGGGATTCGTCGGTCTTGGTTTGTTCTTCGATGAGAACGTCGCTTTCGGCCATGTCGGTGCGATGATGCGTCGCCGTGTGTGCGGCTGCGGGATTTTATTTCGCGGGCGGTGCAGCGGGCTTGGTTTCAGCCATGCTTTTTGCAAGCGCGATGACGCTGCGCGCGGGGACTGCTTCGTGAAGTGTGATGAAGACTGCGCTGCCGAAACTGTCGCGCGGCGGTTGGTTTTTTGGCTTTCCCTCGGCGGGAGACAAGGCGGCAGGGCGGCCAGTTTCGGCCATTGGCGAGATGGTGGAGACGTGGCCGATGACGTTTCCACATTCATCCAGCACAGCGGCACCACTGCTGCCGGGAGCCCAGTCGGTGCTCACGTTCACGCGGAGTGATTTGAGTTCTTCCAGGGAGTTGAAAGCGCCGTTCTTGTCGGGACGCCAGAAAAAGCGGTTCACGATGCCCGTGCTGAAATAGCCGAGTTGATCGAACGGGTCGCTAAAGCAGTAGGCGAGATCGCCGGGGGCGACGCTGTCGTTCAGCGGGAGCGGTGTAAATTCGCCACCCTCCACGCGAAGGATCGCAGCGTCCATGCTCTGGCTCTTGGCGAGGACGGCGGTGACGGGGAGGACGTTGCCTGCTGAATCCACGGCGATGAAGTAGCCCTCGCGCATTTCGCGATTGGTCTGCATACAATGATGGCAGGTGACGACGGTATCCTTTGCAATCGCGTAGCCACCGGAAAGCAAGAGGTGCCAGTGGTCGCACTTCGGGCAGAGGTAATACCAGCCGAGGCGCACGTAGCCGCTTCGCGCGTGGTCGGCGACTTCGCGGCCTCGCAGCGGCTTCGTTCCGCGCTCGGGAAGCTGAATGGCGCAAGGCTGCGGGGACTTGAGCATC
>JAYUIF010000216.1:0-4110 GCA_043766295.1 Spartobacteria bacterium | reverse complement strand
CGGGCGCGATGTCGGTGGTGAGCGGCCCGAGGGTGTAGAAGGGCGCTTCGCCGCACCATTCGAGCTGTTTGGCCATGTTTTCCTCGATGAGGTGCATGGGGACGTGGCCGGGGCCTTCGTTCATGACTTGCACGCCCTTGGCCCAGGCGCGGCGGGTGAGTTCGCCTTGCGTTTCTAACTCTCCAAACTGGGCCTTATCATTGGCGTCGGCGATAGAGCCGGGTCTAAGTCCATCGCCGATACTAAAGCTAACATCGTAACTAGCCATGATGTCGCAAATGTCGTCCCAGTGAGTATAGAGGAAGTTTTCCTTGTGATGGCTGAGGCACCACTTCGCCATGATGCTGCCGCCGCGCGAGACGATGCCGGTCATGCGGCTTGCGGTCATGGGCACGAAGCGCAGCAGCACGCCGGCGTGGATGGTAAAGTAATCAACGCCCTGCTCGGCCTGCTCGATGAGGGTGTCGCGGAAAAGCTCCCAGGTGAGGTCCTCGGCTTTGCCGTTCACTTTCTCCAGCGCCTGGTAGATGGGCACGGTGCCGATGGGCACGGGCGAATTGCGCAGGATCCACTCGCGGGTAGCGTGGATGTTTTTGCCGGTGCTGAGATCCATCACGGTGTCCGCACCCCACTTGGTGGCCCAGCGCATTTTCTCCACCTCCTCCTCAATGGACGACGCGACGGCGCTGTTGCCGATGTTGGCGTTAATCTTCACGAGGAAATTACGCCCGATGATCATCGGCTCGAGCTCGGGGTGATTGATGTTCGCCGGGATGATCGCGCGCCCGGCGGCGACTTCCTCGCGGACGAACTCGGGGGTGATCTGCGCGGGGATGCGCTGCGGGAAGCGGCGGAAGATGCCCGGCGTGTATTCGTTCTGGAGCAGCGCGGAACCGGCGTGCTGTTTGTCGAGATCGGCGCGGAGAATGTCGCCGCTCAAATCCGCAATCCGCAATCCGCAATCCGCAATCCGATGGTTTTCGCGGATGGCGATGAACTCCATCTCCGGCGTGACGATGCCCTGCCGCGCATACCAAAGCTGCGTGACTGGATGCCCCGCACTCGCGCGAAGCGGACGACGGCGACTGCCCGACAGTCCGGGAAATTCCACGAGCCGATTTTTCTCCGCCTTGCTGGCGAACTCCGCGTGTTTGCCGGAAAGATAACCGTCGTCTTGCGGCATCACTTCACGACCGTCGTGCGCTTCCACATCGCCGCGCTTCAAAATCCAATCGCGACGGAGCGCGGGCAGACCTTCCTCGGACGTGCCGGTGAAATTCGGATCGCCCCACGGGCCGCTGCAATCATACACGCGCACGGGATCGTTTTTCGTGACCGCACCGGTGTAGGACTTGGTGTCGCTGAGTTTGATCTCGCGCACCGGCACGCGCACATCGGGATGGATGCGGCCGTGCAGATACACGCGGGTGCTGGCGGGAAGTTGTTCGCTGCTGTGCGATTCGAAGGATGTTTTTGGGTCGGCGATCATGTTTTTGAAAATGAAAAAAGCTGTGCGCGAAAGCACACAGCCGTTGAGAAAACTCCGCTCCCTGCGGCGGCATTACCCGCGTTCAGGTTCGAAGGGTCTCCCGTATTTTTCGGGACTCTCAGCCGGTGCGGCTCCCCTGCGTTTCGAGCGCGCAAGTTAGAGCCGGAAATGTGGGCGTCAACACTGCAACTGTTGACGCGCCACAATGAATCTGTTCCTCTCCGCATCCATGAAGTTTGCCCTCTTCGCTCTACTCACCATCGTTTTTGCTGGCTGCACGCACACGCTTTACAACCATCGCACTGACTTCACGCGCACCAAACCCAATGGCGCGTGGCATGACTACAAGAACGCGGTGAACAAGGGCCAGCAGCCCGAGTCGCCGAAGGAGCGGAAGTAACGCGACTCCGCGCCAAGGATGCGCGAGCAGTCTTTTACGCATGAAGAAATGCTTGCGCTCTCGCGCTTGAGAGCCGGCTTTCTCGATGGCACGAACGCCGGCGGCGGCTATTGGCAGAACGAGACGGATCTCGCGCTTTACGATGCTACTTTCGCCGAGCGCATCGGGTGGAAATGGGACGCCGTCCTCGCGGAACTTTCTGCGCGTGGATGGAAGCCGCGTGCGCGACACGTCTATGATTTCGGCTGCGGCAGCGGCGTGGCTGGGCGGCGCGTGCTCGGTGCTTTGGAAAATATCGAGTCGCTCGCGCTGGCGGATGTTTCGCCGATGGCGGTGCGATTTGCGGAGGCGAAAGTGCGGGCGCAGTTTCCTCAAGTGCAGTTGCGCAGCGCGAGTGAGACGATGCAGCCCGGCTCGCTGCTGCTCGTGAGCCATGTGTTGAATGAACTCAATGCCGCCGCACGCGCACGGCTGATCGCGCTGGCGCGGCAGGCGGATGAAATCATTTGGGTGGAGGCGGGCACGCACGCGGACAGTCGCTCGCTCATCGCGGTGCGTGAGGAATTGCGCGGCGCGTTCGTAGTCGTCGCGCCCTGCACGCACGCGGAAAAATGCGGGATGCTGACGCCCGGCAACGAGCGCCACTGGTGCCATCACTTCGGCCATGTGCCGAGCGAGGCGTCGCAGGATGCGCATTGGTCGCAGTTCAGCCGCGATCTGGGAATTGATCTCACGACGCTGCCCTACAGTTTCCTCGTTCTCTCGCGCAACGGCGGCGGACTTGCGCCGGGAGCGACGCGCATCATCGGCAGGCCGCGCGAGGCGAAGGGGCGGATGGAAATTCTCGCCTGCGATGCGGGTGGTGTGAACGAACTGACTTTGCAAAAACGCGACGAGCCTGCGTTTTTTAAATCCCTAAAAAAAGGCACCGCTCCATCCGTGCAGCGATGGAATGTGGATGCTGGAAAAATCCGCGTGCCGAATCACGAATGAGTTGCGCGCCGATGCGGCGGCACTTTAGCGTTGGCGCATGAAACTCCTGCTCCTCACCGCAATCGCCGCCGTCTTCACTTTCACCACGCCCGTCCACGCGCAGGCTGGCCGCGAAAAGGGCGAGGCATTTCTCGCCGAGAATGCGAAGAAGGAAGGCGTGAAATCGCTGCCGAGCGGATTGCAATACAAGGTGCTCAAAGAAGGCACGGGCAAGCAGCCGGAGAAGTCTGACACGGTGAGCGTCCACTACAAAGGCACGCTCATTGATGGGAAGGAATTCGACAGCAGCTACAAGCGCGGCGAGCCGGCGGAATTTGGCGTCACGCAAGTCATCAAGGGCTGGACCGAGGCGCTGCAATTGATGAAGGAAGGCGCGAAGTGGCAGCTCTTCATCCCTGCACAACTCGCCTACGGTGAGCGGGGCGCGGGCGATTTGATCGGGCCGAATGAGACGCTCGTTTTCGAGGTGGAACTGCTCAAGGTGAAGTAGCCTTCACTCACTAGATCGGCGGGACGCTTGCCAAACAGCGGTTCTCTGCCACGGTTGCGGCACTTTATCTCCTGCAAAATGAACGTCCTTCGATACCTTATCGCGCCACTCGCCGCATCCATCGCATTCGCTCAAGCGGCACAAAGCGCCAGCGATTTGGATTTCAAAAAAATCGCGCCAAAAGTGGCGCAGAACGTAGGCGAGCTTTTGGAAAAAGCGCACTACAGCCGCCGCAAACTGGACGACACGCTCTCGAAGCAGTTCCTCAAAAATTACCTCGAACGACTCGACTACAACCATCTGTTTTTCACTCAGAAGGACGTGGACGCTTTCAACGCCAGCTACGCCACCACGCTCGATGACGCCATCCTCGCGGGCGACGTGGACGCCTCGCAGAAAATTTTCGCCGTGTATAAAGAGCGCGCCGAAAGCCGCGTGGCGAAAGTGAAGGAACTGCTCAAGGGCACGTTCGATTTCAAGAGCACACACACCGTGGAACTGAACCGCCAGAAATCCCCGTGGCCAAAGGACGAGGCGGAGGCGGATCAAATTTGGCGCGACCGCATCGAGGGCGAGATGCTCGACCGCACGTTGTCCAAGGACAAAGTGGACGCACCACTGAAAGTCATCACGCGCCGTTACGACCAATTTCTCCGTAATCTGAAAGAGCAGGAAGAGGAGGAGGTCATCGCCGGCTTTCTCAGCGTGCTCTCCGAGTGCGGGTCGTAAGTCTCGGAG
>JAYUIF010000215.1:0-1609 GCA_043766295.1 Spartobacteria bacterium | reverse complement strand
CCACGATGTAGAGGCAGCCGTCCGGGCCGATGGTGATGGCGACGGGGCGAAACCACGGGTCGCTCGACTCGATGAAGTCGGGCAATTTCTCCAAACGCCAGCGCGGGCCGTCGCGGTGCATTTTGATGGCGTTGATGCGATTGGTGATCGGGTTTGCCACGAGCATCACATCGCGCCAAGCGTCTGTGAATGGGCCTTTGGTGTCCGTGAGCGCGAGGCCGCTGAGGCCGGTGCCGCCCATCGGGATGCCGGGCGTGCCGGGGAATTCGGGGGCGTAGCTCTTCCACTGGCCGTTCGAGCAGCCGGGGTAGTTTGCGTATTCGTGGAAGGGCATCACGGGGTAGCCGTAGTCGTTGGCCTCTTGGATGAATGCCTCGCCTTCGCCGTTCAGCACGAGGCCCCAGATGTTGCACGGGCCGTTGCTGGTGATGGTGAATTCGCTGCCGTCCGGGCGGAATTTCGCCATGCGCGTTTGGTCAAATTGTTGCGCCTCTTTTTCGTGGCCGGGCTGCGAGACTTTGCCGTAGTTAAACGCGCCTTGCGCCATCCAGATCCAGCCGCCGGGTGCGCGCATGAATTGATGCGGGAAAAGATGCGAGTCCTGCACGCCGAAGCCGGTGAGCACGACGGTGCGTTTGTCGGCTTTGCCGTCGCCGTTCGTGTCTTCGAGGAAGGCGATGTCGTGGCCGTGCTGGACGTAGCAGCCGTTTTTGTAAGGCAGCACGCCGAGCGGGATGGCGAGGCCCTCGGCGAAGATGCGCGGCTTGCTCGCGAGGCCAGTGGGCGACTTCGGATCGCGGTCAAAGACGAGCACTTTGTCCTTCGCCTTGCTGGCGTAAAGCGCGTCGGCGGCGGCGGGATTTTCGTTGCCGTCCACGGGATACTCGAAGGCGGTCGTCGTCCACAGTCGCCCTTTTTGATCAAAGGCGAGCGGCACGAATTTGCCGATGCCGTCGCTCTCGGCGGCGACGAGTTCCACCTCGTAGCCCTCGGGCACTTTGAAAGACGCGCGCTCTTCCTCCGGCGTGCGTGCGCCGCTGTTGCTGGCCTCTTTTTTCGGCGCTGGTTTTTTCTCGCCGGGACGTCCGACTTTATCCCACGTCGGCGCTCCGGGCGTGGCGGGGAGTTCCTCGATAGTCACGTCTTTCATCTGCACTTTCGCGTTGCCACCGCTGTGGACTTGCACGCCGAGGATGCCCTCTTGCGAAATGTTTTCCTCGGCCTCCGTGTAGTCCACGCCTTGCGCGCCGTTGATCCACGTTTGGATGTGCGGCCCTTCGGCGCGGATGACGTATTCATTCCAATCGCCGCGCTTCAGCACGGGGTTCAGCGCTGCCATGTCGGACGGTGCCATGAGCTTGTTGCGCCGCCCTTCGTCGTAAATCGCGCCCCACCAAGTCGGGTCGCCGTAGTCGCACTGGTAGCCGCTCACCTCGCTCTGGCCGGAGATGCGCGAGGTGCGGATTTGCACGCCGGAATTGATCAGACCGGTCGCCGCATCGCCGGTGAGTTTGATTTTTAAACGCAGCACAAAATTGTGGTAGCTCGCCTTCGTGCAGAGGAAGTCGTTGTGCGGGATTTTCGTCGTGCCATCGCCGCCCGTGAGGCA
>JAYUIF010000214.1:0-4120 GCA_043766295.1 Spartobacteria bacterium | reverse complement strand
GCGGCCAAGGAGTTTCAGAGGGTTCACCCTTCTTGAGTTACTCGTCGTCATAGTCATCATCGCAATCCTCGCGACCCTCCTTTCCCCGGCGTTTAATTGGTATCGTGTGCGCGCCAAAAAAATCGTCTGCCAGGAAAACCTCAAGGGACTCTACGTGGCAACGTCCGCCTACGTGAACTCCAACAGGGATTGCTGGCCGCAGATCTCATTCGATTCCACAAAGCAGCAGAAATATGCCGAGGATTGGATGGAAGTTCTCTCACCCTTTGGCATTGCTTGGAGTAACTTCATGTGCCCCGTGGTGCAGGACAAACTGAAGAATCCGAATTTTTTAGAGCCCGCCAACCATCGCATTGACTACATCGGCGGAGTATTCAGCGACGTGCCGGGCAATTGCCGCAAGTGGCCCAAACAGCCGTGGTTTGTCGAACGTCAGGATTCCCACGAAACTGGAAATCTTTTGATTCTCGCCGACGGCAGCTTGATGGACTTGGAGCAAGCCCAAGAACTTGGCAAGCAGCCGCACTAGCAGTTCATTTCCCCAAAAAACGTGCCGCCTGCTCCATCGCGCGCGCTCGATGACTGAGTTGGTTTTTCACCTCCGCTGGCAGTTCGCCGAAAGTCCTTTCGTGTCCCTCGGGCACAAAAAGCACATCGTATCCGAAGCCGCCGGCCCCGCGTTCCTCCGCGATAACACGACCCTCCACACGACCATCGAATTCCGCAACCGTCCGCCCATTTTCCGCCACCGCCATCGCGCAGCGAAAGCGCGCACGCCACGGCTGCGGCATACCACACGCCCGCAACTCACGTATCAGCCGCGCGCGATTGCCCGCATCATCGCCGTGCGTGCCCGCGTAGAGCGCGCTCTGCACGCCGGGATCACCGCCGAGCGCATCCACCTCCAGGCCCGAGTCATCGCTTAAAACGAGCCCCGCAAATACGCGCGAAGCCGCCTCGGCCTTGATGCGCGCATTCTCCGCAAACGTCGTCCCCGTTTCCTCCGGCGCGGGCACTTCCGGGTGCGCAGTGAGATCGCTCACTTCCCAATCAGCGCCGAGCATGGCGCAGATTTCCGCAGTCTTGTGGGCATTCTTCGTGGCGATGAGCAGTCGGCGCATGAAAGCAGGATGCCCAACACGTGCAGCGCGATGCAAGCTGTGGGCGCATCCTGCATCTTGCATCCTGCATCCGTCCCCGCCACATTCCGCGCCCTTTCGCCATGAGCACCGAGCGCCGCAGTCCATTTCCATTTGAACAATTTGAGCCCCGCTGGCAACGCGTCTGGGCGGAGCGTGCGACCTTTCACACACCGAATCCCGGCGAGCCCGGCTTCGATGCCTCGCGGCCAAAATACTACGTCCTCGACATGTTTCCCTACCCGAGCGGCGCGGGTCTGCACGTCGGACATCCCGAGGGCTACACCGCCACGGACATCATCGGGCGGTTTAAAAAAATGAGCGGCTTCAACGTGCTGCACCCGATGGGATGGGACGCCTTCGGTCTCCCCGCCGAGCAATACGCCATCAAGACCGGCCAGCATCCGCGCGTGACCACCGAGGCGAACGTCGCCAACTTTCGCGCGCAACTTCAACGCATCGGTTTCGGCTACGACTGGCAGCGCGAGGTGAACACCACCGACCCCGGCTATTTCAAATGGACGCAGTGGATTTTTCTTCAGCTCTACAATGCGTGGTTTAACCCCGCGACGAATCGCGCTGAGCCAATCACCACGTATAAAGGCGACAACGCTGACAGCGTTCGCCTCGCTTACATCTCATCCGCGCCCGTGAATTGGTGCCCCGAACTCGGCACCGTGCTCGCGAACGAGGAGGTCATTGATGGAAAAAGCGAAGTCGGCGGCCATCCCGTCGAGCGCCGTCCGATGCGGCAATGGATGTTGCGCATCACCGCCTACGCGCAGCGGCTCATTGATGAACTCGACGGCCTCGACTGGCCCGAGAGCATCAAGATTCACCAGCGAAATTGGATCGGCCGCAGCGAAGGTGCGGTGGTGGATTTCAAAGAAGCAACAACCGGCACAGCGATCACCGTTTTCACCACGCGCCCCGACACGCTCTACGGCGCGACCTACATGGTTTTTGCGCCCGAGCATCCACTTGTGGACTCGATCTCCACGCCGGATCAAAAAGACGCCATCGCGGCCTATCGCACCGCAGCAGCGGGCAAAAGCGATTTGGAGCGCACCGAACTCGCGAAGGAAAAAACCGGCGTCTTCACCGGCGCATTCGCGATCAATCCCGTGAGTGGTGAGCGCATCCCGATCTGGATCGCGGATTACGTGATGATGGGCTACGGCACCGGCGCGATCATGGCCGTGCCCGCGCACGATGCGCGCGATTGGGAGTTTGCGAAAAAATTTGCGCTGCCCATCCGCGAAGTCGTCGCGCAGGAGCCGCGCATCGGTCTCGGCAACAAGTCTGCGTGCGACACCGAGCCGCTGGAATGCTTTGCTGGTGAGGGTTTCGCCGTGAACAGCGGCCCGCTCGACGGCCTCTCCACCGCCGATGCAAAAGCCGAAATCATCCGCCGACTCGAAGCGCAGGGGCTCGGAAAAAAGACGATCAATTTCAAACTCCGCGACTGGCTTTTTTCGCGCCAGCGTTATTGGGGCGAGCCATTTCCCATCGTGTGGGAAAATGGAAAGCACCGCGCGCTCGACGCCAGCGAACTCCCGCTGATCCCGCCGGAGCTGGCCGATTTCAAACCCACCGGCACCCCGGAAGGCCCGCTGACAAAGGCGACCGACTGGGTTCGCTACAGCGCCACCGCCACGCGCGAGACCAACACCATGCCGCAATGGGCGGGTTCGTGTTGGTATTACCTGCGTTACATTGACAACAAAAACACCGACCGCTTCGTCGGCGCAGAAGCGGAGCAATACTGGATGGGACGCTGGCAGGCGGGCCGCGGAGTCTGTCTTTTCGACGAGGATACGTGGCGGCGCATCGTCGGGTCGTTGCTGTCCCGCGCTCTGCACGAAAAGGGAAAGCGGCCTCCATTTTCACTCGCCTTCGCGCACGTCACGGAAGACTTCGCCCGTTTGGCAAAGGAAGCATCGGGGGAGGAAATCGGCGACTTCCTCCATGCCTGCGACGTGTATTCGATCCGCCACACATGGAAGCAGCATGGCATTCCTGACTTTGAAGCCGCGCGGGGAGGCGAGGCAGTCACGCCGGATGATCTTATCAATCTCCCCGAAATCCTCGCTCATCCCGATTCGGTGGAGTTCGTCGCACCTCATCCGGGAGGATTGAAACGCTTTATCTCGAAAAAGCGGATCAACGGGAGCATCTGTATCGTCGAGGAAATGCGCGGACGGCGCGGACAGTTACACCTCATCACTTTCTGGAAACAAAAAAGTGCGATGGCGGGAGATGTCACTCCGAAGGCGCCCCTCCCATACACGTCCGAGACGTTCCATCGCACTGGCAAGGACTCACAGCAGCCCGCGCCTGTCAAGCCCGGCGGAGTTGACTTGTATGTGGGCGGCACCGAGCACGCCGTGCTGCACCTGCTCTACGCGCGCTTCTGGCACAAGGTGCTCTTCGACCTCGGCCACGTTTCGACGCCGGAACCATTCCAGCGCCTAGTGAATCAAGGCCTCATCCTCGGCGAGGACGGGCAAAAGATGAGCAAATCGCGCGGCAACGTCGTGAACCCCGACGACGTCATCAAGGAATACGGCGCCGACGCGCTGCGGCTCTACGAAATGTTCATGGGCCCGCTCGAAGCCACGAAACCGTGGAGCATGAGCGGCGTCGAAGGCGTGTTCCGTTTTCTCGCGCGCGTGTGGCGGCTCGTGATGGAGGAAAATCAAGCCGGCGAGTGGCAGCGCAGCGCCGCCGTGCAGGACGTGCCGATGGAAAAGTCCCTCGCAAAAGTCGTCCACGCCACGATCAAAAAAGTCGGCGAAGACATCGAAGCACTGAGCTTCAACACCGCCATCGCGCAGATGATGATCTGCACGAACGCGCTCATCGCCGCGAACCCGCGCCCGCGTGCCGCGATTGAACTCCTGCTCCAAATTCTGAATCCGTTTGCACCGCATCTCACCGAGGAACTGAACGCCGTTCTGAATACCGAGGGCGTGCCGTCC
>JAYUIF010000213.1:0-9736 GCA_043766295.1 Spartobacteria bacterium | reverse complement strand
AGTGGCTGGCGCTACGCGCCAAATGACGGCCATTCACCAGTCTGTTTGTGGGCATGGACGACATGGACGCTCACCAATCACCAATCACCATTCACCCGAGCTTCGATGTGTCGTTCGAGATGAAAGCGCGGTTCGTGGGCAGGTAGCGGTAGTAGGTTTCGAGCATGAGGATGCTCATCGTGGTGCGATAGACTGCACCGGTAATCGCAGGCTCGCTCTGCAAATTTCCATGCCCCGGTGCGCGCATCACCGGCCAGCTTCCGTCGGAGCTTTGCGCGTTGGTGATCTCTTTGCTGAATTTGGCATCCCACTCGTGCCATGCGGCATCACCAAACATGCACATCGCCTGCGTGTGATAATACCACGCATACAAATCCGCACGTTCGTGCTGATACTGAAATGGAAGCTCTCCCGCAGTTTTTACGCGGATGAATTCAATCGCACGTTTGACGTTCGTATCGCGCTTTTCCTCCCAGAATATTTTGCAGAGCGCACCAACGCCCGTGAGGCTGTAACGATCCTCCGCGCCGCGATAGCCGTAGCCACCGGCGGGCCCTTGCACGCGGTCGAAATTTTTCATCGAACGATCCAGCGCCTCGCGCACGCCGGAAAGTTTTAGCTCGCTGAGATGCGCGGCTTTCAGCGCCTGCACCTGCCAGCCGCTCACCGAGGTATCACTCGCTGTCTTGTCGTAATGATACATCCATCCACCATCCGGCCCCTGCCCATCTACGATGTAGGCGACGGCTTTTCGGAAGAGTTCCAGCGCACGTTCGTCTTTGCTCAAAGTGTAATACTCACCGAGCGCGTAGGTGAGGATGCCGTGCTCATACACGCCGCCGTTGCCACCCCATCCATTGTCCGTCATCGAGAGACGACCTTCGTGCTTCGTTCCATTGGAAATGACCCACTCAATGGCCTTGTTCACAGCAAGACCGAATTCCATGGAGTCACCCATTTCGCCATGCCCGATGAAAGTGAGCAGTGCCAGACCCGTCATCGCGCCTTGGTTGCTGTCACCCCACGAGCCGTCGGCGTTTTGATGATCGCGGAGCCACTTCAATCCACGGATCACGGAGTCTTCAGTTTTTTGAGTCGGCCCAGGACGACCAATAATTTTTGAACCGACTACGCGACCATCGCCATCTTTTCCAAAGCGACTGCCCATGACGCTTGGTATTTTTCCGACTTTGCCACGGAACGGAATATTCACCGGAATCGCCTCCATGGAGAGGTTGATGAGATTTTGTGAAATCGCCGTAGTCAAAATTGCATTCAATGGAGTTTGAGTGCTCACGTTCACCATGTTTCCGCCACTCAAAACCGGGCTGCTTGCTGGTGGCTGAGTTAAAGCGTCTTTCATTGGATCCTTGGGGCCATCAATTGGCTCGGGGTCGGGTCTGTCAATGAGCACAGATTCCTCGATGCCTCCTATCGGAATATCCTCTACCATGTTGTAGCGGATCAGCATGATCGTGCTCGCGACGATCACGAAGGCGGTGTGCAACAGCAGCGAGAACGCGAAGAAGCGCGACTCGGCGAGACGGCGTTGGATTTTTTCCAAGGTGGTTGGTTTGGCGATGGAGTTCATGGGATGTAGTGTTTCACCAAGAATTACGAACCGCCCGCGCCCCATCTTAGCGCCGGAATGTGAAACTGCCGTTAGCTTCCTGCGACCTACTTCGCGTCGGCCCGGCCTACGAGATTCATGCAGCGCGTGATGAGCGCGGTCCACCCCGTCTGATGACTCGCGCCGAGGCCGCGCCCCGTGTCGCCGTCGAAGTATTCGTGAAACCACACCAGCTCGCGCCAGTGCGGATCGGCGGCGAGTTTTTCCGCAGCGGCATCGTCGCCGTGGCAGGGGCGGCGGCCATCGGCGTCGGGGAGAAAAAGCTGCGTCATGCGACGTGCAAGTTCGGCGGCGACTTGTGCGAGGTTGAGCAAATTCCCCGAGCCCGTGGGAAACTCCACCTGCACGCTGTCGCCGTAGAAACGGTGGTAGCGCTCCAGCGATTCGATGATCAGATAGTTCAGCGGAAACCAAATCGGCCCACGCCAGTTGGAATTACCGCCCCACATTCCATCGGTGCTCTCGCCCGCCTCGTAGGCGATGCAAAGATGACCGCCGTCGTGCATGAAACAAAACGTCTCATCGCGAAGCGCGCGCGACAGCGAGCGGATGCCGTGCGGCCCGAGAAACTCCTTTTCATCGAGCATCCGCGACAGCACGCGAATCAAACGATCCTTTCGCGGAATAGCCAGCAGACGCAACTCGCCGCCCTCCGTTTGCGTGCGCTCCATGTAGCTCACGTGCTGCGCGAGTTCCGGGCGGTTGTCCAAAAACCAGCGCATCCGTTTGCGGAAACCGGGCAGCGATTTGATCACCTCCTGCTCCAGCACTTCCACCGCAAGCAATGGCACGAGCCCCACCATCGAGCGCGCTCGCAACGGCACACTTTCTCCATCGTCGGCGCGCAGACGGTCGTAGTAAAAACCATCCTCTTCATCCCAAAGCCCGGTGCCCCCGAGCGTGTTCATCGCATCCGCAATCGCCACGAAATGCTCGAAGAACTTGCTCGCGATGTCCTCGTAGGCGGGGCGCGTCTGCGCAAGTTCCAGCGCCATCGCCAGCATCGTCGAGCAATAGAACGCCATCCACGCCGTGCCGTCCGCCTGCTCCAGCGTCTTGCCGCTCGGCAGCGGCTTGCTGCGATCGAAAAGCCCGATGTTGTCCATGCCGAGAAATCCGCCGCCGAAAAGATGCTGCCCGCGCGCATCCTTGCGATTCACCCACCACGTAAAATTGACCAGCAGTTTTTGAAAACACTTCTCCAAAAAAAGCGTGTCGCGCTTCCCGCGTGACGCAGAAATTTTATAAACACGCCAGCACGCCCATGCGTGAACGGGCGGATTCACATCCGAGAAATTCCACTCGTAGGCAGGCAGGGCACCATCGGGCCGCATATACCACTCACGTAGGAAAAGCATGAGCTGCTGCTTCGCAAAATCCGGATCCACCCGGCACATCGGGAGCATGTGAAACGCCAAGTCCCACGCCGCATACCACGGGTATTCCCACTTGTCCGGCATCGAGATCACATCGCCGTTGAAAAGATGCGCCCAGTCCGCATTGCGCGACTTCGCGTGACCTGCCGGCGGCGGTGGTTGCCCCGGATCGCCCGCGAGCCATTCCTTCACATCGTAGTGATAGAATTGCTTGCTCCACAGCAGCCCCGCGTAGGCTTGGCGGATCACATTGCGCTGCTCCGGCGTCGTCCCTGCCGCGCATTTCGTAGCGAGGAAAAGCCGCGCCTCCTTTCGCCGCTCGGCGAAAATCTCCTCGAAATTCCCGAACGCATCGCCCGGCAATTCCAACATCGCGCCAAGTCGCAAACGCAAAACCACCTCGCCGCCCGCAGGCACATCGAGCGTGTAATGCGCCGCGCACTTCGTCCCCTCCAGCGATGGATTCACCGCGCCCGCGCGCCCTTCGATGACGTGCGATTGGAATGCGTCCTTCACAAACGGATTCACATTCGGCGCACCGTAGAGCCTCTGGATGTTCGTCTCATTCTCCGTGAAAAGCAGCGGTGCCTCCTTCTCCAGCACGAGACGATACACCCCGAGCGACGTATGCGCCGCCTCCACCGTCCCCGGCCCCAGCGCACGCAGCAGCGGCTTTTCCGCGCCCGTCTTCCAGCTCCACGTATTGCGAAACCACAGCGTCGGCAGCACATGGATTTGCGCCGCCTCCGGGCCGCGATTTGCGATGGTGATTCGGATCAAAATATCCTCCGCGTCCGCCTTCGCATACTCCGCGATCACATCGAAATAGCGGTCGCCCTCAAACGCATCCGTATCCCAAATTTCAAACTCCCGATCCCGTCCCTTGCGTCGTCCATTTTCCTCCCGCAGATGCGCGTAGGGAAACTCACGCTGCGGGTATTTATAGAGCGCCCGCAGATACGACGAAGTCGGCGTCGCATCCAAATACCAATACGCCTCCTTCACATCCTCCCCGTGCGGCCCCTCCCCATTCGCGAGTCCAAAAAGACGCTCCTTCAAAATCGGATCGCGCTCATTCCACAGCGCCAGCGCAAAACACAGCCGCGCCTGCCGGTCGCAAATTCCCATCAGCCCATCCTCACCCCAGCGATACGCCCGCGAACCCGCGTGCTCGAAAGGAAAATACCGCCACGCATCCCCGCTCGCCGAATAATCCTCCCGCACCGTCCCCCATTGCCGCTCGCTCAAATACGGCCCCCACCGTTTCCAATTCCCCTCCCGCGAAGTCTCCGTCGCCAGCCGACGATGCTCCGGCGTGAGTGTAGTAATCGAATCCGCACCATGGTCATCGGAAATCATGCCTTGCTCCTACCCAGCCAAATCAAAAGCAGGAAGCTAGAATAATCATGTTCAGCCGGAACGATGCAGTTGGAAGCGTGTGACAGGATGCGAACGGTGCGTGCGGGGTAGCGCCTGCGCCCTCGCAGGCTGCGTCCCCGGTGCCCTCGCCGGGGCGGCGTTTGCGGGCGCACCATTTGGTGGGGACAGCGTCCAGTATTTCGGGCGTGGGTGCGCAAGGCTCGCACTGTTCATTGTCGACGAGGGCGCCGACAACAACACGCGAGGGCGCGTGTGCTACCCCGCACACACTGCACGCAATTTCCAACTGCATCGTTCTGGCTTAGCTGATGCGGCCCGCAGCGCGGCGGGGGTTGCTGCGAGCGCAGGCTGCGCGTATGTGTGAGCTTTGATGCGTGATTCACTCCAACGCCCGATGCGCGATTTGCGGTTGTCCGTGACGGACCGCTGCAATTTCCGCTGCACCTATTGCATGCCCAAGGAAGTCTTCGGGCGCGGCTACGATTTTTTGCCGAAAAATGACATCCTCACCTTCGAGGAATTGACGCGGGTGGCGCGGGTGTTTGTTTCGCTCGGCGTGGAAAAAGTGCGCGTGACGGGCGGCGAACCGCTGATGCGGCGCGACATCGAGCAACTCATCGCGCAACTCGCAGTCATCGCGGGTCTGCGCGACCTCACGCTCACGACGAACGGCTCGATGCTCGCGCAAAAAGCGCGGGCGTTGCGCGATGCCGGGCTGCGGCGGATCACAGTCAGCCTCGACTCGCTCGACGATGCGATTTTCCGCGCGATGAACGATGTGGACTTCCCCGTGGCGCGCGTGCTCGAAGGGATCGAAGCCGCGCGGATGGCGGGATTTTCGCCGATCAAAATCAACATGGTCGTGAAGCGCGGCGTGAATGAAGACGGCGTGGCGGCGATGGCGCAGCGCTTTGCCGGGCCGGAGTTTGTCGTGCGATTCATCGAATACATGGACGTGGGAAACTCGAACGGCTGGCGCATGGCCGACGTGGTGCCCGCGACGGAAATCCTCGAACGCATCGGCGGAACGTTGACGCCGTTGCAGCCGAATTACGAAGGTGAAACGGCGCTGCGCTTTCGCACCAGCGAGGGCGGCGAAGTGGGAGTGATTGCATCGGTGACGCGGCCTTTTTGCCAAGGCTGCACGCGTGCGCGGGTGACGGCGGAAGGGCGGCTCTTCACTTGTCTCTTCGCACAAAATGGACACGACCTGCGCAGTCTGCTCCGCGCCAGCGCGGACGATGCGGAACTGGCAGCAACGGTGTCGCGCGTGTGGCAGGCGCGCGAAGATCGCTATTCGGAAATCCGCTCACACGCAACTGGCCGTGCGAAGGCGGAAATGTCGCTGCTCGGCGGCTAACGCTGCTGCGGGCGCGGCCAGCCGAGGTGATCGAGACATTCGACGATGGCTGGCAGGAGGAGCGGGAGACATTCGCCGATGGCGCGCGGGTTGCCGGGGAGATTGATGATGAGCGTCTGGCCGCGCGTGCCGGCGGTAGCGCGACTGAGGATCGCGGTGGGGACTTTGGCGAAACTTTGCACGCGCATGATTTCGCCAAAGCCGGGCAACTCGCGCTCGATGACGGCGCGCGTGGCCTCGGGCGTGACATCGCGTGGCGCGGGGCCGGTGCCGCCCGTGGTGACGATGAGAGCGTGCGCTTCGTCGGCGAGGCGGACGAGCGCGTGCTCGATCTGCGCGCGCTCGTCGGGGATGAGGATGCGCGTCCACGCGATTTCGTCGCGGAGATGCTCGCCGAAGAATTGCTCTATCGCGGGGCCGCTGAGGTCTTCGTAGAAACCAGCACTGGCGCGGTCGCTGAGCGTGATGCGGGCGAATTTCATTCCTTCACTTTCTCCACGACGCGGAGGTCGGTGACGACCATCGCTTTGTCCACGGCTTTGCACATGTCGTAGATGGTGAGCGCGGCGATGCTCGCGGCGGTGAGGGCTTCCATTTCGACGCCCGTTTTCGCCGTGGTGCTGGCGGTGGCGCGGATGTGGATGGCGGTGTCTTGCACGTCGAAAGTCACGTCCACTGCATCGAGCGGGAGGCTGTGGCAAAGTGGGATCAGTTCGTCGCAACGCTTGGCGGCTTGAATGGCGGCGACCTTCGCAACGGTGAGCACATCGCCTTTAGGCAACGCGCGATCACGAAGGGCGCGGATGGTTTCGGCAGCGCAAACGACGCGGCACTCGGCGGTGGCGCGGCGGTGCTGCGGAGCTTTCGCGCCGATGTCCACCATGCGCGCGGAACCGGTGGAATCGAGATGGGAAAATTCTGGCATGGCGGATTTAGGAATGACGATTTGCGAACGCACGACTCAAATGAGGAGGGCGCTGATTTTTTCGCCAGCGGCAATGGCTGGAGAATCCGCCGGGATGCGGAGGAGAGCGCTCACGCCAGCAAGCGCGGTGAGGTCGCCGGAGCTTTGCCAGCGCAGCGGCGCGGCGCTCGGGCCGTCTGCATTCCACGCGATGCGCGCAGGCCACCACGTCTCGCGGGCGTTGCCGCGAAGCTCGCGCGCGACGGGGAGCGTGATGAGATCGAAAGTCGCATCGCCTTTCACTAAAACATCGAGCGCGGCGCGAATCGCGACGTGCCAGCAGACGAAGTGCGAGAGCGGATTGCCCGGAATGACGAAGGCGCATTGGCGTCCGCGTGTGGCGAAGATGAGAGGTTTGCCGGGGCGGAGATTGAGCGCGGTGAAGTGGACGCTGAAGCCGCTCTCGGCGAGGGCGCGTGCGCCGAAATCATAGTCGCCCACGCTCGCGCCGCCGGAGATGAGGAGCACGTCCCACGCATCGTGTGGCGCGCTGTGGATGGCATCGAGCAACGTGGGGAGATCGTCGCCGGCGCGACGCTGGACGATCATTTCGCAGTCAGCGGCGAGAGCGGCGACGAGCGTGGTGTTGCTGTCGCGGATTTGTCCGTGCGCTGGCGTGGCATCAGGAGAAACCAACTCACTGCCGGTGACGATGTGGAGGATGCGCGGTCGCGGCGCGACGAGCGGCTCCGTGTGGCCGAGCGTGGCGAGCAGCGAAAGCTCGATGGGGCCGAGACGCTGGCCGCGTTCGAGCAGGAGGTCGCCCGCACGCGCATCCTCGCCGCGAGCGCGAACGCCGTGACCGTGAGCAGTTGCCGGGATTTCTGCAACGTCTCCGTCGCGCACGACGTTTTCCTGCATGGCGACGGTATCCGCGCCCGGTGGAAGTGGGGCTCCGGTGAAAATGCGCGCACACTCCCCTGCCCCGATCGGCAGCGTGGATGCAGCCCCGGCGGCGATCTCCTGCACGACACGCAGACGTCCATTTTCGCCAGCGGCGAAGGCAAAACCATCATACGCACTGCGCGCGAAAGCGGGAATATCTTCGGCGGCGGCGATGCTTTCGCGGAGCGTGCGAGCGAGTGCGGCAGCGAGCGGAATGCGCTCGGCGGCGAGTGTGTGGACGCGACTGGCGATGAGGGCGCGGGCGTCGTCGAGTGAAAACATAATGAGGAAACTAACGCTGCGGCTTGCAGTAGAGCCAGCGTGCAGGTAATAAACGACGTAATGCAAATTCGTTTACTAGCTTTCGCAAGCGCCGCAGAAAAACTCGGGTGGCGTGAACAGCGCCTGGAATGCACGGCCAAGGACACACCTCGCAAGGTGCTCGCCCGTGTCGCGCCCGACTTTTCCATTGATAAAATGCGCGTGTCCGTGGACTGCGAATACTGCTCGTGGGATACGCCGCTCGGCGCCCGCGCGAAGGAAGTCGCCGTAGTGCCGCCCGTGAGCGGGGGGTAGGAATGGAGGTTCATTTCACCTGCGAGCCAATCGTCGTGCCGGCGCTGGTGCTTGGCTCATGCGAGGTCGGGGCGTGTGTGGAATTTCTGGGAATCGTGCGCGAGGATGAAGGCGGGCGGGCGCTGACTGGGTTGATCTACGAGGCATACGAGGTGATGGCGCGGACGGAGTTTGCGCGCATCCACGCGGAGTTGGTGCAGAAATTTTCCATCGCAGCGGCGACGCTCATTCATCGCGTCGGATGGGTGCCTGTCGGCGAGGCGTCGCTCTTCGTGCGCGTGCTGGCGAAGCATCGCGGTGCCGCGCTCGGCTACTGCGGGGAACTGATCGATCGGATGAAACAGGACGTGCCGATTTGGAAAGCAGCGGAGTAATTTCGCCCGCGACGCACGTCAGTCGGGGAAAGTTTCACGCAGCGGTTTGCGCTCGGGGCGAAGGCGCGTGCGGCCTCCCCTCGCTTTGCGGAATTGGTCGAAAACTTCATCGCATCCGTCGGCTTTGAGTTGGTGCGCGATGCGGAGCAACTCGCCGAGGCGACCTTGCGGGAAACATTCTTTGCGGGCGAACCATGCGAGATATTCGAGCGGGAGATCGTAGAGGACGACGCCGCGCGGCGGGTAATGTTCGGGGCCGTATTTGCCGAAGGGGATATGCGTCCGCGCGAGGTCTGCGAGGTCGGCGGCGAGCCAGTCGCGGAGATTGTCTTCGAGCATAAATCCGTTGGCGCGCTATTTCAGCACGCGAAGTTTGATGCTGCGGAAACTGATTTCGTCGCCGTGATCCTGGAGCAGGATTGGGCTCATTTTCTTTTCACCGAAGCCGGGCACTTTTTTGTATTTGGATTTTGCAACGAGCGCCTTGAGCGCCTCGCTGCCAAACTCGAACTCCACGGTCTTCACGCCATTCAGCCAGTGCTCGACGTGATCCCCTTTCACTAGGAGGCGGCTGCTATTCCACGCTCCGACTGCGTTCGTCTTTTGATCCGCAGGCGCGATGAGATCGTAGAGCGCGGCTGTTTGGTGGGACTTGCCACCGCGCACGCCATCGGGGTGCTTTTCGTCGTCAATGAGTTGATATTCGCAGCCGATGTTTATGTCCCGATCTGGGAGATTATATTTCACGCCGCTGTTGCCGGCCTCTCCGATCCTCCATTCCCACGTGAGTTCAAAACTTTCGTAGTCTTCGCTAGTGACGATGTCGCCGCCGCCGCCATCCTTGCTGTGCTTGAGCGCGCCGTCCTCGACCGCCCAGCCCATCGCCGGGAACTCGTTTTTTCCAATCGCCCGCCAGCCTGCCGTGGTCTTGCCGTCGAAAAGTAATTTCCATCCGGCGGTTTGCTCGTCGGTGGAGAGCGTGTTTGGTGCGTCGGCAAAAGCGAGCGCGAGGAGTGCGGCGAGCGTGAGGAGTGTGGTTCGCATGAATGCGCGATAGACGATGCGCAACGCTGGCGCAATGCAGACGTGGCCGCTCAGGGCAGCGCGACCTCGATGTAGTCGAGCGCCCATTCGCGCATGAAGCGCACGCGCTCGGGACGGATGCGATAGATGATGAGTTCGGGGTTGTCG
>JAYUIF010000212.1:0-4134 GCA_043766295.1 Spartobacteria bacterium | reverse complement strand
ATTTTGCTGCTCAAGTGCGTGTGGCGGGTTTTCAACTTGCATGAATGTGCGTTGAGGAAGCGCAGCGCTGCCTGCGGGGGTGGCGAGTTCCAACGCCGGGCCGGGCATGGCAAGAGCGGGCGCTATAGAGGTCTGTTTCCAAATCATCGTTTGGTGTTCCTCCTCTGGTTCCTCTTTCTTTTGGTCGAGCAGGAAGAGGCGGTGCATCACGGCTATCGCCGCAGTGAAAAGGAAGAAACTCGGGCGATAGGCGAAATCCGCCATCCATCCGGAAATCGCGTAGCTGAACACGAGCGTGAATAGAACTCTTCGCGCCCGTTCCTGCTCGACGTTTTGTGTCTTCATAAAAATCAACGTGCGAAAATTCGCCCACATGATCAGCAGAAAGAGAAACATTCCAGTCTTTCCCTGCTGTGCGCCGATGGCGACATAGACGGAATGCGGCGCTTTGTTATATCTATAGTCCGCAAGCTGCCGCTTAATAAACTGACCACTTCCCACGCCTTTGGTGAGGGTTTGGTAGTAATGGTAGCCGTGGGTAAAGGAAGCCACACGCCCTTGAATGGCCTGATCCGTCTTGGAGGTATTGAGTTCTGTCATTCGTGGTAGCGAATAGAGGATCGTGGAGCCGCCCAAAATGAGAACTACCGCGATGACAATCTGCGCGGATTTCGGGCGCCCAAAAGTAAGCATGGCCATAATGGTGGCTGCGGCTGCCATAAAGCCCCCTTTGGATTCGGTTAAGTAAACTGTATAAATAACGAGCGCGATCCCGGCTATGCCAATGACTTTCAGGAAAACCGATCGCTTCCAAATGGTGCAGTAATAAAGCATGGCCAGAGTCGGTGCGAGGGCGTGGGCAAGTGCATTGGGATTGTTTGCCGTCGAAATATTCAGCACCAACCGGCCTTTCATCGTGCCGTGTGTAATGTCTGAACTGCCCAGTGGATCCCAAAAGTATTCTCCTGCGATGGCGAGAAACGCGGTGATGACGAGGAAAGCGGTCCACCAATCGAGGAATTTATTTAATCTCGCGATTGAAAACAGTGTTTGAACAGTGACGATATAAAAAAGCAGGCGATTGAGGATGTCGTCCTTGAAAGTAGCAAATGGGGTCAGGCTGGAGATGATGATCCACAGCATGAAGCCGTAAACCGCCCAGTCATGCGGAGTGCGGAAGAAGTCCCGGGCATTCAGGCTGCGCTCACGGAAAAACAGCGTGGTGAGCGATGCGAACATGACGAGTTGAACGAAATGAATCGTAGAAAATATAGACGTCCACTCCTGTGGTTTCAGGTAGTAGAGCGCTAGGAAAAGGACGCTGCACACGAAGTCCATACGGCGTCAGGTGGCGCTTGCGTGCGCGCGGTAAAGTTGTGAGTAGGCGTCGAGCATCGTCGTCAGCGGAAAACGAAACTCTACAGTTGTGCGTGCATGGAGACCCATGTCAACGAGCGCCTGTGGGTTTGAGAGTAAAGGTGTGAGTGCTGCGCAGAGGGCGGCGGGCGAGGTGAGATCGGCGAGAATGCCGTCTTTTCCGGAAGTGAGGATTTGCTCATGCCCGCAGTCGAAATTCCCGAGCACCGGCACTGCGCAGGCCATTGCTTCGAGAGCGGCGTTGGACATGCCTTCATTCACCGAGGGGATGACCAGTAAATCGAGTGCGTTGTAAAGCGGCGCGGGGTCGGCATGGAAGCCTGCCAGATGGACTCGATCACGATGGGGGCTGGCAGCGACGAGTTTACGAACGCGCTCCTCTTCGCTGCCTCCGCCGCCGATGAAAAGGAGATGCGCCCGTGGTTGTAGCGGTGCGAGTTCCTCGAACGCTGCGAGGAGAATATCGTGCCTTTTAAACGGGCCGAAACGACCGACGAGACCAAGCACCGTCGCATCCGCAGGCAGGCCGAGCCTCGTGCGTGCTGAGATACGGTCACTCGGCGCGAAGTGTGTGGTATCCACGCCATTCACGATTGCGGTGATTTTTTCACGCGGAAAATCGAGCTGTATCAGTTCATCAAGCTGGCTCTGCGAGACGGTATGAATGGCGCGGCAGGCCCGGTAGAGTTTGTGGCGTTGGCGGAGGCGTCGTGGCTCAAGTTCCCAAGGTGCAAGCTGGCTGTGCTCACCATGGAGAATGGGATATGTGCGACCGCCGAGCGTGGCGAGCGCAGTGTAAATGAGCGGGCCGAGATTGTGGGTATGGACGATATGCGGACGGACGCGGCGAAGCGTCCGCGCAAGCGCCCAAACGGCTCGTAGGCTGAATCCGCTGCGTTTGCCGAGTGTAGTTACACTTTCCGGCTGAAGCAGCCTGTCGGCGAATGCACCGCGTCGCTCCAGACAGGCGATGTGTGTTTCAAATCCGCGCGAAGAAAGACCGTTGGCAAGATTGCAGACGCCGTTTTCCATCCCGCCCGGATCGAGTGATGTGACGACATGAAGGATTCGCGTGCTCACGGTTGCGGGTTATTGATTGGAGTGAGTTTTGGAGAGATGGCTGTGCGCATCAAAAAATGACGCAGGGCCCGGAGGCGGAAAAGCGGAGTTTCACTCACGCACGACGGTCGTAGAAAAACTGGGCACAACACGAATGACATGGCGAGTAGACGCAATGCGGCGAAACGCCGGCCCGCCGAAAAGTGTGTCCACGCACTTTGGTATTCAAAATATGCGCGCGCCGTGAGCCAGAACGGCAGGTGAAGTCGGCTGACAGCGCTGGAACGCCAAGCTTTGCCAAGCGTGCGGAGTGTGTTCTCCCGCATTCGGCTGGCGTGTTTGCTCATGTTTTCACCGTGGCGGCGGATGTGGGCGAGTGTCTGCTGAATGTAGGCGGCGCGATGATGCGTGGTCATACGTATCCACATATCACGATCCTCGGAGCTGCGCAGCGTGGTATCAAAACCTCCGCATTCGATGAGTGTAGAGCGACGGGCGACGACGGCGGAGGGAAACATACGATTGACCAGGATAAAATCGCGGGCCGTGAGCGTGAGTGGCGGAGGGGTAAGCGAGCGCGGCTTTTCGACGAGACGACCATCCGCTGTCATCCGCTGTGAACTGCCGGTTACGATAGCGAAGTCGCCCGGTAATTCGCGGAAACGCGCCATGACGATGGGAAGGAAATTTTCCGCCCATCTATCGTCGGCATCCAGAAAGGCGATGAATGGGTGGCGCGCTTCGCGGATGCCGGTGTTGCGCGCTGCGGAAAGCCCGGAATTTTTCTGCCGGATGACACGAAGGCGCGGATCGGCGATGCCAGCAAGAACAGCGGGAGTTTCGTCCGTGGAGCCGTCGTCCACGACAATGACTTCCATCGCGGAATATGGCTGCGCCAGTGCCGAGGCTATCGCATCGAGGAGAAAGCGGGCGTAGTTGTAGGCGGGAATGACGACTGAGACGCCGTATGTATCGGGGGTGGGCTCGTTCAATTCAGAGGCGGCCATTTTATACCAAAGGAGCGCAAGCTATTCTGCTGCTTGCATCGTGTGTTCACGACTGGAGCGATCAGGTGTTCTCCAACTGGGGTGATGGCTGATACTGGTAATAGTAATCGTGGGAGTAGTAGTAGTATTGGTAGTAATTTGCCGTGGTGCTCAGATCGAGGCGATTGAGGACGAAGCCATAGAAGTTTGCACCGTTACTTTGAAGCATTTCGATGGCTGCCTTGACGGCTTTGTTCGCCGTATGACCACTCCAAATGACGAACAGAACGCCATCCACCAAAGCCTGAAGGACGGAGGTCTCCGAGAGGCCAAGCACTGGCGGCGTATCCACAACCACGCGGTCGTAACGCTTCCGCAATTCGGTCATAATGTCCGAGAATTTCTGCGACCCGAGCAATTCTGTGCCGGCGTCCACATGCTGGCCTGCGGAGACGATGAAGAGATTTTCGTGTGGGGTCGGACGGATGGCATCCTCAAGACTATGCTGCCCCAAAAGCACGCCGCTGAGGCCCGGTTGCTTGCGATAACCAAACAAGCGATGCAATCGTCCGCGGCGAAGGTCGGTATCAATCAGGAGTGTTTTTGCCCCTGATTGAGCAAAGGACAGTGCAAGATTTGTGGAGACGACAGTCTTTCCCTCCTTTGGCATCGCACTTGTCACCATGATCACATGGGGAGGCTTCGAGAGAGA
>JAYUIF010000211.1:0-23898 GCA_043766295.1 Spartobacteria bacterium | reverse complement strand
GAATTTGAGAAAAGCAGAGCGTGTGCCGTGACACTTGCTCTTCATTAAAATTTCTACCGCTGCTCCACCGCCGCGTCCTGGCCGGTTACGTTCGGCGCACCCCGGCGCTGTGCGGGTCGCACGTCATCGAGCATGGAAATCAAAACCCACAATGCGACTGCTGCACCAACGACGATCACCAAGATGCTAACCACTTGAATGGTGCGACGACTCGATTCGTCTTTTACACGCCGCTGACGTGAGGCGTTAATTTCAGCCTCCAGTAATTTCAAGAGTTGTTCTGGTGTCGGCTGTGCAGTTTTGTTTTCATCCATTGTTTTCATTCTGAGCAATGATTGGTGCTGACCCACACGAAAAAGCTTATCTCGCGCCTCTCTGCGTATTTCTTCTGTTCCTGATGCTCGCCGAATTGGTGCGCTCACTGGGCGATGGCTATGCGCACTGGGCGCTCGCGGAACCGCGTTACTGGATCTTTCCGATTCAGACGGCGGTGTGCGCGATCATTCTCTGGCGATTCCGCGCCCGATACACATTCGGCCCGAATCGCGGTTTCGCTTTCGCAACCGCCATCGGCCTCCTCGCATTGGCCGTATGGATTGCGCCGCAGTGGCTCTTTGGCGCGGCACCACGCACCGATGGGTTTAATCCCGAGTACTTCGGCGCAAACAGTCCCACCTATTTTTGGAATCTGGGCCTGCGACTTCTGCGAATGGTCGTGATCGTCCCGCTCGTGGAGGAAATTTTCTGGCGCGGCTTTTTACTGCGCTACCTCGTGAATGAAGACTTTCGCACAGTTCCATTCGGCACACTCACCTGGCGCTCCTTCGCCATCACCTGCGTCGCCTTTTGCTTCGAACACCAGTTTGCCGACTGGCCCGCCGCGCTGATCACCGGCGCACTTTTCAACATCGTCGCGTGGCGCACGCGCAATCTCGCCGCGTGCGTGCTCACCCACGCCGTCACCAATCTCGCCCTCGCAATCTACATACTTCAGACGCGCCAGTGGGGCTTCTGGTAAAGCTGGCCAGCAACCTGCTTGGCAAAGCGCATGATCAAGAATTCGTTTTTTCAAAAAGTTTTCCTCACCATGTTCTGGGGATTTTGCGCTGCTGTTGTCGTTCAATTTTACGTCCACATGATCTGGCAGGCCAATGAAGACATCAACGGCGAAGCGGCGACCAAGGCCCTCTACAGCGATGCAAAACAGACGGTGCATCCTGCACGTCACTAGCCAAAACTCGCCAGCCACCCCACTGCTGCCGTAGCGTTGCGAACGCAATGCGCATCGGCCTCGCACAAATCAATCCAGTCGTCGGCGACTTCGCCGCGAACTCCGCGAAAATCCTCGCCGCCTATCGCGACCTCGTCGCTCGCGGCGCGGAAATCGTCCTCACGCCCGAACTCGCACTGCCCGGCTACCCGCCGCAGGATCTGCTTTTCAAAAATCAGTTCGTCCCGCGCAACATCGCCGCTCTCGAAGCACTCCATACGCAAGTCGGCGACACACCGATCCTCGTCGGCTACGTGGACGTGAACACCGGCCACGGTCGCCCTTTTCGCAACGCCGCCGCCATCCTCCAGCGCGGCCAGCCCGTGCGGAAAATCTTCAAGACACTCCTGCCCACCTACGATGTCTTCGACGAATCACGCTATTTCGAGCCAGCGGAAATCTGCACGCCGCTCGACATCGCCGGCCACTGCTGCGGCGTCACCATTTGCGAAGACATCTGGAGCCGCGACTACCTCCAGCGCCAACTCTACGACCGCGACCCGCTCGCCGAACACGTCGCGCAGGGCGCAAAAATAATCCTCAACCTCAGCGCCTCGCCCTTCGAGGTCGGCAAACCGCGCCGTCGTTTCGACATGCTCAGCGCCCGCGCCCGCGCCCACCGCATCCCCATCGCCTACTGCAACACCATCGGCGGAAACGACGAACTGATCTTCGACGGCAACTCCCTCGCCATTTCCGAAACAGGCGCTTACCTCGCGCAACTCCCCTCTTTCTCCGAGCAAAACGCGCTCGTCGAAATCCAACCCACATCCAGCATCGAACATCCCATTTTTCCCAGCGACGAAGCCGATCTCTTCGCCGCCCTCGTCCTCGGCACGCGCGACTACTTCGCAAAATGTGGATTTCGCAGCGCCGTCCTCGGCCTCAGCGGCGGCATAGATAGCGCCGTCACAGCCGTCATCGCCGCAGCAGCGCTGGGAAAAGAAAACGTCCTCGGCGTCACCATGCCCACGCGCTATTCGAGCGACGGCAGCGTTGGTGATTCCCTCGCGCTCGCGAGCACACTCGGCATCCGCTGCCTCACCATTCCCATCGAAAAATCCTTCACCGCTTTCAAAGAACAAATGACCCCGTTCTTCGATGGTAAACCCGAGGACGTGACCGAGGAAAATATGCAGCCACGCCTGCGCGGCATGACGCTCATGGCACTCAGCAATAAATTCGGCCACCTCCTCCTCACCACCGGCAACAAGAGCGAACTCGCCGTCGGCTACTGCACGCTTTACGGCGACATGTGCGGCGGCCTCGCCGTCATCAGCGACGTGCCAAAAATGATGATCTACCGCCTCGCCCGCTGGCTGAATCGCGACCGCGAAATCATCCCCGCCGCCACCATCGAAAAACCACCGAGCGCCGAACTCCGCCCGAACCAGCGCGACCAGGACACCCTCCCGCCCTACGAAATTCTCGACCCCATCCTCGAACTCCTCGTCGAAGAAAACCTCGACCCCGACGAAATTATCGCACGCGGATTCGCCGCCGAAACCGTTCGCTGGGTCGTCCGAAAAGTCGCACAGAACGAATACAAACGCGCACAGGCAGTGCCCGGATTAAAAGTCACCAGCAAAGCATTCGGCGCAGGCCGCAAGATGCCCGTCGCTCAACATTACGCAGAATAAAACAGCATGGACTTGGCAAAATACCTCACCACTCGCACCGCACTCGTTGACCGCGCACTGGATCGCTTTCTCCCACGCGCCACCGCAAAACCCATCACGATCCACAAAGCGATGCGCTACTCACTTTTCGCCGGCGGCAAACGCCTCCGCCCCGTCCTCACCCTCGCGAGCGCCGAGGCGTGCGGAGGAAAAATGGACACCGCCATTCCAGCCGCGTGCGCCGTCGAGTGCATCCACACCTACTCGCTCATCCACGACGATCTCCCGTGCATGGACGACGACGATCTCCGCCGTGGACGCCCGACGAGCCACAAAGTTTTCGGCGAAGGCGTCGCCGTCCTCGCAGGCGACGCGCTACTCACGCTCGCGTTCGAGATTTTGGCGAAAGCCAAACCAACTCCGCGCTACGACATCGCCGCGCAAATCACCGAACTCGCCCACGCCTCCGGCAGTCGCTGGCTCGTCGGCGGCCAAGTCGCCGACCTCGAAGGCGAAGGCCGCAAACTTTCCGCCGCCGATCTCGACTACATCCACCGCTGCAAAACCGCCGCCCTCCTCACCACCAGCATCCGCCTCGGCGCGATGAGCGCAAACGCCACACCCACACAACTCCGCGCGCTCACCACCTTCGGCCAAAGCGTCGGCCTCGCCTTCCAAGTCATAGACGACATCCTCGACGTCACGCAGACCTCCGAGAAACTCGGCAAGAGCGCCGGCAAAGACATCGCCGCGCAAAAAGCCACCTACCCCGCCATCCACGGCCTCGAAAAATCCCGAGCCACCGCCCGCCGCCTCACCCGCACCGCCCACGCCGCGCTTCAGCCCTTCGCAAAAAAAGCCGACACCCTCCGCGCCCTAGCCGACCACCTCCTCGCGCGAGAATACTGAGCCGAAACGATGCAGTTGGAAATTGCGTGTTGTGTGTGCGGGGTAGCATACGCGCCCTCGCGTGTTGTTGTCGGCGCCCTCGCCGACAATGAACCTTGCCAGCTTGCGAAACCCACGCCCGAAAGACTGGACGCTGCCCCCACCCAATGGTGCGACCGCAAACGTCGCCCCGGCGAGGGCACCGGGGACGCAGCCTGCGAGGGCGCAGGCGCTACCCCGCACACCGTTCGCATCATGTCACATACTTCCAACTGCATCGTTTCGGCTGAGCGCCCATCCCCCACCTACGCCACCAGTCGGAGATTCGGATCGATCTCCACGGTCAGTGGCGAGGTGTCCCCCAGCGCGAGTCGGAGCGAGGCGACGTAGCCGATCATCGCGGCATTATCCGTGCATAGCGATGGCTCCGCTAGAAGCAGCTCCAGCCCTTGCTCCGCGCACGCTGCGACGAGTTTTTCGCGCAGGCGTGTGTTGCAACTCACGCCGCCACTCACTGCCACCACTCGACGGCCTGTCGTCTGCGCAGCGCGCATCGTTTTTGCCACGAGCACATCCACGACGGCTTCTTGGAAAGACGCGCACACATCGGCCAGCGGCACCGTGGCGAGCTTTGGCAGCAGATAGCGCACGCTTGTTTTCAGGCCGCTGAAACTAAATGCGAAATCATCCGAGTGAATCATGGAGCGCGGGAAATCGAACGCCGCAGGGTTTCCGTCGCACGCGATGCGGTTCACATTTGGCCCACCGGGATACGGCAGTCCGAGCAGCTTCCCGACTTTGTCAAAAGCCTCGCCCGCCGCGTCGTCCTGCGTCTGCCCGAGCAGGCGATAATGGCCGACCGCTTCGATCTCCACGAGCATCGTGTGGCCACCGCTCACCACGAGGCCGATTGCCGGGCGCACGCCGCCGCGCTGGAAAAACGGCGAGAGCAAATGCCCCTCCATGTGATTTACGCCGAGGAACGGCTTGCCGAAACCGACGGCCAATCCTTTCGCCGCCGACAGCCCGATCATGAGCGAAGTCGCCAGCCCCGGCCCGCGCGTCGCGGCAAAAGCATCCACCTCGCCGAGCGCCACGCCTGCCTTTGCCAGCGCTGCTCCGAGCGTTGGACGCAATGTCCGCAGATGGTCGCGCGCCGCGACCTCCGGCACCACGCCGCCCGTCGCCGCGTGCAGTGCAATCTGCGACGCCACTTCGCTCGCAAGCACCTCGCCATCGCGCAAAATCGCGACCGCAGTTTCATCGCACGAAGTTTCCAGCGAGAGAATCGTCACGCCTTACTTCCCCGCCTTCTGCGCGTAAACCAGCACGCCTTTGATCGCATCCGCCGCACGTTCGAGTTGTGTGTCGTGGAAATTGACGAGGTCTTTCTTCCGCTGCTCGTCCGTCAAATCCTCGCGCCGTGAGATCATCAACTGCCGCTCTTGTTCCTGCGTCATCGTCGCGCGAATGGTCGGCGTGATGCCGTGCTCGTGGATGACCTGGTGCGCTGGCGTGTAGTATTTCGCCGTCGTCAATCGCAGCGCCGATCCATCCGGCATCGGCAGGATGCTCTGCACGCTTCCTTTTCCAAAACTCGTTTCTCCTACGATAATCGCGCGATTCGTGTCCTTCAGCGCGCCCGCCGCAAGTTCGCTGCCGCTCGCACTTCCGTAGTTGATGAGCACCGCGAGTGGATAATTCCCCCGGCGTCGCAGCGCGGGGTTCGCCGTGTATTTGCGGCTCTGCGAAGGCGTGCGTCCCTCCGTGGTGCAAACGACCGTCGCCGGTGGCAGAAACATTCCCGCCACATCCACTGCGGAATTGATCAGCCCGCCGGGGTTGAATCGCAAATCAATGATGAAACCCTGCATCCCCAGCTTTTCCAGCTCATCGAGTTTCTTCGCCAGTTCCTCCGCCGTCGGTGCGTTGAATTGCGTGATGCGTGCGTAGCCGATCTTCATCTCCCCCGTGAGTTCGGCGGGCAGCATCTTCGCATCCTTCACGCTCCATACTTTGATCATCTCGCGCACCATCTCGAAATCCTTAATCTCCTTCGTGCCGGGCCGGAGAATCGTGATCGTCACCTTCGTTCCCGGAGCGCCGCGCAACTTCTCCACCGCTTCGCTCGACTCCATCTTCTCCGCACTCTGCCCGTTGATCTTGATGATCTGATCGCCCGGCATCAGCCCCGCCTTGAACCCCGGCGAATCCTCCATCGGCGACACCACGATGAGGTCGCCATTCCGCTCCGTCACATGGACACCGAGCCCGCCGAAGCGGCTGTCGGTGTCCTCTTTCATATCCTCGAAACCCGCCGGCTCCATAAACTGCGAATGCGGATCGAGACTCTGCAACATCCCATGCAGCGCAGCGCGCGTGAGTTGTTCGTAGCTCGCCTTTTTTTCATCCACGTAATCCTGCCGGATGATCTGCATCGCGCGCGCGATGGCCTGAATCTGGTCGTAGGGAGAGTCCTTGTCTTCCTTCGCTTCAGCTTTCGCTGCATCCTGCGCGAGCGAGGAGAAAGCGAACATCGAAAGGCACGCGAGAGTCAGCCGCAATTTCATAGTCGGGGAAAGTAGCATCGGGCGCGGGATTGGGAAGCGGATCGTTCCGAAGAAAATCAAACTACCGCCGCCTCTTCGTAAAATCCCTCAAGCGCGGCGACTGTCACTTTCAGATTAAATTCCTTCTCCACTCGCCGCGCCGCCGCCGCACTCATCGCAGCGTAGCGTTCGGGCTTTGATGTCAGTGCGAGCATTTCGCCGGCGAGTGCCAGATGGTCATGCTCCTGCACGAGTAATCCGCTCACTCCATGCTCGACCGCCTCGGGAATTCCTCCGTGTTTCGTTGCGACCACCGGCAGTCCGCAAGCCATCGCTTCGAGCATCGAGTTTGGCACTCCCTCTTGATCGCCATCCTCGCCCATCTCACTCGGGTGGAGAAAAAGATGCGACTTGGCGTATTGCATTCGCAGTTCCTGCTGACTGAGGAAGCCCGTGAACTTCACTCGCGTTTGCAGGCCGAGCTTGAGCACGAGACTCCACAGTTCATTGAGGAGCGGCCCGCCGCCAGCCAGCGTGAGCGTGGCCTTCGGATACCTCACCGCAAACTCCGCGAACGCACGCAGCGTCGTCGTCAGTCCCTTCTTCGCGATCAAGCGGCACGCCTGCACGCAATGCCACGCACCGTCCGCTGGCGCCATGCGCTGGGTGAATGTGATCTCTCTCAGCGGGATCCCCGTGCGATGGATGCGAATCTTTTCCTGCGCCGCGCCAAGCGCCACGAGACTTTCCGCAAGCGATTCGCTACGCACGAGCAGCAACTTCGCCAGCCCGAGCACGCGCTGCATGGCTGCGCGATGTTTCGGTTTGTCCATGTCCACCTGCGCATCCGCGCCGTGAAAACTCACGATCACCGGCACGGGAGAAATTTCCAACAGCGGCAGCAAGTGAACGCCGATGTGGCCGAAATAAACATGAAGCACCTTCGCTTCGGTATGGATGATCTCTTTCCTCAAACGTCGCGCTTCCGATCTATAAATTGTGATCGGTTCATCGCGCAGCGTCTTTTGCCAAAAGCGACGAAGCTGGTGCGTGAGAGGCTTCGGCACCACAACGACATTCCGCATCGGAAACCGCCTGCTGTTTTCGTGCTTCTGGCAAAATACGACCGTGCGCCAGCGCTTGAGTCGCGAGATTTGCCGATAGACGTGCAGCATCTCCGGCTTCAAAAAAGTGACGATGTAGCTCGCCACAGTAGGTAGCGATGCCTGCCT
This sequence comes from Spartobacteria bacterium, assembly GCA_043766295.1. Taxonomy (GTDB): domain Bacteria; phylum Verrucomicrobiota; class Verrucomicrobiia; order Chthoniobacterales; family Chthoniobacteraceae; genus SXWH01. Next base: position 16,340 of record JAYUIF010000211.1, on the reverse strand, counting down.
CACCACCTCCTCGGGCGAAGGCGGCGGCTCAGTTTCGGTTTCGGGTATTTCAGTATCGGCCACGATGAAAGCGTAGGTTTTCACTCGTCACGGGCCGTTCGTCACTCGAAACTTTCAGCCATGTCAGCCAGCGACCACCTCATCCGCGCCCGCCGTGTCTTCGAAATCGAACTTGCCGAAGCACGTCGTGTCGGCGAACGGCTCGATGAAACTTTCGCCACCGCCATCGAAACCATCCGCACCGCGACCGACAAAAACGGCAAGGTGGTCGTCGTGGGCGTAGGTAAAAGCGGACACATCGGCGAAAAGATCGCCGCCACGTTCACGAGCACCGGCACGCCTGCTGTGATGCTCGACGCGCTCAACGCACTGCACGGCGACCTCGGCATCGTGCGCGACGGCGACGTGATTCTCGCCCTCAGCAACAGCGGCGAAACAGACGAACTCGTGAACGTCTTCCCCGCGCTCGCGCGGCTGGATGTGCACATCATCGCCATCACCGGAAAGCCCGGCTCCTTCCTCGCGAAGAACGCGCACCTTCACCTCGATGCCTCGGTCGAGCGCGAAGCCTGCCCGCACGAACTCGCGCCCACCGCGAGCACCACAGCCATGCTCATCCTCGGCGATGCGCTCGCGATGGCGCTGCTCGAAGCACGCGGCTTCACCCGCGAGGACTTCGCAAAATTTCATCCCGGCGGAAAACTCGGACGCACCCTGCTTCTCACCGTCGGCCAGATCATGCGCGACCCCGATCACATGGCGCGCATCGCGCCCGATGCAATCATCCGCGACGTGCTCCTCGAAATGGCGCGCCGCCGCGCAGGCAGCGCCGTCGCTGTGAATGCCGATGGCACGCTCGCCGGCATCTTCACGCAGGGCGACTTTGCGCGACACCTCGCAACGCACACAAACCTCCTCGACCTCGCAGTCACGCCATTCCTCACGCCGAAGCCGATCACCGTCCGCCACACCGCGCTCGCCTTCGAGGTGCTGCACATTTTGGAAAAGCACCGCATAGACGACCTCATCGTCGTGGACGCCGACAACCACCCCGTCGGCCTCGTGGACTCGCAAGATCTCGCGCGCTTCCGCCTCGTATAATGTAGGACAGCCCGTCCCGGCTGTCGGAGTGGGACAGGCGTCACGCCTGTCCCGAGCGATCCGGCAGGCGAGACGCCCGCCGCACCACGACAGCCGAGACGGCTGTCCCACTCCGCGAATTTGCGTGTTGGACGTTTTGCGCGCGAAAACGAATGTTGCGCCCATGACCCATCTGCTCGACGAACCCGTCTCCGATCCACTCCCGCTCTATCGCTACCGCGACGGCATCGCTGCCGTGGACTTGCTGGCCGTCGCCATCGCGCACCTCGATCTTTTCACATGGCTCGCTGACCACGCGAGCACGCTCGGCGCGATTTGCGCGCGCTATGAAATCCACACACGTCCTGCGGATGTGATGCTCACGCTCCTCACCGCGCAGGGCCTCGTCACGCAGGGCGGCGGCTGCTTTCACCTCACACTGCGTGGGCGCGAACATCTCACTGCCGGCTCGCACTGGAATCTCGCGCCCTACTACGCCTCGATGAAAGACCGCCAGCCCACGCTCGACATGTTGAAGGTTCTCAAGACCGGAAAGCCCGCGAACTTCGGCAGCTTCGATCCGCAGGCGTGGTCGCAGGCGATGGAGCGCCCGGATTTCGCCGCGCATTTCACCGCCGCGATGGACTGCCGCGGCATCCTGCTCGGCTCCGCGATGGCAAAGACGCTCGACCTTTCGCAAAGCAAAACGCTGCTCGATATTGCGGGCGGCAGCGGCATCTACGCCTGCGCGCTCACCGCGAAAAATCCGCACCTCCACGCGACCGTGCTCGAACGCCCGCCCGTGGATCGCATCGCGCGCGAGTGCATCGCGAAACAAGGCTGCTCCGAGCGCGTGGATGTCCTCGCTGGCGATATGTTCGCCGCGCCGCTGCCCGCCGGTTTCGACGTTCATCTGATGTCAAACGTCCTGCACGATTGGGACGAGCCCGCCGTGCGTAAGCTGCTCGAAAAATCCCACGCCGCACTCCCCGACGAAGGCCTGCTCGTCATCCACGACGCCTACATCAACGCGGAAAAAACCGGCCCGCTTCACATCGCCGAATACTCCGCGCTGCTCATGAACATCACCGAGGGAAAATGCTACTCGCTCCGTGAAATGCAGGCCTTCCTCGGCAACGCAGGCTTCGACTGGCTCGGCCACCATCCCACGGCAGTAGGCCGCAGCTACATCGTGGCGCGGAAGGTGTGACTGGTAACTGGTGACTGGTGAATAGTGACTAGGCGCAAGCGTGGAAGCACATCGTCGTCGCTTGCGACCAGTCACTATTCACCAGTCACCAGTCACAGCCTCTCGCTCGTCTCGGCTTTCACCATGTCATCGAGCGTCTCGCGGCGGCTGATGAGTTCGGCGCTGCCATCCGGCTCGACCCACACTTGCGGGGCGCGACCGATGGAATTGTAGTTGCTCGACATCGCGTAGCCGTAGGCGCCGGCGTCGCGCAGCGCGAGGAGATCGCCCGGCACGGGGCGCGGGAGATCGCGCGGCTGGAGCAGTTCATCACCGCCGCTGCGTGTGAACACATCGCCGCTCTCGCACAGCGGCCCGGCGACGACGATGGGCTCGGTCGGCGCACCTTCTTTGCCGAGCACTTCGATTGCGTGGTAGCTGCCATACATTGCGGGGCGGACGAGATCCACGAAGCCGGCATCCACCATCGCAAAAGTCTCACCGGTGCCCTTCGCGTTGGTGAGCGTGCGCTTCACGTCGTGGACGGTGGTGATGAGCGTTCCGGCGGGTGCGACGTAGTAGCGACCGGGCTCGATTTCGAGTCGTAGTTCGCGGCCTGCTGCGGCGCAAAGTTTCGTGCGGCACGCCGCAAAAAGTTCACGCAACGGCTCGATGGGGATTTGGTTTTCGCGGTCGCGATAGTGGTGCGGGATGCCACCGCCGAGGCTCACCGCTGTGAGCGCGGGAAACTGCGGGAGCAACGCGGCGAATTCATCCGCAAGGCGCGCGAGGTTTTCGTGCAACTCGGCGAATTGCGGCCCGCTTCCGATGTGCGCGTGCAGCATGGTGACAGTCATTCCAGCCTGCGCGGCGGCATCGCGCACAGCGGCGAGATCGCTTGGCCAGATGCCGTGCTTCGACGACGGGCCGCCCGTGTCGCATGTATTCACATGGCCGTGGCCGAAGCCCGGATTCACGCGAATCGAGATCGGTCCGCGATATCCGGCGGCGGCGAGCTGGCGCACCATTCCGGGCGAGCCGATGTTTGGCAGGAGGTTGTTTTTTAAAACGACATCGAGCGCGTTGTCGCGGAACACATCGGCGGTGAAGCACACGACTGGCGGCTCATTTCCCGCTGCGTGGCCTGCACGCAAAGCACGCAGCGCCTCGTTGCCCGAGACGGCATCAATCCAGATTCCCGCGTTCGCCATTTCGCGCAGCACCTTCGTCGCGGGGCACGCCTTCATCGCGAAGCGCGCCTGCACGCCGGGCGTGCTGGTGATGTGGCGGATATCGGCGATGCGCTGGCGGATAATCGCGGCGTCGTAGAGCCAGAAAGGCGTGCCGACTTTTGCGGCGAGCCGTTGGACGAGTGTGGCGTCGAGCTTCATAAAGGGCGCGGAAGATGCCGAGGTGCGCCGTGGCGCGCAAGCATCGGCGAATGTGACACTCAATTTTTACCACGAAGAGCACGAAGGACACGAAGCATGAAATGAATTTGGAAGGCAGGAAGGCAGGAAGGTTTGGTTACTCCTCTTTTCCTGCCTTCCGGCCTTCCAAATTCAAAATATGAAATCCTCTTCGTGGTTGAATCTGTGTTTTAGCCCGGCGTTCCGCACGCTGCTATTTTCCGATGCAAAAGCGGCTGAAAATCACATCGAGCAGTTCCTCGGAATCCGCGCGCCCCACGATGTCGCCGATGGCATTCATCGCGTCGCGCAATTCCTCGGCGATGAACTCGGCGGACAGCGCATCGTCGAACGCCCGCGCTGCGGCGTGGAGAAAATCGCGCGCTTTTTCCAAACACGCCGCGTGCCGTGCGTTGATGGCCAGGCTCCAATCCGTGCGGGCCGCGCCGCCGATGGCCACGGTGAAGATGGCATCGGCGAGGGCGTCTTCGCCTTCGCCCGTGAGGCAGGAAAGACGGACGCCGGGCACGCTCGCCCAGCCGCGATGTTCGCCGAGATCGTGTTTATTCAAGACGAGCACTTCGCTCTTCGGCGGCGCATCGGTGAAACATTCGAGAGCCATGCCGGACATTTGATCGAGCGGCGGCAAATGTGCGTCCACCACGCGCAGCCGCAAATCCGCGCGCTCCATCGCACGGTGCGTGCGTGCGATGCCTGCGACTTCGAGTTCGTCGTCGGTGTCGCGGATGCCGGCGGTATCCACGAGGCGGAGCGGGATGCCGCGAATGTTGATCGTTTCCTCGATCACATCGCGCGTCGTGCCGGGATGCGCGCTCACGATGGCGCGTTCGTGGCCGAGCAGCAGATTGAGCAGCGAAGATTTCCCCACATTCGGCGCGCCGTAGATCACCGTGCGCAGCCCTTCGCGCAACACGCGCCCCTGCCCCGCCGTCGCGAGCAGCGCCTCCACATCCGCAAGCGCGCTGGCGATGCGCCCGCGCAGCAGCGCGTCGGTGTCGGGATCAATATCCTCGTCCGGAAAATCAATGAACGCCTCGACGTGCGCGAGCGTCTCCAGCACTTGCTGCCGCAGCACGCGGATGCGGTCGCCGAGCCGACCTTCGAGTTGCTCCGTCGCAGCGCGCAACGCGAGTTCCGTCTGCGCGCCGATGACATCCATCACCGCCTCGCACTGCGTGAGATCGAGCTTGCCGTTGAGATACGCCCGCTGCGTGAACTCCCCCGGTTGCGCCGCGCGCGCCCCATTCCGCAAAAGCGCCGCGAGGATCGCGCGCGAAACGAGCACGCCACCGTGGCAAGCGATCTCCACCACATCCTCGCCCGTGTAGCTCGCCGGTGCGCGGAAGACCGTGAGCAGCACATCATCGAGCCTTTTCTCTCCATCGAAAATCGCACCAAACTCCGCATGGCGCGCAGGCAGCGCGGCGACCTCCCGCCTCCCCCGCCAAAGCGCCCCCACCACTTCACACGCCGCCGCCCCGCTCACGCGCAACAGCGCAACAGCGGCTTCGCCAAAAGCAGTCGAGATGGCAGCGATGGTATCACTCATGCCCGCGTCTTACCCGCCCCGCGCAATCCCCGCCAGCTTTACGGTGAAAATGCCGAGCTTCACTCACGGAAAATCAACCAGCGCAGCCTTCACCACGGCGGGATTCATCTCAGGAGCACCGAATGGCGCGACCAATACAGGCACCCCATTCTCCAGCACGACGCGCGCAGCTACGGCGGAGCGTCCATGCAGCTTCATTTCCAAATGACGCAAGAGCATTTCCTGTTGCTGTGCAGACAACGATTCCATTGCGGATTCGATCTCAGTGAGTGTGTTCATGCGTGGGAAATAACCGTGCGCCGACACGGTTGGAAGACAGTATCTGCGACAGCAGTGCGAAGACGGCAACGCCCTTGACTAGGAAAGAAAACACCGCTCCCATCGCGCCGACTAAGCCAACCACAACTCATACCATGCCATCCGTTCCCAAGAAAGTTGCTGAGCGACTCGTCGCCGGGCTCAAACGCTACCAACCCATCCTCGCAAAAGCAAAAGCTAGCGATGTGGGCGAGACCGACACCGTTACCATCGTAAAAGATATGCTCGCGGACATTTTCGGCTACGACAAGTATTCCGAACTTACATCCGAGTATGCTATTCGCGGCACCTACTGTGACCTCGCCATCAAGCTCGATGGCAAGCTCACCACGCTCATCGAAGTCAAAGCCATCGGAATCGAACTCAAGGAAGCACACGTCAAGCAGGCCGTGGACTACGCCGCCAACCAAGGCGTTGACTGGGTTCTACTCACCAATGGCATCCGGTGGTGCGTCTATCGTGTGTTCTTCACACGCCCAATCGGACAAGAGCTTGTCGTGGATATAGACTTTTCGGCGCTCAACCCGCGTTCCGACAACGACCTTGAAACCCTCTATTTGTGGTGCAAGGAAGGCTGGCAGCGTTCCGCGCTTGGTGACTATGAAGCCCAAAAACAGGCTCTCAGCCGTTTCTTCCTCGGCGCGACGGTTCTCTCTAGCCCGGTGCTGGAGGTTGTCCGACGAGAGTTGCGCCGCGTGTCTCCCGACGTTCGCATCGACATTGAACAGATTCGCACCGTTCTCATCAACGAAGTCCTGAAGCGTGAGGTCATGGACGACCCCAAGGCCGATGAAGCCCGCAAGAAGATTGCCCGCGTCGCCAATAAAGCCCTCCGTGCGAAGGAAGCTAAAGCCGACGAGTCGGAAGCGAAGCCAACCGATCCCACCACGTCAGAGCAAGCAGCAGCCGATAAGTCTCATCCAATTAAAGCCTGACCAGTCGTTGAGCGGGATGTCATAGGCGCTAAAACGAAAGACTAACAAGTCATGCCTCAGACTATTCACACCGGGGCTCCTCTCCTGCACCTCCGCGCGATTGTCTTCGGGCTCGCGTTTCTTTCGTTCGCTTGTCTGCTCGGGCAGTTCTTCGGCTTTTGGACGATGCACGCTTTTGGATGCTGGGTGCTGCCGCCTGCGACGGCCTTGCTCGCGCTCATCGCCTACCGCGCACGGCGGCAACCGCCGGGTGTTGGCAGTCCGCATACTTGGATTGTGCGCGGGGCTGTCGGCGGAGTCGTGGCGGCGGTGGCCTACGATTTGTATCGGCTGCCGTTCGTGCTCGGTGGTGCGCCGCTTTTCAAAGTGTTTCCACGATTCGGCCAATTGCTGCTCGGTGCCGATGAACCAACGTGGCTCGTGCAGCTTTTGGGCTGGGCCTATCATTTCTCCAACGGTGCCGCGCTCGGCATCATGTTTCTGGCGATGGTCGTGCGGCCCAATCCACGCGTGTTGTTTTGGGGCGCGGTGGCGTGGGCGCTGTTCATTGAGGCGATGCTGCTCGCCACGCCCTATACGAATTTCTTCGGCCTGAAACTCGATGGGCGTTTCCTCTTTCTCACCATCTCGGCGCACATGGTCTTCGGCCTCACGCTCGGCTGGTGGTGCCGCTGCATCGCCCCCGCACGCGTGTCGGCGTGAAATTGACAAACCGGCTAGTCTAGCTACTTTCGCCCCATGAACTGGCAGCTACAGGATGCAAAGAATCAACTCAGCGAGGTGGTCAAGCGCGCCTTGAGTGAAGGGCCGCAAACGATCACCCGGCACGGGCATCCGGCTGTGGTGGTCGTGGATTTTAAACAATACGCGAAGCAGTCGGGGCGGGAAAAGCTCTCGACCATTTTGAAGGAATGTCCCGAGAAGGGATGGAAGCTCACCCGCAATAAAGACACGGGACGCACGCTTCGTTTTTCGTAACAGCACGCGACGAAGATGGGCTACCTCCTCGATACGGATGTCCTGAGCGAGTCCTCAAATCCCAAACCCAACGCCCGTGTGACCGAGTGGCTGGATGCGCATGACCACGAACTTTTTCTCTCCACAATCTCGATGGGAGAAATCACCAAGGGCATCGAATTGATGGCGCACGGAAAGCGCCGCAAACAAATCGAGGCGTGGTTTGCGCGGCTGGAGCAGTGGGCGGGCTCACGGCTTTTGGTCGCGAACGAGGAAGTGATGAGGGAATGGGGAAAGCTCTGCGCGCGGAATGAACGGAAAGGCCGTCGCCTGCCCGTGCTCGACAGTCTCATCGCCGCAACCGCCATCACGCACGGACACACGCTCGTCACCAGAAACACGAGGGACTACCCGTCCGAAGTTCCCGTGCTGAATCCTTGGGCTGACTAACTCTCGGCTTATCCCTTTTTCAACAACGTGCGCAGTTCCGCGAGGAAGCGTTCGTTTTGCTGCGGGGTGCCGATGCTGACTCGAATCCACTCGGGCAGACCGTAGGTGTTCATGTCGCGGATGATGATGCCTTTTGACAGCAGTGCGCTGAAGACCGCTTTGCCATCGCCGACTTTCACGAGGACGAAGTTGGCGTGGCTGGGGACGTATTCGAGGCCGAGGGCGGAAAATTCGCGCTGCATCGAGTCGCGTCCGGCGATGGTGATTTCGCGGGTTTTGCGTTGGTGATCATCGTCCGCGAGTCCCGCGAGTGCGCCGGCTTGGGCGATGCCGTTGGCGTTGAAGGGCTGGCGGGTTTTTTGCAAAACATCAATCAACTCAGCGCGAGCGATGCCGTAGCCGATGCGGAGATTTGCGAGGCCCTGGATTTTGGAAAAGGTGCGCAGAACTACGACGTTGCGGCCTTCGCGAACGTATTGGAGCACGTCGGGCGGGTTGGGGAGAAACTCGTAATAGGCTTCGTCGAACACGACGACGATGTGCTCGGGGACGCGCGCCATGAAGGCGTCAATCTGCGCTTGCGAGAGCAGCGTGCCGGTGGGGTTGTTGGGGTTGGCGATGAAGATTTCCTTCGTGGCCGGAGTGATGGCGGCGAGCATCGCGTCGAGGTCGTGGGCGAAATCGGGATCGGGGACTTCGATGGTGCGCGCGCCGAAAAGCGTGGCCATCAATTTATAAACGACGAAGGCGTGGCGCGCGGCGATGATGTCGTCGCCGGGCGAAAGAAAGGCTTTGCCGATGAACTCGATGATCTCGTTGCTGCCGCAGCCGAGGATCACGTTTTCGCGGGCGAGCCCGACTTTCGCCGCGATGGCTTCGCGCAGGTAGTAGCCGCCGCCGTCGGGATAAAAGTGGGAGCGCTCCAGTGCGTCGCGCATCGCCGCGAGGGCCTTGGGCGAAGGGCCGAGCGGGTTTTCGTTGGAGGCGAGCTTGATGATTTGCTCGGGGCGCAGGCCGAGTTCGCGGGCGACATCCTCGATGGGTTTGCCCGGCTCGTAGGAAACGAGGCTGCGCAACCACGGGTGGGCATTGTTCCAAGCACTAGTCATAAAAAGAGGCGCGGAACATGGCGCGATAACGCCGGAGCGCAAAGCGAAAAGCGGCTACTCGACGAGCATGGCGAGCACGGCCTTCTGCGCGTGGAGCCGGTTTTCGGCCTGCGAAAAAATAGTGTCCGCGTGCGCCTCGAAGACCTCCGCTGTGATCTCCAGCCCGCGATACGCAGGCAGACAGTGCATCACGAGCGCGCCCGGTTTTGCGAGCGCGAGCAACTCATTGTTGATCTGGTAGCGCGCGAGCTGCGACTTGCGGAACTGCGCTTCGTCCTCCTTGCCCATGCTCACCCACACGTCGGTGTAGAGCACGTCCGCCCCGCGCGCCGCGGCATCCAGATCATCCGTGACGATGAGCCGCCCGCCCTTCGCATTTTCAAAAGAACCCGCCTGCGTTTTCGCACCGGGAAATGCGCGCGCGATGACTGCGGCATCCGGCTGGAACTGCGCGGGTGCGGCGATGCGCAACTCGAAGTCGAGCTTCGACGCCGCCCACAGCCACGAGAGCGGGACGTTGCACGCACCGTCGCCGATGAACGTGACCACGCGCCCCGCAAAAGTGCCGAGCCGCTCCACGATGGTCTGCAAGTCGGCGAGAATCTGACACGGGTGCTCGTCATCCGTGAGCGCGTTCACCGTGGGGATGCCGCTGAATTTCGCAAAGTCCTCCACATCGCTCTGCGCAAAAGTGCGGATGACCGCGCCCTGGCACATACGCCCGATCACGCGCGCCGTGTCGTTGATCGGCTCGCCGCGCCCGAGCTGGATGTCGTCCGCCGCGAGAAAAAATACATCGCCGCCCAGCTCGCGGATGCCGACCTCGAAGGAAACGCGGGTGCGCGTCGAGGATTTGGAAAACATGAGCGCCCAGCATTGGTGCCGCAGCGGGTGTTTATCGAGCCGACCGCGCATGGTCTTCATCCGCGCAGCGAGGTCGAGGATGGCGAGCATCTCGTCCCGGCTCAGCGATTCGATGGACAGCAAGTGTTTCATAGCTTTCTCCTGCTTTGGAAAAAGGGGCGAAAGATGCCCGCGACCAGCCCCGTGGCAAGCTCTCATTGCAATGCTATATCGTGAACCAAGGATACAATCACCCTCAGTGCCCCGCACGCCCGAGCCAGCATCCGCCCGGCAAGCGGCTGTTCCCAGTCCGTCTTACGCCGTCCCGTCCTAGCGTTCTGCCCCGCTCTTTTTCGGATCGTCTTCCAAGTTCCGTGAGCCGGATTTCGGGTTGAAGAATGATCCCACTCTACAAAATGATCGCCCTGAGGCCTCATGCGCAGGTTCACACGGGCGAATGTTCCATCTCCGAAGCGAATAAAATATGCGCGCTCAGCGAAAGAGTCCCATTGGTTTTGCGGTAGAGATGCAGGCATATTCACAGTATCACTTGGCAGGTATGCAACATCTGGCGCTTCAAAAACAAAAGCATCTTTTCGGGCAATCAAACCTCCGTTGGGAACGCTAATTTCGAGCCTCCAATCATATTCAAGCTGACCTATGGGACGCTCTAAATCCTTGCTCCAGAAGTGTAGGATAACTTCATGCGATCCCTCCTGTTGATCCAACGAGATGGCCAACGGCGTTCCGTCACGATTCATACGGAAGTTTTTCTCGCCGATCTTCACAAGTGGTTCGACCACGCCAATTTTGTATAAAGTAAAAATGGTCGGCGTATCTTTATCGGAGCGATAAGGACCGCGCGGAGTGCCCGAGGAAAATCCATAATCGAACAGTCCGCACGACGTTACTTTGCCGTAAACAAAAGGGTAGGATCGATATCCGAGCTTCGACACCTCCACCCAGAGCGAAAGTCCCTTGGCCCCTGTAAGCGAAAATGTGCCCGCACTATCCGTATTGCGTGTGTATATCGAAGAAGGCCCATCGCTAGGATTGTCATTCGCACGAAGGGTTACATTGGCATCAGGCACAGGCTCGCCATGCTGATCAATGACTTTACCGAAAAAATTGACCGGCTCCCAATAATCTCTGAAAATAATTCGGTATCGGAGCCAGCAGGCCAAAGGCAATCCGATGAGCAGTGATGCAATGATGAGTATCTTTTTGGACATCCTCTTGGAGAGAGAATGCATGAGGGATAGTTTCAATCACTCAAAATCTAACGTGCGAAACATTTGCTCCGCGCGACTGAAATACAGAACTTCGCTCCACGATGCACCCGCACGGGAAATGCGCCGCTGTGCTCCAGTGCGTCCGCACGAGCGCGATAGAGCGAATGGCCGATCCTTTCAGCACTAAAAATAGAGAGGACTCGCCACTTGCTATACGCGTGTATCAGCGGTAATTGGACGCCATGATTGCCATCCGATTGGACACCGACACTGAAGCGCGTCTTGATCGTCTGGCAAAAAAGACCGGGCGCACCAAAACGTTTTACGCCCGTGAGGCGATCCTCGAACATCTCGAAAACTTGGAGGACATTTATCTGGCCACGCAGCGATTGAAGCGTGCGGCAAAGACCTATTCAGCGAAGGAAGTGAAGCTTGAACTGGGGCTATAGATTCGATGAGCGGGCCTTGAAGGAACTCAAGAAGCTCGGTCGTCAGGCACAACAGGAAATCCTCGCTTACCTCGACAAGCGTGTTGCAAATAACGCCGAACCTCGTCGCTTCGGGCAAAGCACTCAAAGCAGATTTAGCCGGACTGTGGCGCTACCGCGTGGGGGGATTATCGGATTCTCTGCCAGATCAAAGACCGTGAGTTGCTGGTGTTGGTAGTCGCCGTCGGTCATCGCAAAAACGTTTACGAATAGACCCGCGTTTCTCTTCGGACGATGCAGGGGAAACAAAAAAGCGCCCCGGCTTTCACCGGGACGCTTTGAATTTTGTGAGGCTAGTGCCTGCGCTTAGTAGCGCTTGCCGCCGCCGCCGCCGCCGCCACCGCCGCGATAACCGCCGCCACCACCGCCGCCGCCGCCTGCACCGGCACGTTCTTCACGTGGGCGTGCTTCGTTGACTGTGAGGGCGCGACCGCCGACGTCCTTACCGTGGAAGAGGCTGATTGCCTTTTGTGCTTCCTCGGGAGTGGACATGGTGACGAACGCGAATCCGCGTGATTGGCCGGTCATCCGATCCTGCATCAAGGCGCACTCCTTCACGGTGCCCGCCTGTGCGAAGAGATCTTGGATGTCGATTTCGAGTGTGTCGAAGGAAAGATTTCCTACGTATAGTTTGCTGTTCATGTTTATTGTTTGCTGACTGTGGAGCTTCTGCGCTTGTTTCCGTGAATCGGATTTCAAACTGCCACTGGACACCACGGCGTAACCCGCGCTGCAAACAACTAGCAATCTACCAATACCCAAAGGGGCTCTGAATCTGCGTGGCCACACAATCAGGTCACAGGGGAAGCACAACCTTTACTTTAAAATACTTTTCGCCGCCGCCCCACGCACTCTGCATCAATCCGCCATGCTTCTCGACGCTCATCAACATTTCTGGCGCTACGACGCCGCGCAATATCCGTGGATTCCCGCCGGCTCGCCGCTGCACCGCGACTGGCTCCCGGCGGATCTCGCGCCGCTGCAAAAACCACTCGGCCTCGACGGCAGCATCGCCGTGCAAGCGCGCCAGAGCATTGCGGAAAGCGACTGGCTGCTCGGCCTCGCGGATGCGGACGAGCGGGTGAAAGGCGTAGTCGGCTGGGTGGATTTGCGCAGCGAACGCGTGGAGGAAGACATCGCGCGGCTGGCGCGGCATCCGAAGTTCGTCGGCGTGCGCCATGTGGTGCAGGAGGAAAAGGACGACCGCTTTATGCTCGGCGCGGAGTTCATGCGGGGCATCGCGCTGTTGCGCCGATTTTCGCTGACCTACGACATCCTCATCTACCCGCGCCAATTGCCCGCCGCCATCGAGCTTGCCGCGAAATTCCCGCAGCAGCCGTTCGTTTTAGACCACATCGCCAAGCCGCTGATCCGAGACGGCACACTATCGCCGTGGCGGGAGCAAATCCGCGAGCTGGCCCGCGCTCCTCATGTGCTTTGCAAAATCAGCGGCATGGTGACGGAGGCCGCCCACCGCGCGTGGAAACCGGACGACTTCCGCCCGTTTCTCGACGTGGTATTCGATGCGTTCGGCCCCGAGCGATTGATGTGGGGCAGCGACTGGCCCGTGTGTCAGCTCGCCGCAAACTACGCGCAAACGTGGAAGCTCGTGGACGACTACACCCGCAGCATGAGCCCCACGCAGCGCACCGCGATTTTCGGCGGAAACTGCGAGCGATTCTATTTATGAACGCAGAAGTGAAATAGAGCACGCCTGCTCCTCCACCCCTCCCGCGTGCAGACAGCGCGCCCGCCGTGCATTGCACACCGCTCGCCGTGCAGCGTGCGATCTTTCCTCGTAAATGAAGACAGCAGAAACAGGAGTTGAATTCCCGTTTCGCACCGTTACGCTGCCGCCCATGAGCACCATTATTTGCCCGCGCAGCAAGACGGAGGTTGATCGTCAAGTCGCGGCCATCCATCGGGTGGGCAAGGAGATCGCCAAGACGAAGGAATCGGCACGCGCTTTTCTCATCCGCACGGGCTTGCTCACCAAGAGCGGCAAGCAACTCTCGAAGCGCTATCGGTAATGCGTTCTTCGGCGCTCTTGCTGGGTTATCACGGTTGTGATTGCGAGATTGGGGAGAGGATTCTTGGCAGCGGCGGACATTTGCGGCCCAGCGAGAATGATTACGACTGGCTCGGCAGCGGCATTTACTTTTGGGAGGACAATCCAAGACGGGCTCTGGATTGGGCGGAGTTTGTGCGGGACAATCCGAAGTTCTCCCGCGCGCGGATTCGCGATCCGTTTGTGATCGGCGCGATCATTGATCCGGGCAACTGCCTTGATTTACTGGAGACGGATTCCATTCGGATCGTTGAGGCAGCCTACCTGCGGCTTTCCGCAGTCTTGAGTGCGGCGGGAGCGCCCATGCCGGAAAACCAGCGACACGGGAACGAGTGGGCGGTGCGACGTTTGGATTGCGCCGTGGTCAATCACATCCACGAGTTCAACACCCAAGCGGGCGAGATGGAGTTCGATACGGTGCGCGCGGCTTTTGTGGAAGGTGAGCCGCTGTATCCCGGTGCCGGATTTTATCGGCGCACGCACATACAACTCTGCGTGCGAAACACCGCACAAGTTATCGGCTATTTTCGTCCGCACGGCTCTTGAGAATCTCGTGGGCGTGTGGCGGCCCGCCCTCGAACTTTGTTCCACTCGCTATGAGAGTTTTTCGTGGTTCAAATGAATCCACCATAGGCCCCTTGCTCCCCTGCCCGTCCCCCGCTATGACGCGCGCCTGCCAATGCCAGTAGCCGCCACATCCACATCAGCACTCGAACCGATTCGCGTTCAGGCGAAATTCTTTTTCGAGGGAGACAAGAAGTGGTTTTTGAAAGGCGTGACCTACGGGCCGTTCAAGCCAAATGCCGATGGCGATTACACGAGCACGCCCGAGCAGGCGGCGCGGGATTTTGCGCAGATGCGGGAGATGGGGATCAATTTGATCCGCGTCTATCACGTCCCGCCGCGCTGGTTGCTCGACCTCGCCGCCGCGCACGGGCTGCGCGTGCTGGTGAGCATCCCGTGGACGCAGCACGTCGAGTTTCTCAACTCGCGCTCGCTCTGCCGGCAAATCATGCGCGTGGTGCGCGAGACGGTGGCGAAAAACGTGGGGCATCCCGCCATCTTCGCCTACCTCGTGGGAAACGAGGTGCCGACGACGATGATTCGCTGGCTCGGCGTGGCGCGCGTGCAGTTGTTTCTCGAACGTCTCATCGAGATCGCCCGCGCGACCGATCCGCGTCCGCTCTACAGCTACGCGAGTTTTCCACCCACAGAATACATCCGCCCGGCGAACGTGGATTTCCTTTCGCTCAACGTGTATCTCGAACGCCGCGCGGACTTCGAGCGCTACCTCGCGCGGCTGCAAAATATCGCGGAGGAAAAGCCGCTCATCCTTGGTGAATTCGGTCTCGATACGATGCGCAATGGCGAGGATCGGCAGGCGGAAATCCTCGACTGGCATCTCGATGTCGTCGTGCAAGGCGGCGCAGCGGGGACGATTTTCTTTGCGTGGACGGACGAGTGGTTCACCGGCGGACAGGAGATCACGGATTGGAAATTCGGCCTCGTCACGGCGGAGCGTCAGCCGAAGAAAGTGTTCGAGGTTTTAAAAAAGAAACTCGGCCGCGATGGCAACGTCACCGAGCGCGTGCCACTGCGGCGCTACCCGCGCGTGAGCGTGATCGTGTGCAGCTACAATGGCGCGAAGACACTCGGCGAATGTCTGCGCGCGCTCGATGCAGTGCGCTATCCCGATTTTGAAATCGTGCTCGTGGACGACGGCTCGAAGGACAACACGCAGGAAATCGTGAAGACCTGGCTCGCCGAGCGGGCGACGAAAACCACCGGCTACCTGCCAACGTTCATCTCCATCGTTCAAAAAAACATGGGCCTCAGCTACGCGCGCAACGTCGGTGCGCACGGTTCCACCGGCGAACTCATCGCCTACACGGACAGCGACTGTATGCCGGATGCGGATTGGCTTTTCTACCTCGTGGGAACGATCCTCAGCGGCGACTACGCAGGCGTCGGCGGGCCGAACATTCCGCCGCCCGCTGTGAACTGGATTCAAGCCGCCGTCGCCGCGTCGCCCGGCGGGCCGAGTCACGTCCTGCTCACGGATGTCGTCGCGGAGCACGTGCCCGGATGCAACATGGCGTTCTGGCGTTGGGCGTTCGACAGCGTGGGCGGTTTCGATCCCGAATATCGCAAGGCTGGCGACGATGTGGATTTTTGCTGGCGCTTGCAGACGAGCGGCGGCGTGGTCGCGTTTTCGCCGAGCGCGATCGTGTGGCACTATCGGCGGTTCACGCTCGATGCTTTCCGCAAACAACAAGAGGGCTACGGCGAGGCGGAGGCGCTGCTGCGATTCAAGCACCTCATTTTTTTTGGCCCCACCGGCACGGCGAAATGGAAAGGCCAAATCTACGGCGCACCGCGTCTGACGTGGTGGTTCAGCAAGCCGCTGATTTACCACGGCGTATTCGGGCAAGGACTTTTTCAATCGCTCTATCCCGCGCCAATTTCACAACTCGCAGCCTACTTGAGCAGCATCGAATGGATCGCGCTCACGCTCTTCGTCGGCGTGCTCGGCATCCCGCTCGAATGGCTGCGCGTCGTGCCCGTGATGATGCTACTCGGCACGGTGAGCGTCTCGCTTTCGTGGATGGTGAACATCCGCATCGAGCCGAAATACGACAGCATCCGCGCGCGTTTACTTGTCGCATTTCTCGCATTCATCCAGCCACTCGGG
>JAYUIF010000210.1:0-4140 GCA_043766295.1 Spartobacteria bacterium | reverse complement strand
TTGTATTTCGCGCTCTGCGGGGCGGTGAGGGCGAGCATGTGCGCCTGCGCGAGGTCGAGGATGTGGATGTAGTCGCGGATGCACGTGCCGTCGGGCGTCGGGTAGTCGGTGCCGAAAATCTCGACGTGTGATTTTTGTCCGAGCGCCACGCGAAGCACGTTGGGGATGAGATGGGTCTCGATGCGGTGATCTTCGCCGAAGTGCCCGCTCGCGCCCGCCGCGTTGAAATAGCGCAGTGCCACGTAGCGCAGGTCGTGGATTTCGTCATACCAGCGCAGCACTTTCTCAAACATCAGTTTCGATTCGCCGTAGGGATTGATGGGTTTTTGCGGCAGCGTTTCATCAATCGGCATCCGCTCCGGCACGCCGAACGTCGCGCAGGTGCTCGAAAAGACAAACCGCTTGCAGCCCACGGCCACCATCGCATCGAGCAGATTGATCCCGCCATAAACATTGTTGCGAAAATACTTCGAGGGATTTGTCATGGACTCGCCGACGAGGGCGTTTGCGGCGAAGTGCATCACCGCATCTGGGCGTGTTTTTTCCATCGCATCCTCGATGTCGCACCGCTGCTGGAGGTCGCCGACGATGAGCACCGCGCGCGGGTCCACGGCGGCGCGGTGGCCTTCGGTGAGGTTGTCAAAAACGGTGACGGCGTGTCCGGCGTCGATGAGTTGCTCGACGCAGATACTGCCGATGTAGCCGGCGCCGCCGGTGACGAAAACTTTCATGGATGTGTGGCGTGTAGCCGCGCCGCGACGGGCTGGAAAGTGTGAAAACTCGGTGGCGGGTTCGCGCCTGTGAAATGCCTATGATTTCGAACTACAGAGGACATGGAGGAAATTTTGTTCTTTTGAATTTGGAAATCAGGAAGGCAGGAAAAGGCCTCACGTCATGAATTCTTTTCCTCTTTTCCTGCTTTCCTAAGCCATCCCGTGTTCTCCGTGTCCTCTGTAGTTAAATTGAATCGCTCTCCTACGCCGCAATCACGCGCCGCACTTTTTCGACGACTTGCGGCACCAGCACCAGCGCGCGGGCTACGTCGGCGCGCGTGTTGAAGCGCCCGAAAGAAAACCGCAGGCTGCCGCGTGCGCGGGTGTCGTCGAAGCCCATCGCGCGCAGGACGTGCGAAGGCTCATGCTGTCCCGTCGTGCAGGCCGAGCCCGCCGAGCAGCACAGTCCTTGTTGATCGAGCAGCATCAGCATCGCCTCACTTTCGACGCCGGAAAATGCGAGGCTCGTCGTGTTTGGCAGACGATTCACGCGGTCGCCATTCACCTGCGTGCCGGGCACATTTGCGAGGATGCCATTTTCAAATTCATCGCGCATCGCACGCACTTCCACCGCCTCGTGCGCGATGTTTTGCGCCGCGAGTTCGCACGCTTTTCCGAGCGCCACGATGCCCGCGACATTCTGCGTCCCAGCGCGCTTGCCGCCCTCCTGCCCGCCGCCGGTGACGAAGGGAAAAAACTTCGTGCGGCGATTCGTGTAGAGCACGCCGACGCCTTTCGGTGCATGGAGTTTGTGTCCGCTCAACGAGAGAAAATTCACCTTCATCGCATCGAGTTTCACCGGCAGTTTGCCGATGGTCTGCACCGCGTCCGTGTGAAAGACCGCGCCCTTTGCGCGCACGATCTCCGAGATTTTTTCGATGGGAAAAGTCACGCCGGTCTCGTTGTTCGCCCACATGATTGATACGAGCGCCGTCTCGTCCGTCACGGCGCGCTCCAGTTCTCCGAGATCGATTTGTCCGTCGCCATTCACGTCGAGCCACGTCACCGCGCAGCCGCGTTTCGCGAGGCCCTCGCATGTCTTCAGCGTCGCGCTGTGCTCGACGCGCGTCGTCACGATGTGCTGCCGGTCGCGATCCATTTGCAGCGCCGAATGAATCGCTGTGTTCGAACTTTCCGTGCCGCAGCTCGTGAATAAAATCTCGCCCGGCTCGCAACTCAGCAGACCGGCGACCCGCTCCCGTGCTTGCTCCAGCGCTTCATTCACGCGCTTGCCAAAGCGGTAGCCGCTCGATGGGTTGCCGTAGTTTTCCGTGAGGAAAGGCAGCATCGCCTCCACCACCGCAGGATCGATTGGTGTGGTCGCGTTATTGTCGAGATAGATGATGTCGTTGCCCATGGCGAAGGGCGCGGACGTTAGCACCCGCCGCCTCGTGCGCAAGACGCGGCACACCGCTTGCCAAGCGCACGCATCGCGTCTAGCAATCCGCCCATGGCTAACGAACCCAAACCCAAACAACAGCAACTCCAAGTCAAGTATGAGGACATGACCGCGCGTTACGCGAATCAAGTCGTGCTCACCACCGGGAAGGAGGAAGTATTCCTCGATTTCTCCAGCGGCATTATTCCCGATCAAGGTTCGGGCGTGAGCGTGCTTCCCATCCACACCCGCATCGCGATGACCGCCGGCGGAGTGCGCCGCCTTTACCAAGTGCTCGGCCAGCTTTTCGCCAAGAAGGAGCTTCCCGCTGCTCCAGCCACTACGAGCGAGGAGAAAAAGTAACCTCGCTCGTGAGAACGCGGGCTGATTTTTACCTCGGCAAATGAACAGTCCCGCCTCCCAAGCCGCATCAGCACAAGCTGGCAAGCCCGCCGCTACGTTGGCACCGGGTCTGCCCGACGGCCCGCGCGTGCAGGAGCAACTCGCCGCGCTCACCGAATCCGGCGAACTGCGACCGCTGCTCGAATTTCTCCGCGCGCTTCTCAATGCCCGCGCGCTCGCGATTTTTCCCGGCTCTGAAAATACGGGCGCCGCGAGTGTCGTCGTCACCACGCGCGGCATCCTCGCCACCGCGCTCGCGCCGATTGGCGAGCGGCTGGCAAACACGAGCGCCGCAGTCGTCGAGCCCGCGCCCGCGCTCGGCGAAGAAGGCTACACACTCGCCGTGCCCGTGCGGCGCGATGATCATCCGCTGTGGGTGCTCATCGCCCAGCTCGTCGTGCCGAACGCGCGCGACTTGCAGGCGTTCCTCGTCATTTTACAAACCGTCGCCGGCTACCTGCTTTATCGCGAGCAACGGCTCGTCACCGCCGACATCCACTGGGTGCTCGCGCGCACGAGCGGGCTGCTCGATATTTTTCGCCGCGCCGGAGTGGAGGAGGATTTTGAAAAAGCCGCGCGCATCGCCGTGGACGCACTGCGCGACTATCTCGGCTGCGCCCGCGTCGTCTATGGCACACGCACTCGCGACGGCGTGCGGCTCCGCGCGATGAGCGGCGTCGCAAAGCTCGATACTAAAAGCACAGCGCACCAGTCCATCGAAGCCGCATTGCGCGAGGCGATGATCGAGGGAGCGCGCGTGGATTTTCCGGGAAACAAATCGGCCATCGCTCACGAACTCCTCGCGCAGCAAACAAAGTCCACGCGCATCACCACGCTGCCCGTGCGCGAAAATCGCGGGGCCGTCTTGTGCGAATGGAGCGAGGTGCCCGACCCGCGCACGCCTGCGCTGCTCGATGCAGTGCTGCCGTTCGTCGCGCCGCTCTTTGAATTACTGGAGCGCGCAAAACCAAATCCGCTGTCGTTCTTTTTTCATCGCACATGGAAGCGCGCGACGACGAACCGCCGCCGTGCATTTATCACCGCAGGCATCGCGCTCGCCGCGCTGCTGGCGTTTCCATTTCACAATTCGATCAAATGCGACTGCCGTCTCGTGCCGAAGACGAAGCGTGTCATCGCTGCTCCGTTTGACGGACAGCTCGGGCGCACGCGCGTCCAGCCGGGCGACCGCGTGGCTGAGGGCGATGCACTCGTCGCGCTCGACAGCCGTGAGCTGAAACTCAAGGAAGCCGAACTGACCGCCGCCCGCGATCAGGCGCTAAAAAAACGCGACCGCGCGATGAGTGCGCCCGATGGTGCGGACTTCGCAGCCGCGCAAGTCGCCGCGTTTGAAGCCGAGGGCACGGCGCAGGAACTGGCGCTTGTGAAACGCAAAATCGAAATGCTCGAAGTGCGTGCGCCGCTCGCCGGCGTCGTCGTGAGCGGCGACCTCCGCCGCGCCGAGGGACAGCCGGTGCGGCAGGGCCAGGTGCTGTTTGAAATCGCGCCGCTCGACGTGATGCTCGTCGAAATAGACGTGCCTGATCGCGAAGTCAGCCGCGTGCGCGCAGAGATGCCGGTCACTTTCCG
>JAYUIF010000209.1:0-1622 GCA_043766295.1 Spartobacteria bacterium | reverse complement strand
AGGATTGCCGAACCGAGTGTGAATCTCGGCTTTTGGCGGTCCAAGCGGGCGAACAGACCGTTCTCGACGATGGCTGGCACATCTTACGGGAGTATCATCACAAACTTGATCCCAATAAGAGTCCGACTCCCGGAAGCGCTTTCGTGAAATGGCTGCTTCAACGGCAGGGAATGGCGCAGCACGTCTCTTGGGTTTCGATTTCACCGACCAACGCCGAACTAACCAAATTCGCCGAGTTTCCGCAGGACGCAGCTCTCGAAGTGGCCTTCGATCCGGCGGATCGGAAGTTTGTTGCAGCGGCCAATGCCCACCCGGAGAAACCGCCAATCCTCGAATCAGCCGACAGTAAGTGGCTTGGCTGGGAAGCAGGCTTAGCCGCGCACGGCATCCATCTCGAAATCCTCTGCCGCTGTGAGCTGGAAGAGATCCGGCGGCGGAAGGCGACCTAACGGAGATGAGCGAGGCGTTTGTAAAGTTTCCGACGACACCGCATCTGCTCTGGTTAGGGAAAACTCCAGCACGCGAAGACAAGCTATGGACGCGCGTGGAGGCGGAAGCATTCCTCCACCAGCCGGTGGTCGTCGAAGAGAAGGTGGACGGAGCGAATCTCGGGATCTCGTTCGACGGCAATGGCAATCTGCTCGTCCAAAACCGGGGGAACCTCATCGAGCGCGGAACCAAGGGGCAATTCGCTCTGCTCTGGGCATGGTTGACAGAGCGTGAATCGGCGCTTTTCGATGCTCTCGAAAACGGCCTCATTCTTTTCGGCGAATGGTGCTATGCCCGGCACTCCATCCATTACACGCGGCTGCCCGACTGGTTTCTGGCGTTCGATGTTTTCGACAAACGCGAAAAGCGATTCCTGAACACGACAAAGCGCGATGAGATCGTGAGCAAGCTGCATCTGGCGACCGTGCCGAAAGTAGATCACGGTGCTTTCCGCCTTAGCGAAGTGTCACAACTGATCGGGGCGTCATCGCTCTACAATGGGCCGATGGAAGGAATCTATCTCCGGCAGGAAAGCGAATCGTGGCTGATCCAACGAGCCAAGGTGGTGCGGGCGGAGTTTGTTCAGCAGATCGGCGAACACTGGTCGAAACAGCCCCTTGTGCCGAACCAACGGCAGGTCACTCTTGTTTGAGGCCGGCGGTGCATTGAGCACCGGCAGCCGGGCAAGGTCGTGCAGGTGACCTAGCTCCCATCAGCCGCTGGTGGCCGAGGTCGTGTGCGAAGCGGTGCCCCAAAGCAACGCTCAGCGGAACTCTCCGGCTTGCGATGACCGCCGAATAGCTGACCGGCCTGTGCCTTTTTCACAAAGCACGGTTTCAGGCCGATGGCCGCGCCGTCGATCTTGCGGGAGATTTCGTGATCGCCGTCCATCAGGCGGATGGTTCTTGTGACTGCGGGAGGCTTGGCGGAAGGGTGGGGGCATGGATGCATTTTTCAAGGAACTTGGACGCACGGTCTTGGAGCGGTGGAAGCGGGAGAACTTTTCGCTGGCGAAGTTCCCCAGGATCGCGCGCGCGGCGCTGGAGGAGCGGCCTCCGGCGGAGCATGTGGATCTCGCGGCGTTCATGCGCGAGTTCCTGCTGAATGATGAACAGCCTTTGCAGACGCATTCG
>JAYUIF010000208.1:0-1623 GCA_043766295.1 Spartobacteria bacterium | reverse complement strand
GCTCGGCGGCGGAGTTCGGGTTTTCGGGCTTGGTCCAAAAGATGACGACGTGACTGAACATAAGGGCGTGCTGCTTAGTGCCGCGCACGCACGCATGGCAAGCAGGCTTTGCCATCCGGGGCGCATCGCAGGAGTGCGGAATTCTGCGCACCGCGATCGGCGTGAACGACGCGGGCGAGGAGCAGGCGCGCGACACAGTGCAGGTGGTGGTGACATAGCGCATTGAAGTTTCCGGCGGCTCCTCCATTATCAAGGCCACTCACCGCCCATGAACACACCGCGCACATTTTTCCTCGCGCTCCTCGCCACCGGCATTGCGTGCGCGCAGGACACTGCCGCCCCCGCCCCCGCAGAATCTGCGCAAACGGAGATGCAGAAATGGATTGCGACCACTGACGAGCAGTGGCAGGCGGTGCTCAAACGCGACGTGACCGGTGTGCAGGCGACGGAACTCGAAAAGCTGAAGCAGCAGTACGTGGCCGCGCTCGAAGCGGCGGTCACCAAGGCCAGCGCGGCAGGGGATCTCGATGGTGTGGTCGCGCTGCGCAACGAGGAGAAACGATTTGCCGGCACGAACCTGTTCCCGGAGCAGGACGAGGTCACCGATGCCGCGACCGTGAAGCAGATCCGTGCGGCGGTGCGCGCGCAGATTGCGAAGGTGGAAAAGGACACCGCCGCACGCACCAAGGCGCTGCACGCGAAATACGATCAGGTGCTCGCGCAGGCCCAGACGCAGCTCACTCAGCGTCAGCGGATCGAAGACGCGCTGCTGGTGAAGGCCAAGCGCGAGGAGGTTGCCAAGGCCTGGCTGGCGGGAGTTCCCGCCCCTGTCGCACCGGTGGCTGTGGCCGATCAAAACAAGCCGCGAACGGCTACTCCGCTTCCACCCACTACCGCGTCTCGAAATGTGCCTCCAATCATAAGCACCCCTTCGCAGCCGATCATCGTTGCCGCTGAACTGAGGGCGAAAGGCACCGCGACCGAGCCCGGTCCGAACACCATTGTCTTCGATGCGCCCAAAGGCGATGGACGACGCGCCCCCAAAGGGATCCTTTTGAAGAACGATGCGGGCGTTGGAAAATCGGGTAGCACTTGGATCTTCCGTTGGACTCGCGAGAAAAGCGCGCAGTGCGTTCAGATTATCCATCCAATCGGCCGCGGTCAGGCTATCGTCCATATTGATTCCCGTTGGGTCGCCCTCACCGCGCCTGCCACATGGCAGGAGGTCGGGTGGCGTGGCGGCAACAAAAAGGCCATCAAGGAGACGAACGGCTTTGCGTAGGTGTTTCCGATCAAGGATGGAGAGGAATACGAAGTCGTCAGCCGGATGAGCGCTGGCGGTGCGCACGAGCTTTTCATCAATGGTACCCTCGTCACCACCGGGCACGTCAGCGGCGCTGAACCGCTCTCGATTGCGAGCCCGGAGAAAGACCCGTCCGAGTTCAAAGGGGACGGTCTCCCGATGAAATGGACTGCCGGCTGGGCTGCCGTGATCGTTGGTCCAATCGATGGCGGGCTGAACCGTGCAAGCGATCTGCGCTTTTATCCGAGCGTGGTGAACGTGGGTGGCGCGAAACGGTGAGCGGGGACTTCTGGAAGAAGGCGCAGGCAGAGCGGGCGGGC
>JAYUIF010000207.1:0-9799 GCA_043766295.1 Spartobacteria bacterium | reverse complement strand
TCCACGGATGGAGCGTGGACGTCCACGGATAAAGCGTGGACGCCCACGGATGAGGCGTGGACGCCCACGGATGAAGCGTGGACGCTACTCCAACAGAGAACACCACCCCGCCCGACAACCTGTTCCCTCAGAAGCCTCCCACTTCCACCCCTGCTGGAGCACCAAAGGTGCGCGAACAAGCCAGCCCAGGGCAACGCCCTGGGTTTCCAGTGGAAAAGGAACAAAGCCCTGAAAGGGCGGCCCCATTTGTCGCGCCCCGTTGGGGCTTTGTTCATCGTGGGCGGGGAACCCAGGGCGGCGTCCGCGCGATGCGCGGCCTTGCCCTGGGCTGGCTTGTGGATGGGCCGTTGGCCCGCCACGCCATGGATCACTGGCTCGTTTCCGAGCCGTTGGCCCTGCAAAACAGAACCGCCATCTTTCGTCGCAAGCCGTGGGCGCGCCTTACTGCGGCGGGTTCTCGGTGCCGTCGGGGAAAGTGACCTTGTAGTGCGGTGGCAGAGCGCAGCGGCGACACCGCCTTGTAAGCGCGCCCTCGCAAAAGAGCGCGCGTGGTTTTCGCGGATGCCGCGCCCCGGAAGTTTGCACCCTTGCTCTGCTTGCGAAGGCGGTGTCGCGCTATCGCTTGCCACCGCACTACAAGGTCGCCTCCCGCGCTTGTCACCTCACATTCCAATGACGCCAGCCGCCAAATCCCCTTACTGCGGCGGGTTATTGGTGCCGTCGGGGAAAGTGATGTTGGTCTTCGGCAGGGCGGCGCGCAGTTCGCGCAGCGCGGCGGCGGGGATTTTGTCGCAGCCGTTGAGGTAGAGCACTTGCAGGTTGGTGAGTCCCTTCAAGACGTCCACGTTTTGCAGCGCGGTGCATCCGTAGAGGTTGAGCCTTTGCAGGCCGGTGAGTCCCTTCAAGACATCCACGTTTTGCAGCGCGGTGCAGTCGCTGAGGCTGAGCCATTGCAGGCTGGTGAGTCCCTTCAAGACGTCCACGTTTTCACATCCGTAAACGATCAATCGTGTGGGGCGGAGTCGGTGGAGCATTTCGCGGTATCGGCCAAGGTCGAGGACTTCTCCCATATCGAGATCGCGGTCGTGCGCTCCCCACGTTTCCATTTTCAGCGCAGCGTGCCAGTCCTGCCGGATGAGGCTGAAGGCGTCATCGCACTTCCACTCAAACCCCGCCTCCTTCGCCTCGCGGATGGCATTTTGGTAGGCGTGTTCACTCCACACTTGGTAGCCGCAGACGCCAAAAATGATCGCAACCATCCACCACCAAGGATTCCCAAGCCGGAGGCGGCGCTTTGCGGATGGTGTGTTTTTCACCCCCGCCTTCTGCCGCGCGCCGCGAACAATGACAAGGCACGGGAGATTCGCGGAGTGTTCTATTTTTCAAACTGAACGTCTCTCCCCGCCGCCGCTGTGAGCAAAAGGAAGTGTTGGCCGGGAGTCGGGAGAAGGGGAGTGAACACGATCCTAATTTTGTCCCTTGGCAGGCGCGTTCGTTCTGCTATCAGTCCGGCCCCTCAAAATACGGTGGCCATAGCTCAATGGTAGAGTCCCAGATTGTGATTCTGGTTGTTGCGGGTTCGAATCCCGTTGGCCACCCCACTCCCCAATTCTCTTAGCGCGACCAGGTGGGTTCGCTGATTTTTCCAACCCCGCCTACGAGCGTGGTGCGGGTGCTGGTCTGCGTATCGAGGAGGATGAGCGAGCCGCCGCCAGCGCAAATGATGTGGCGTGAATCCGCGCCCCACACGGGGTCTTCGCCTTCGCCGAGCGTGCGCACGCCGCCGGCAGCGAGATCGAGCACGGCGATGGTGAATGAGCCGCCGCTGCGGGTGTTGAAGGCGACTTTTTTCCCATCGGGCGACCATTGCGGCTCGGTGTTGTAGCTGAAGCCAGTGGCGAGTCGCTGTGGCGTGCCGCCGCCCGCTGCGATGCGGTAAAGCTGCGGAGTGCCGCCATCGTCGCTGCTGTAAATGATCTCATTTCCATCGGGCGACCATGTGGGCGAACTCTCGACGCCCGGTGTGCGTGTGAGCCGCCGCGCGCCGCCGCCGCCGCTGCCGGTGACGTAGAGTTCGGGATTGCCGTCTTTGCTGAGCGTGACGGCGATGCTCCCGCCATTTGGCGAAAATGCGGCGCCGGAATTGGTGCCGGGAAATTTCATGATGCGTGAGCGCGAGCCGCTGCCGAGATCGATGCGATACACATCCGCGTAGCCGCTCTGGTAGCCGGTGTAGAGCAGCGAGCGTCCATCGGCGCTGAGGTTTGGCGAAACGGCAATCGCACCATCGTGCGTGAGCTGGACGACATTCACGCCGTCGGCATCGCAGGTGTAGATTTCTTTTTTCCCCGTGTGGTTGGCGACGAATGCGATCTTGCTGCTGGCGATGCCGGGATTGCCGGTGAGCGTCTCCACGATGTCGTCGGCGAATTTGTGGATGCGCGTGCGGCCCGCACCAGCGTAGTTTTTTGAAAGAACAGTCTTGCCGCCGTGGTCGGTGACGATGCCCTGCTCGCCGTTCATCTTCGCCGCAAACTCCGCATCCGCACCACCGGCTACGTTGAAATAACCGGAGAGCGTGAGGTCTTTTCGCAGCGTGTCGCCGTCCGCACCGCCGATGCCGGAAAGTGCGATGGTGTATTTGCTGGAGACCTTCACGCGGATGACCGGCTCCTCCGCTGTGAGTGTGGCGATGGCGATGCAGCAAAAAAGGACGGCGGGCAATTTCATGCGGCGAATTAAGCGGAACGTTGCGCGAACGGAAAGCGTGTCTTTGGGTCTTTGCGCGGGCTTCGCAATCGCTACGCTGCACGCATGTCCGACGCACTCCAAGCTGGCCTCGCCAAAGCAACCATCGCCACCGCCGAGCGGCATCTTTTTCTCTGCATCGGGCCGGACTGCTGCGCGCCTGCGGATGCCGAGGTCGTGTGGGAACACATCAAGCGCCGTGTGCGCGAAACCGGGCTGCGCGCGATGCGGACAAAGGCGCAGTGCTTCCGCATCTGCACCGGCGGGCCGTGGCTCGTGGTGTATCCCGAGGGTGTGTGGTATGGCGCGATGTCGGTCGAGCGTTTCGAGCGTGTGCTGAGCGAACACCTGCTCGGCGGCAACCCCGTGACCGAGTGGGTCGCGGCGGTGAATGCGCTGAGCCGGAACGATGCAGATGGAACTACAGAGAGCACAGAGGACACGGAGGGAAAATGAATGTCTGCTGCGCAATCCCGTGAATCCATTGAATCCCGATAATCCTGTCTCCATTTTTTGACAGGATTATCAGGATTCAATGGATTTACGGGATTTCCTGTTTCCACCTCGATCCTGGGAAATACCGCTGATGTTTTTTAACTACAGAGAGCACGGAGGACACGGAGGGGGCGGGTGATTTGCAAGGACGCTGTGGCGAACCAAAAGGTGCGGCCCGTTTTGTTTCAGTGAGTCTGCATATTTCCAGTGTCTCCGTGTTCTCCGTGCTCTCTGTAGTTAAAAACAACTGCGTCGTCCCGGCTTACCGCTGCACCTTCCAGCGCGTCTGCCGATTGAGATCCACATCCTCCGCTGCGACCGCAAAACCGCAGGCGTGGAGCAGAAATGCGACGCCGTCCTTCGAGCCCATCGTGTCCCGCAAATAGCGCGCGAACAGCTCGACGTATTCCTTGCAGCTATCGAGTTCCAGAAATCCCTCGGCGGCATATTTCGCCAGCTCTTGGTCGTGATTCTCGATCAAATCAAGCAGCGCCTTGCGCAACCGTTCGCGCATCGTCGGGTCGAGCACGAGCTTGAATGGACTGGCAGCGGGATCGCCGGGAATTTGCAAAGCATCGGCGGAAAGATCGGCGGAGTCGGACATGGTGCGAAGTGCGTTAGCAGCGCAGGCGGGTGGGTCAAGCCGCGCGTCTTTCCGCAGACGAGGCCGAAAAAATTCTCCACATTTCCGCGATGTTTGTAACTCATAGAAAAAAAGACCATCATCCCGCACCGATGAAAGACTCACGCCGCATTTTCCTACTCCTCATCATCGGCATCCTCGTCGGCTACGCGTGGTGGCGTTCGGATCACCGCGACGGACGGCGCGTGCCGGAAAAATTCACGCCTGCGGAAACCACGAAGCTCAACCTCGACGACGTAAAAGTGCTCGCCGCGATTGATGCCGAATACACCAAGCTCATCGAGAGCGTGGTGCCGAGCGTGGTGAGCATCACTTCGTCGCGCACCGTGCTCCAGCAGGTGCCGCTGACCGTCGAGGATTTATTGCTTGGCAGACAGCGCGCGCAAAAAGCGAAGAGCACTTCGCTCGGCAGCGGCGTCATTGTTTCAAAAGAGGGGCACATCATCACCAACCACCACGTCATCGCGGGCATGACGGAAATTCGCGCGCAACTCCCCGACGGACGCAACGTCGCAGCGCGCCTCATCGGCAGCGACCCCGCGACGGACATCGCCGTGCTAAAGATTGAAGAAAAAAACATCGAAGCATTGCCGCTCGGCGACAGCGATGAGCTGCGCGTCGGCCAGCAGATTTTTGCCATAGGCAATCCCTACGGCCTCGATGAAACGGTGACGCGCGGCGTCGTAAGCGCGAAGGGTCGCCGCACCGCGAACGACAGCGGCGTGGAAGTGCTCCAGCACGATGCGGCGGTGAACCCCGGCAACTCGGGCGGCCCGCTTGTGAATATCCGCGGGCAGATCGTCGGCATCAATTCCTCCATCTACACACGCACCGGCGGCTTCCAGGGCATCTCGTTTGCGATTCCGTCGAACACCGTGCGCCGCGTGCTGGATGCCATCGTGAGTCGCGGGCGCGCGGTGCGTGGCTGGCTGGGCGTGAGTATGCAAGCCGTCACTCCCCAGCTCGCGCAGAACTTCGGTCTCCCGGACACACGCGGCGCGATCATCACCGAAATCATGCGCGGCTCACCTGCCGAGCTTGCCGGACTACAACCCGGCGATGTGCTGCGCAAATTCAACGGCAAGGACGTGGGCGACGTGATGTCGCTGCGTGGATTGATCGCCGCATTGGAAATCGGCACGAAAGTGGAAGTCATCATCATGCGCGGCGGTCGCGAAGCGAAGACGACGCTGGAAGTCGTGGAAGTCCCGCCCGACCTCTTGCAGTCGGAGCGATAGCGCATTCGTTGAAAGACGAATCCATTTTCTGCCTCTTTTCAAAGAGGCATTCGGTGCCGGGCTTACCGTGCGCCGCGCCAAGGGCCTCGATTCGCCCGGTGTAATCCTCGTTGATTTTCCGCAATTCGGACTGCTTGCCGAAGGACAGGACAAGATGGACTTTTTCATGGGCACAAGCCGCGCCCGTCAACTACTCGCCGTGCTGCATCCCGATACGGACGCAAGCGCACAAAACAGCGAACTTGCTTGAGACTGCGTCACCCTCAATTACCGCAGAGCATCGGCTTTGTCGCGGAGCCGATGAACAGCACATTCGGCAAGGCATCGCGCAGGTTGCTGGTGACGCGCAGATGAAACCGCCTGCTAACTCGATGCACCACGAGGCGCCTTTGTGTTCCAGACAAAGCCAACTTCTTCGAGTTGTCGAACCCGGTCGGGTTTAAGTTTCCCTCGCTTGAAGTGCGTTCGTTGAGTGTTCACCCATTTCCCCAGCCTTTTGTTTTGGCCGTCTTTCTGCGGGACGTTGCAATGGTCGTGAATCTTTTTGAACTCAACTAAACGCTCCAACATTCGTTCCCACGCGTTTCGTTCGACCAGTCGCCACACGAAACCGATTTCATCGAGTCGTTTGCCGCGTTCGGCGATGATTGGGCGATTGTATTGCTTTGCAGCACGCTGGTTCCGCACCCAAGTTCCAAGTTCGGAGTATTTGCCCGAGCGTTGGGGCACGTTGGCATCCCCATGCAGCTTCTTGTAGTCGACAAGCTGCTGAAACATTTCTTCCCAACGCGTGCCGATGGGATCCCACTCGAAGCCGATCTCCTCAAGCCGATGAATGCGTTCGGTTGAAACCAGCCCGCGATTGTAGGTCACGCGCTGTTTAGATACCCAGTCCGCGAGACTGGGGTCTTCTTTCCAACGCTGAGGAACAAGGGTGTCACCGTGTTGCTCGCGATACTGCTGCAATCTTGCAAACATTTCGTCCCATGTGCGTTTTTCAGATTCGCCTATGTCTCTCGCGGGCTGCCAATCGAACACGATTGTATCAAGCTTTTCGATACGGACAGGCGAAAGCTTTCCGTGGGAACGCTGTGCCCTTTGAGTCCGCACCCAGCGGGCGAGCTTTGGATCGTTCGGCCATTCATCGGGAACACGGCAGTCTCCATGAGTTTCCCGATATTTCTGCAAGCGGATGAACATTGCCAGCCAACGGTCATCATACGGCACCCAATCGAATCCAATGCTGTTGAGACGCTTTTCTCTCGAATCGAGAAGATCACCCCGCCGCATATGCTGGCGCTGAACCCACATCCATCTTCTAAGTTCGTCGCTTGGCTCGATGTCGCGTGTCTTGCCGTTGTGCATCGGGCGCATATGCTCCACCAGCTTCGCGAACATCGCATCCCAGCCTCCATCGTGAGCACTCCAAGCGAATCCGATTTCATCCAATTGACGAACTTGGTCCGGCTCCAGTCGATTGCGCTTTTTGTATAGGCGCTGCAGACCCACCCAGTGTGAAAGCTCGGGCTGGGCAATCCAGTCATCAGGCACGTTAGAGTGGCCGTGCAATTTGAAGAATTCCACCAACTCCAAAAACATCTCGCCCCATGAGCGCTCTGGGTGGGCCGCGCGGGAGTCATTTCTCCTAGAGTTCATCTGCCAAACAAATCCAATTTCGTTTAATGCACTGATCCGCGCCTCGCTTAGTTGTCCGCGCTTCTTTGCTTGCCGCTGGTGCAGCATCCAGCGGTTAAGCTTCTTCGTCTCCTCGTCCACTACGTGAACCACGTCAGCACCGTGCGCGGCGGCGTAAGTTCTAAACCGGTCGAAAGTCGCACGCCAGTGCTTGTCT
The DNA here is from genome assembly GCA_043766295.1 of Spartobacteria bacterium. GTDB lineage: Bacteria > Verrucomicrobiota > Verrucomicrobiia > Chthoniobacterales > Chthoniobacteraceae > SXWH01. Next base: position 2,823 of record JAYUIF010000207.1, on the reverse strand, counting down.
GGGTCGGGGGGATTTCTCTCAGCTCTGCTTGCTGCGGTTCGCCCGTCCCACTCGAAACCAATCGAGTTTAGCTTCTGAACGTATTCGTCCCGCAGCTCCTTTTTTCGGTGCTTGTATCGCTGGCTGACCACCCACGCACCAAGAAGTGTATTCTCTGACCACTTAACTTTGACGCGTGTGTGACCAAATCGTTCTTTGAAGACGCACAGTTCGGCAAAGCGCTCGTCCCACGTCCCAAGGCCGACTTTCCATTCAAACCCAATCTTCTCCAGCAACGCGATGCGGTCACGTTCGAGTTCTCCTTTCGCGTAATCCATCCGCTGGGTTTTCACCCAATGCGCGAGCGAATTATTCTCTTTCCAGTTTTGCGGCACGCGGCAATTGCCGAAACGCTTACGGTATTCGAGAAGGTTCAAGTAGCTCGTTCGCCAGTTGCTCGCGTGCGGGTTCCACTTGAAGCCAATTCGATCGAGCAGTTCCACCTTCTGAGGTTCCAATACTCCATCCCGTTGCATCACACGCTGGTTCACCACCCACGTTGCCAGCTTTCTATTCTCGCTCGATCTGTAGGGCATATCGCAATTCCCATGCTGCTGCTGGTAAGCGATAAGTTGGCCGTAGCGCTCAAACCAACTTTCTCCGATCGCATCGAGACACGCCGCAGTGATGGTGCGACGAAGCATTTCCAGCGAAAGCTCCGGTCCGAGCGTCTCGACGCGTTCGCGAAATCGGCTGTCGTCGAAGCCGCCGGTGCGACCGCGCTCAATGCGCATCTCGGCGATGATTTGCGCCAGCAAGTCGTCCTGCTCCTTCAGACCTTGGAGAACCTTCCAAACCTCGTCGAAGTTGCTGCGCAGGACCGCCTGCTCAATCGTCTCGCCGCGTGCCTTCTCGACGTAGAGCGGCACGAGCACGTAGCCGAATTGCTTTCCTGTGTCCGGCGATAGCCGCATCGCCCGCCCAGTCGCTTGCACAATGTCCACGAGACTTCGTTTCGGACTGAGGAAGGCCACCATATCAACGGCGGGAACATCCACGCCTTCCGTTAGACAGCGGGCGTTGGAGAGGATGGCACGCGGTGCGGCGGCAAACTCGCGCAGGAGCCGCTCGCGGTAAGCGGTCGTCATCGCGCCTTCGATGTGCGCAGAATGAAACCCTTCGAGATGCGTGCCGATGCCTTCCGGGCCGCCGGAAGTGAACGACTTCGCAGAATCCACCTTCGAGTGGAACGTGAACACTTTCGAGACGTTGTATTTCTCGATGGCTGACTTGAGCGCAATCTGGTTCGCGACCTGCCGGGCCTTCACTTCATCTCCTTCGACCAGGACAACGCCAAGCCGCAGCGCTTCGTTGGTGACCATTTCCGATGTCACGACCGAGATGATGACCTTGTAGTCGGTGATGATCGCGGGCTTTGCCTTGGCTGCTGCGCTGAACGACAACCGGTGGACGACAGGGCCGTAAACTTCGGGAACGTCCATTGAGAAGACGATCTTCGACTCGCCGAACTTGTCCTTCTTCGCCACGTCGTAGTGACGCGGTGTCGCGGTCATGAAAAGTCGGCGTGCGATGGGCAGATTCTCGTCCTTGAGCGCGAGCGCAAACCTCGCGCCGTCCCGTCCAGCGGTCTTGTGAGCTTCGTCGAACACACCGAAATCAAACGGTGGCAAGCCAGCGACGGCTGCCGCGACAACTTGGCTGGATTGATACGTGGAGAACACCAACCGCACCGAGTCGGTCGGACGCTCAAGGAAGCGGCGCACGTCAGCACTCTGCGTCGTGACTGCAAAGTCGAGGTCGGAAGGACGCACCAAAAGGGCGTCTTCCTCCGACTGAACTGTCGGGTCGGAACAGACGCATAGGAACTGAACATCCGGCCAACTCGTTTGGTGAAGCCACTCGTGCAATGTCTGCCGAACCAACGCGAGCGACGGCAGCAGAATGAGCACAGTGCGCGCGCCGAGTCGTTCAGCAGCCCAAAGGGCGACCAAGGTCTTGCCGCTGCCGCAAGCCATCAACGCCGTAGCTCGTGGCTCGCGTGACAGAGCGCCCACGATGTCCTTCAACGCGACGACTTGGTGCGGTTTTGGATCATGCCGCTTCAGAATGACTGGTCGCTCCGCGAGCCACGCTTCGATGACTTGGAAATCTTCCGGAGTGAGGCGGTCTAGGTCGCTTCCTCTGATAAAAATGGCCCCCAATCGCTCCTCGGCGACGCGAGCAATCTCATCGCAGTTGGTGAAGACGAGCCTGCGGTGGCCGACATCAGCCAGACCATAGAACGTCGAAAGTTCCGTCCAAGTGAGCGCAGGTCGCCCCGTGCGGAACTTTGATTGGTAGCAGACAGGTTCCTCAGCCGGCGTGACGAACACTCCATCCACCCCCATGTCTGCCATCGGCAAGCGGAGTTGCTGCCGTAGTGCTGAAGGCATTGAGTTTCCCGGCCAAACCTCGCGAGCCTGATAGACTCGCTGCGTCGCCAAACACGCTTCGGCGAAAACCTCAAGTGCTGCGCCTCTTGCTTGTTCGGTTGGTAGTGCTGCAATTCGCGCTTCAAGCTTGGCGAAACTTTGAACTCCTGCCATTAAGCCCAAGCCATGGAAATGTTTCGCTTTGGGATGTCGCGGCAGGTTCATTCGCCGTATTTCAGAATGAATTGCTCAACTGCTCCATGCTGCCATTGACGAGGACGAAGCCGACCATGCCGTGGGGAGCGAGGCGAGGTGGGCGGAAGTGGCGTCTCTTTTATAGCGTCGGCGTTTTTGTTTTTCGCGAGGAACCAGAGGCAGACGGGAATCTGCGTGCTGTAGAAGAGCTGGCCGG
>JAYUIF010000206.1:0-9810 GCA_043766295.1 Spartobacteria bacterium | reverse complement strand
TCACCCCCGGTAGTAAAATCCAAGTAAGCATTGCCCATGGTGATCATGCCAAGATTGACCAACTCGGTGTTGAGGTTTGGATCGCTATCGGCGATCTGGATCGTGCCCGTATTCGTCCACGTTCCACCCGAGAGATTCGCATCCCCGCCCCACGAAAACAGTCCCGCCGGGAAATTCAGCGTCGCATTCACACCCGCCGTCAGCGTGCCCGCGCCAAAGCGCACCGTGCCAGCGCCGGTGCCAGTCAGCGAGCCATTCACCGTCTGGCTCGTGCCGTCCAACAAAAGCGTTTTGCCAGACGCAACCGAAAATATCGCGTCCGTAAAAGTCCCGCCACTGTTGATCTGGAGCGTGCTCCCAGTCACCTCCACCGTCCCGCTAGTTACATTAATGGGCACCGTGCCTGTGGAAAAACTACCGCCTCCACTATGGCGGAGAATGCCCCCGCTTTCCACCGTCACACCCGGCCCGCCGAAGTTGCGAAATTGGTAGCCGCTGCCCGTATTGGCGATGTCGAAAATACCGCCATTCAGCACATGCACTTCACCGCCATTCGTGAAATCCAGATACGTATTCCCCATCGAAACCGTCCCCGCATCCAGCAACACACCGCCGAAATTCGGATCCCCGCTCGTGACGGAAAGCACGCCCTCATTCCGCACCGTCCCAGCCAGTGTCGCATCGCCAGAAAAAGTGCTCGCCCCCGTCAGCGTCACCAGCGTCGTGCCCGTCAGCGTGCCTCCGCTCAAGTCCAGATGCGCGATGGACGAGTTCAGCGCCACGCTCAGCGAGCCGCCCTTCATTTGCAGCACATCATCGCCAATCACATTCAGCGAGTTCACCGCGAACGATCCACTATCAATCAGCACCGCCGTCGCGCCCGCGTGATTGATCGTCACATCGTCCCCCACACCCGGCACCGCGCTGCCGCTCCAATTTCCCGCCACGTTCCAGTTCCCGCCCGAGGTTCCCGTCCATGACACCGCCGCCGGTGCGATGCGGGATTCCAGTGGTTCGCAGACTGAGTAGCGGCGGGTGCGAGCGATGCCACGGCGGGTGTGGCGTTGGTATGTGGCGATTTCTAATTTCATAAAAACGAACCTCCCAAGAATTAATGTTCTGCAATGAGAGAACCATCCCGCCGACACTGCAACCCTATATTCGCACCTGCGACGGCGCGATCTCCACCTACTTCCGCTCTTTATAAATGATGTCCACAGCCAGCCCGGCGGCGAGCAGCAGCGGGGCGGCTTCGGCGGGTGCGTCGGGAGCGAGTGAAATCATATAATTGTCTGCGCTCGTGAACAGCTCCTTGCCGATGCCTGCCCACTTCTTGGTCACGACGCCCAGTTCGACGCCGCTATTCGTCGTGAACTTAAAGTTCCAGCCTTTCCAATCGCCCTTCACCAACGCCACCTCATTACCAGCGGCGTCATGCACGGTAAAAGCACCACCGATGCTGAATAACTTACTTTTGAAAAAGCCGATGAGTTGCCCGTCTGCGCCGAGCACATCCACGCGCGCACGGAAAAAATGCACGCCTCGCCGGATCGTGAGCAGCGGCGGCAGTCCGTCGCCTTCGCGGATTACGATTTTCGTCGGCATGAGCGCCTTGTTGATCAGTAGGCGCATGATCTTTACCAGAACACTCACCTCCTCTCGCGCGATGCCGAGCGGTTGCTTCGTCTCCGGATCGAGGATGTCGTAGCTGTCCGTGAGCTTCAATATGCCAACGTGTTCTTTCACGAAAAATGAGCGGCGGTCGGTGAGCATTTTGGGATTTGGATTTGGATTGCGGCGCTTTGCGCTGCAAGGAGCGTCTGCCATGTCGCGCAAACCACCGCAACTCTCATTCTCCCACGCCGCGCTCCGCCGCGCGCTCGGCTCATGGTTTACGAAAAATGCGCGCGACCTCCCGTGGCGACGGACTCGCGATCCTTACGCCATCTTTGTTTCCGAGCTGATGCTCCAGCAGACGCAGGTCGTCACCGTCCTCCCCTACTACGCGCGCTGGCTTGCGCGGTTCCCGGATTTTTTTGCGCTCGCTGCTGCGGAGGAAAGCGATGTCCTCGCGGTGTGGCAGGGACTCGGCTATTACTCGCGCGCACGAAATCTCCATCGTGCCGCACGCCATGTCGTCGCGCATCATGGCGGCGAAATGCCACGCGACCCTGCGCTCATCCGCGCGCTGCCGGGCGTCGGGCGCTACACGGCTGGTGCTGTTGCGAGCTTCGCATTCGACCTGCCTGAACCGCTCGTGGATGCCAACGTCGCCCGCGTCCTCGCCCGACTGCTCGCGCTCGCCACAGCGATTGACACCACCGCCGGACAGCACGCGTTGTGGACCGCCGCCGAATCACTCGTCCCAAAACGCGGCGCGCGCACTTTCAACTCCGCGCTGATGGAACTCGGCGCGCTCGTCTGCACACCACGCGCACCGCGCTGCGGCGAATGTCCCATCCGCCCGCACTGCCGCGCTAACAAAAACGGAACTGCCGAAATTTTGCCGCGCAAAAAGCCGCGCAAAAAAACCGTCGCCCTCGCTGAGCACAGCGCATGGGTTGTTGTGAAAGGCCGCATCCTCCTCGAACAACAATCCGGCCCGCGATGGCGCGGACTTTGGAAACTCCCGCAGCTCCTCGCCGCGCCTGCATCCGAGCCGCTACTCACGCTCGATTATCCATTCACTCACCATCGCGTGACGCTCGCAATCTACGCCCTACCAGCGCCGACTCCGCTCCGCAAAAACCAAGCGTGGCATCCGCTCGCCCGCCTCGCACAAGTCCCGCTCGCCGCTCCGCACCGCCGCGCCATTCAAAGACTCGCCGCAAAATAGCGTATCGCACGCCGCCCTTGCCCTGCCACGCGCGGTGCGGCAAAAACCCGCACCAATGTCTGTCCGATTTTTCGACACCTACACGCGCCATCTCGAAACCTTCACGCCGCACGATGCCAAAGCCGTGAAGCTCTATACGTGCGGGCCGACGGTTTATAATTTTGCGCACATCGGGAATTTCCGGGCTTACATCTTCGAGGATTTGCTCCAGCGCCACTTGGAGGCGCGCGGCTATGGCGTCTTGCGCGTGATGAATCTCACGGATGTGGACGACAAAACGATCCGTGGATGCCGCCAACTCGGCGTGCGCCTCGCGGATTTCACGCAGAAATTTAAGGACGCTTTTTTTGACGACCTCACCACTCTGCGCATCAAACGCGCGCAACATTTCCCGGCGGCGACTGATTACGTGGCGCAGATGATCGAGATGATCCGCGTGCTCATGGAGAAGGGCGTGGCGTATCAGGCCGAGGACAAGTCGCTCTATTTCCGCATCGGAAAATTCGCGGGCTACGGAAAGCTGGCGCATCTCAATCTCGATGAACTGCGCCCGAGCGGACGCATCCAGAGCGACGAATATGAAAAGGAAAGCATCGGTGATTTCGCGCTGTGGAAGGCGTGGGATGAAAACGATGGCGACGTGCGCTGGGATTCGCCGTGGGGGCCGGGGAGACCCGGCTGGCACATCGAGTGCAGCGCGATGGCGACGGCGCTGCTCGGGCCGGAATTGGACATCCATTGCGGCGGGGTGGACAATATTTTTCCGCACCACGAAGCGGAGATCGCGCAGAGCGAGTGCGTGACGGGGCGGAAGTTTGTGCGGACGTGGCTGCACTGCGCGCACCTCATGGTGGAGGGAGAGAAGATGTCGAAGAGCGCCGGTAATTTTTTCACGTTGCGCGACCTCATCGAGAAGGGCTGGACGGGCCGCGAGATTCGCTTCGCGCTGCTGACAGTGAACTACCGGCTGCCATTGAATTTTACCTTCGATGGACTCGCGGGCGCTCGCAGCGCGCTCGGGCGGATTGATGAATGGGTGGCGCGGCTGACGGAGCAGAGCAAAATGGTTTCATCCGGAAGTGCGTTGGAATTTTCCGCTCACAGCGAGCGATTTTTCGCAGCGCTGGATGATGATCTGAATATCTCCGGCGCGATGGGGCAGCTCTTCGATCTCATCCGCGAAAGCAACCGCGCGCTCGATGCCGGTAATCTCGATGCCGCAGGTGCATCCGCGCTGCTCGCGCTGTGGGAGCGCATCAATAGCGTGCTCGTATTCGAGCGCGATGCGGTGGCGATTCCGGCGGAAGTGCTGGCGCTCGTCGAGCAACGGCAATCCGCTCGTGCGGCGAAAAATTGGGCCGAGAGCGACAGATTGCGCGATGCGATCTCGGAACTCGGCTGGATCGTAAAAGACACGAAGGACGGCGCGAAACTCACAGCGCGCTAGACTCTATGGCTTCGTGGCAACGGGTGGTTGCTTTGCAGCGTCTTTCTGCGGCGGCTTTGCTTTATCGTCGGGCTTTGCGGGTGCAGGAGATTTTTCCTGCGCTGGCTTTTCGTCGTCTTTCATTTCCTCATCAAACACCACTTCCTCCTTCGGCGGCGCATCTCCGGTAATTCCGGCGTCGTCAAAAAAGATCACGCCGTTTGTCTCGCCCTCCTGCGGCGTCGTGTCCCAAAACCACGTCACCTTGATGAACGCCGCATCGTCGGGCGATTTCACGTTGGCAAAATACTCGCTCCATTGCGCCGCAGTGAAAACCGGCTTGCGGAGTTTCGAGCCGGGAATCGGCTGCACTTTCCAAACGACCTCCCCCGTCTGCTCCTCCATGTCGGCCATGAACCAATCAATGCGCAACTTGAGATACGGGAGTCGCTGATCGAGCGCCACCGGCTCTTTTTTTGCAATGCGTCCCCAAATCGAAACGTGATACGGCTTGCCCGGAAACACGGGGATGAAATCGCTCGAAAGTTGCGTGCTCACGAGCGGCTTCGTGAGCTTGTTGAACTCGACATACATGCACTGACGCCCGGTGCGCGAAATTTCATTTGTCAGCCCGAGGATGAGCTTGCCGCCCTCCGCATCGGCCTTGTCGGTGAAAGTAATCCACTCCGCGTTCATCGCGCTTTTCGACACGTCCGCACCTTCGCTGCGCGGCTTGCGGCGCGTCACCGGCGGCCACTCGAAGCTGCCGCTTTCGAGCAGTTGATCGGCGAAACTGGATGCACAAAGCGCGAGGAGCGCAGAGCAGACGAGGCGTGTTTTCATTGCGAGCAACGTGGTGCGGATGCGCGGAAAGTGCGAGCGCAGTTTCTGTGCGGGCGCAACTCTCAGTCGCGAACATTCAAACACACGATGGAAATTTCCACTCGTCACTCGTCACCCGTCGCCCGTAGCTTCCCGCAATGTTTCGTCGCTCCCTGCTACTCGCACTTTTCGCCAGCGGAACCGCTCTGCGCGCGGACGACGCACCCGCGCCGCTCACCAAAGATGAGATCGCCTCGGTTGCGAGCGGCGAAGTCATTTCCATGCCCATGCCCGGCGAGTTGTTCGCGGCGCTCGGCAAGCAGGGAAAGCCGGACTGGAGCGCGATGTTGCGCAAGTCGCCATCGGGTTCGTTCACCAGCCGCCAGCAAATCGCGCTCAACCTCGGCGCGCTCATCGCCGACGGCTACCTCGCCGTCGAGGCCCAGGATGCGCAGCAAGTGAAGAATGTTGCCAAGGACATCAAGGCCATGGCGAAAGGACTCGGCGTCGAACAAGACCTGATCAACCGAGGCAACAGCATCATTGATTTCGCCGAGAAGGGAAAGTGGGACACCCTCAAGGAAGAACTCGAAGCCACCCAAAACGAAGTCGTCACTGCGATGCGCGCGCATCAGGATCAGGAGTTGGTCATCTTCGTCATGCTCGGCGGATGGCTGCGCGGCACGGAGGTCGTGAGCGGTTATTTTTCGGCACATTATAGTGAGGCGGGAGCGCGGGTGCTGCGGCAGCCAGCGGTCGCCGGGCACTTCATCGAGCAGCTCGGTGCCATGCCAAAAAAACTCACCGATACGCCGGTGGTATCCGCAGTTTGCACAGCACTCATCGAGATCAAAAAAGTGATCACATTCAGCGCCACAGACACGCCGGGCGAGGATGACGTGAAGAAGCTCGCCGAACTCGCATCGAGCGCCATGAAGATCATCTCCACCAAATGAAACACATCGCCCTCGCGCTCGTATTTCTCGCCACCACACTCACCGCATCGCCGGACGACGACCGCGTGGCCGCACGCCGCATCGCGCTCGATCTCGCGGGCGCGTGGAGCAACGACGGCTTCAAGCTGCGCGATGGTCATTGGAGCGGCACTTTCAAACCCGGCGAGGCGAAGCTCGTGCAAGTGAATCTCTACGCGGGCAACCAGTATTGGTTCACCCTCGGCACCACGGACAAAGCGAAGAAAGTCGCCGTCAGTATTTTCGACGAAAGCGGAAAGCCGGTCGTGTTCGAGCGGCATGATGATGGCGCTCGCGCAGCAGCGGGTTTTGCTCCGACGAGCAGCGGGCCTTACATCGTAAAAGTCGAGGAACTCGACGGCCAGCCCACCGCTTTCGCGCTCGTGTATTCCTACAAATAAATGCCCGCAGAACTACCGCCTACCAAGCGCAGCGAGACGGCAGAAAAGCCGGGCCGTCATCCCGTCGTGCAGTTCAGCATTTTCCTCCACAACAAAGTCGGCGCGCTGCTGGACATCGTGCGCATCCTCGGCCAGCACCATGTCTCCGTGCTCGCCACGAGCATCGAATCCAGCGCCGACACCGCCATCGTTCGCATCGTCGTGAGCGACCCGGAGAGCGTCGAGGGCGTCTTCCATCTCAACAACATCGCTTACTCCTCGTGCCACCTCGTCGTGGCCGAGTTGAAAGAAGCCGCGCAATTCGGCGAACTCCTCTCCGCGCTGCTCGCCGCCGAGGTGAATATCTTCGGCTCCTACGCGCTGCTCAACCGACCGAACGACAACCCTGTCCTCGCGCTCCACGTCGAGGACAACGACTGCGCCGAATCCGTCCTCCGCTCCAGCGGCTTTCGCCTACTGGATCAGGACGACATTTCGCGCTGAGCGCGAAAAGATCAGCGCGCCACCTGCGCGACCGACGGCTCCGTCTGCGGCAAATCGAGCGGACGATCCACGATGTCCACCGCCGCGCCTTCGCCGACGATGTCGAAAAGCTCGATGACGTCCCGCGAACGCATCCGCACACAGCCGAAGCTCGCGGGATGCCCGATGCGCCATTCCTCCGGCGTGCCGTGAATGTAGATCATCCGCGAATACGAACTGCGATTCCCCGGCTCCATCCCCTCCAGCCAGAGGATGCGCGAAACGATGGGGTCGCGCCCCGGCGAATTCACCCGAACGATTTCGCCCGTCGGCCTGCGGCTCTTGAGTTTCATCCCCGCAGGCTGGCCGCCACCGATCTTCTTCGCGATCTCGTGCCGGCCAAGCGGCGTGCCATTCGTTCCGGGCCGGCAGCTCACGCAAAAGCGCGACGTGGAAACATCATACACGCGCATCAGTTCGCCCTTCGCATACAGCGCCATCCTTTGCTCCGGCACGCTGATGACCATCGTGTGGATGCGATCCTTCGCGCACGCCGCGAAGAACATCGCCACGACCACGCTGAGCAAACGGAAAATTTTATGAAACACAGCGCGCGAAAATATCCGCAACGTCCCTGCGTGCAACTCTGCGTTTTCACTTGAGCCATCAAGTGACTGCGACGATCCTCCCGCCATGAAAACACGGCTCTGTCTCATTTTCCTGTTGCTCCTCGTCAGTCCACTGATGGCGGTAAATAAAACGACACCCGTCCCCAGCACGCCCGTCAGCACGCCCGTCAGCACGCCCACCATCGCGCCGCCCAGCACGCCCACCATCACCACGATTAGCACGCCCGCCGGCCCCGTGTTCATCATTCCGCTCCACGGAGAAGTCGCTCCCGCGCAATTCTACTTCCTCCGCCGCGCGCTCAAGGAAGCGCAGCGCGCCAACGCCAGCGCCGTCGTGCTCGATGTGGATACCTTCGGCGGGCGCGTGGATACCGCGATGGAGGAAATGGACGCGCTCCTCGCCACACGCATCCCCACCATCGCCTACGTAAATACGAAAGCCATCTCCGCAGGCTCCCTCATTTCGCTCGCAGCGAAACGCATCTACATGCACCCCAGCGCGGTCATCGGCGCATCCGCAGTTGTCGGCGGCGAGGGCGAGGATTTAAAGGAAACGATGAAGGAAAAAAGCACCTCGATGGTCGTTGCGAAGGCACGCGGCACAGCAAAGGCGAGCGGCCACGCGGAGGACATTGCCGAGGCATTTGTGCGCAAGGAAAGCGAAGTGAAACGCGGCGACGTGAGCGTGGACACCAAGGATACCCTCCTCACCCTCAACGCCGCCGACGCCGCCAAACTCTACGACGGCCAGCCCCTCCTCACCGCCGGCACCGCCGAGGATCTCGATGCGCTGCTGAAAGTCGCCGGACTCACCGGCACTGTGCGCCACATCGAGCCGAGCGGCTTTGAAGCGATTGCATTTTGGATCACCACCCTCGCCCCGCTGCTCCTCATCGTCGCAGTCGCCTGCGGCTACATCGAAATGAAAGCGCCCGGCTTTGGCATCCCCGGCATCACCTCGCTCATCTGCTTCGGTCTGTTTTTTGGCGGGCACTTCATCGCCGGGCTCGCGGGATGGGAATCCGTCGTCGTATTTCTCATCGGCCTCGCGCTGGTGATTGGGGAAATTTTTCTCCACCCCGGCACCATCATTCCTGGCCTCGTCGGCGTCCTCCTCATGCTCGGCTCTCTCGTCTGGGCGATGGTGGATCACTGGCCCGGCACCCCCGCATTTCCCACGAGCGAGGAACTCAAACTCCCGATGCTCAACATCGTCATCGCGATGGTCGGCGGCGGCATCGCCATCGCATTGCTTGCAAAAATCCTGCCGAAGACCTCCCTCTTCCGCCGTCTCGTCTTGAGCACCGCCTCTGCGGGCGGCCCCGCTGTCACCATCCCGCTCGCAAACCTCAGCGTCCAAGTCGGCGACATCGGCACCGCCACCACCACCCTGCGCCCATCGGGAAAAGCAATCTTCGGCAGGAATGTCCACGACGTCGTCACCAACGGAGACTACATCACCATCGGCACCAAAGTGCGCGTCGCCGGCACGGACGGAATGCGCGTGATCGTCGAGACTGCATAGCCTGCTTTCTCCAAACTTTCGCACGCTCGAAAACCGGTGGGAATTTCAGCGCCTCCCTCCTCGCTCACACTCATGCTGAACTATCCGCGCGCTCGAACTGCCGCGTCCGCAGCGACCACACGATGAACGCCGCGCCGATGCCGAACATGAAGAGCGAGAGAAATTGCCCCGCCGAAAAACCGCCGACACTCCACGCGGGGTCGGGCACGCGGAAGACCTCCCCGGCGATGCGCGCGGCGGCGTAGAGGATGAAAAATAATCCGGTGAGCATCCCGCGCGGGACGCGGCAGCGCGTGCGCACGAGCCAGAGCACGACGAAAAGGAGCGCGCCTTCGAGCAGCGCTTCGTAAAGCTGCGAGGGATGGCGCGGCGTGAGCACGGTGGCGAGCGTGGCGCGCACGGCGGGCTCGTGGCGCGAGGCTTCGATGGTCTGATCGATCCACCCAGTCTTTGCGTCGCCGTATTTCGCAATCGTTTCCCACTGCGGCGTGAGCGCGGCGTAGGCGCGGTCAGCCACGGCGGCGAAACGCGAGTCGTTCATCTCCGTGGGAAATTGCACGGCCCACGCGGCGTCGGTCGCGTTTCCGTAGAGTTCTCCATTGATGAAATTCGCGCAGCGCACGAGGAAAAGTCCGACAGGCGCGACGACGCAGAGGGAGTCGCCGATGCTCGTCCACGAAACGCGCCAGCGGCGCGACAGCACGAAGGTGACGACGACAATGCCGAGGATGCCGC
>JAYUIF010000205.1:0-1634 GCA_043766295.1 Spartobacteria bacterium | reverse complement strand
TCCAAGCCGGCGCCGCGGTTGAGATTCCACTGGGGGCGCTCATTTCCAAAGACATATGCCCAGTGATCGGTGCGGAACGGCCCGCAATCCGACCACTGGGCGTAGCAGACGCGGGTGCCTTTGCGCATCATGATCCAGCGGTCGCGGCAGACGGATTTCCCCTCCTGCTCGAAGATGGTCGTGAACCACGGGATGACTTTGCGCGCCTCCGCCTTGTGGCGTCCCTGGGTGACGTCGTTGTACGGGAGCGCGACGTAAAATGGATTTTGCTGCGGGACGAATGCAGCCGGGATGGTGCCGCCGTCGGGGAGCCTCCGACGGCCCTCGGCACTCGGGTTGTCGAAGCCGCCGTAGGTGCGCCACCAGTTCAGATCCCAGGAGCTGGAAAAATTATGCACGGGGTTGTTCTGGCCCGCCTGCTCGCCGACCCAGAAGACCGTCGAGACGATGTTCAACTTCCACGGATAGAGCCCGCGCACGCCGTCCTTGTTCGACTCCGTGGGGACGATCACCTGGGGCTCGAGCCGGAGGATGGATTCCTCGCGGAGCTTCATCGCATAACGGGCGAAATCCGTGCTGCTTTGATAGGAGGGCTGGGAGGTCTGGGCGGTCGCCGCGAAAACCATGCACAAGAGGCAGGCGAATGCAGCGAAACCCTTGGCGGATTTCATGTGAGGGATTCCTTCCAGCTTAGGAATGAGGAGCCCAGGTGCAAGCTGGAAATGCCCGGTGCGATGGAGAACAGACGTGACATGGGAGGATATTTGCAGAGAGACAAAGCATCGTTGGTGCCTGCGAGGGGCCTTGGTTGGATGCTGGATGTTGAATGTTCCCTGCTTATCCGGTTAGGGAAGCGCTGAATAAAGCGAGGTGATGTCCACGGAAGAACACGGAAAGTGATTTTTCTGCCCGGAGACTAACGCCTACAACACCCTTTCCGTGTCCTTCCGTGCCTTTCGTGGATTAAATCAGCGGTTCCTTAGTTGGCAAAAGAGTTTGGAGTTCCGCGTTCAGGCGGTTCCAAACCGCGTAAACGCGGAACTCCGAACTGAACCCCGCCATTCAACGCGCTCGGTTTGTCAAGCAACCGGATAAGCATCCAACATTCATAGGAAGATCGCTTTTCAGAGCGCGATTACCGAATGGTCACCTAATTTTCCGCGCGAAACCCGGCTTTGAACATCCGCCCGGTTCGCAGCGTCGAACTGCCTCCAAACCATGCAACATCGCTCCATTTTCGGCACGCCACCGCCAGCGCCTTTCGACTGGCATCCTCGCACGCGGATAGTTTTCGGCGCTGGTTCGCTGGGAAAAATCGGCACACTCGCGGTGGAAATTGGCGCACGTCGCGCGCTGCTTGTCACAGACAAAGGCATCGCCGCCGTCGGACACCCCGAGCACGCGCGCGCTGCGATGGAAGCGGCGGGTGTCGCTGTGACGATTTTCGACGGTGTGCATGAAAATCCCACGACCAGCGATGTCCGGCGCTGCATGGAAGCCGCGGCGGCCGCGAAGGTGGATCTTTTCGTCGGCCTCGGTGGCGGGAGCAGCATGGACACGGCGAAGGCGTGCAATCTCCTGCTCACAAATGGCGGCGAGATGAAGGACTATTGGGGCGTCGGCAAGGCGACGAA
>JAYUIF010000204.1:0-9826 GCA_043766295.1 Spartobacteria bacterium | reverse complement strand
ATGGTTAAAGAGGGCCGGGGCGTCCCGCGCGACATCGCTAAAGCGGTCGGGCTCTATCAGCAAGCCGCCGAGCAAGGCTGCGTCGAAGCTCAGATCCGCCTCGGCTCGATGTATGAATATGGCGTGGGCGTTCCGGAGGATGCCGCCAAGGGTGCCGAATGGTATCGGAAGGCTGCGGAGCAGGGAGACGCTAGCGCTCAACACAACCTCGGCGTGAAGTATGCCGAGGGCCTAGGTGTGCCCAAGGACGAAATCGAGGGACTCGCTTGGTTTAACATTGCAGCAGCAGCAGGCGGTGAGCAGACAGTCAAAAGCCGTGGTATCTATGAGGCCCGCCTCGGGCGCGAAGGGACGCTGACCGCACAGCAGCGGAGTAAGGAAATCTTGAAAGAAATTGAAGCCGCCAAGGCTGCCAAGGCTGCGACTAAGGAACCGCTGAAGCGCTGAGAAAACACTGATTTAACCGAAGATTCCGCAGATTAAGAAGAAAGCCAGTTGAACTGCACCTCATCCCACGAAGAGTGGGCGGAGGTGGCGGGCGTAGAGATTTTCGGTCACGTTTTTGGCGACGATGGCTTCGTTGGTTTTGAGCAGGTCGAGGTAGGTCGCGCCTTTTTTGGCGGCGAGTTTACAGATGCGCTTGCTGCGCCAATTTCGTTGCGGCGCACTCGCGCGCACGAGGTTTATGGAATCACATTCACCCCGCGCAGGCCGAAAAGCTGGGCGGCGGCGAGGAGGTGTTTGTCGTTGGAGTGGATTTCTGTGAAGCCGTGTTCCGCTGCGGTGGCGAGGTGGAGGGCGTCGGCGGCGCGGAGGCAGGTGGTGGCTGGGGCGGTGGCGAATGCGGCTTCCACGCGGTCGAGGATGGCGTCGGTGAGGGGGAGGAGGCGGATGGTGGTTGCGGCGATGTCGGCGTTGAATTGAGTGATGAGTCGCTGGTAGTCCGCGAGAGTGGCAACCCCTTCACGCACTTTGCGGAATGCGGCGGACGCAAATTCTGCGCGCCCGTGCTGGGCGGAGTGAATCTCGAACACCGTGGCGGCGTGGGCGCGGACTTCGGGCGTCCCGGCCTCGGCCATCTGGAGTTTGAGCAGATAAGTTGTGTCGTAATAGGCGACGGTCATCGGGCGTCGCGTTCTTCTGAGATGATCTGGGTGGAGTCGGTTCCGCCTGTAAAGGCTCCCGCTTTCATCATGGCTTCGTATTCGGGCAGGAGCTTCCGGCTTGCCCACTTCGATTGCCCATCGGTGATGGCAGGTGCGGTTTTTTTCTCCGCAGCGATGGCGCTTTCGAGCAGGTGGATGGTTTCCTGCGTGACTGACCGGCGGTGGGCTGCAGCAAACTGCCGTAGTTTAGCGTGGAGGTCTTCGGGAAAGGATTTGATGAAGAGTGCTGGCATAGTTTAGGAAGGGTAGCAAAAAGCGTTCTTCAGGCAAGCAGCCTTCTGGTGCGTTCTGCTACGTGCGGAAGACTGCGGCTCAGCCCACGAAGAGCGGGCGGAGGTGGCGGGTGTAGAGGTTTTCGGTGACGTTCTTCGCGACGATGGCTTCGTTGGCTTTTAGCAGGTCGAGGTAGGTCGCGCCTTTTTTGGCGGCGAGTTTGAATGAGACGTGCAGGAGTTGGCGGAGGCTGGCGTTGAATTCGGGATGGCTGGGGATGTGGCGGAGGGCGTTGGCGAATTGCGCGCTGCTCCATGTGTTGACGATGGCGGAGGAGGGGAGTTTCGCGCGATCAATATCAATGACGCTCGCGTAGGGCGCGCAGAGTTCGTCCACGTGTTCGAGGGCGTAGGCGTAGATTTCTTTGCCGAGCGCGAGGCCGTCGCCGCCGGCTTCGGCGAGGCCGATCAATTCCTCCAGCCAGGTGGTGCCCGCTGTTTTCACATGAACGCCCGCGCCGGTGCGTGCGAGGGCGCGGCGGATGATGGGGTAGAGGGAAAATTTATCCGAGCCGCTGTGGACGCTGAGTTTGAGATTTTTCGGCAGGCCGTAGAGCGCGACGGCGTGGGCGATGACGGCGAGGTCGTCGTTAAACTCGCGCTCGAATTGCGCGAGGTCGCCGACGTAGTCCACGCCTTTGTTGAAGCGGCCCGTGAACTTCGGCGCGATGGTCTGCGCGGGCACTCGCGCATCGGCGAGTGTGGCGAGGATGACGAGCAATTCCGGCGGCGTTTGCGGCGTGTCGGTTTCATCCATCGAGACTTCGGCGATGAAGTGGCGCTTGCCGATCTTGCGCGCGATGTGGCGGTAGATTTCGCCTGCGTCGTGCGCGGCGCGGAGATACTTGCCTGCGATGCGTGCGATGTCTTCCTCGGTGGTGTGAAAGGGCGCGCTCACTCCGGTGATGTTGTGCGTGCCGATGAGTTCCGAATGCCGCATGACGAACGCCTGCACGTCCTTCGCATCCGCTGGCTGGCCGATGCTGTCGGCGACATCAATCGTGAAAAAATCCGACGCATCGAGAAAACGATCCACAGTTTCGAGACGGATGTGATCGGCGTCCACGTGCCAGCCTTTCTCCCAGCCGAGCGTCTCGACTGCGGACTTCGCAGCGGCGAGCACGGATGCGGGTTCGCTGCCGATGAAGGTGTGTTCGCGATTGGATTTGTTCCAAACGGGAATGACTTCCACGCCGTCCGCAGCGATGAGCTGGCAGGCGTGGAGCTGGGCCTTGGCTTGGTGGGCGAAGCGGTCGCCTACGCCAATGGTAAATTTTTCGAGCGTCAACATGAGGCGCGGACGCTAAGTGGCTGGCGGGCTGCGCGGCAAGTGCGTTGCCGATGCGCGTATTCTTTTTGCGATGACGCTTGAACACGGATGCCCATCGCGTGTCTCATCCGCCGCCATGTTCCGAACCATCGTCCTCGCCTGCGCACTTTCACTGCCTCTCACCGCCATCGCGCTGAAGCCGCTCGCTTTCACCGAATACGATCTGCCGAACGGACTGCACGTGATCCTGCATGAAAATCACGCCGCACCGGTGGTCGCGAGCTACGTGCTTTATCATGTGGGCAGCAAGGACGAGCGGAGTGATCGCACGGGGTTCGCGCATTTTTTCGAGCACCTGATGTTCGAGGGCAGCGACAACATTCCGCGCTCGAAAATAGACAAGTATGTTTCCGGCGCGGGCGGCATTCTTAACGCGAGCACGTCGTTTGATCGGACGGATTATTTTTTCAGCCTGCCATCGAATCAATTGAAGCTCGCGCTGTGGATCGAGAGCGAGCGGATGATGCACAACCGCGTTGATGAAGCGGGCGTGGAGACGCAGCGCAAAGTGGTGAAAGAGGAGCGGCGGATGCGCTACGACAACCAGCCCTACGGTTCGCTTTATGAAAAACTGTGCGGGCTCGTGCTCAAGGACACGCCCTACGCGTGGACGCCCATCGGCTCGGTGCAATATATTGATCAGGCGAAGATCGAAGAGTTCCGCGAGTTTTGGAAACAATACTATCTGCCGAACAACGCGACGCTCGCCATCGCGGGCGACATCAACATCGAGGACACAAAAAAGCTGGTGGCGGATTATTTCGGCGACATCGCCAAAGGCACGCCGCCGCCGCGCCCTGAGGTGAGCATGACGCTGCCGAAAGGCCCGCTGACGCTCGACGTGAAGGAAGACAAAACGCCGCTGCCCGCTTCGCTTCACGCATGGCAAGCCTGCGCGATGAATGACCCGGATTCCTACGCGCTCGACCTCCTCGCGAACGTGATGGCGAGCGGGCGCAGTTCGCGGCTGTATCGCCGGCTCGTGGATAAAGAACAGGTCGCGCTGAACGCGGAGGCTTTCCCGATGTTGTTTGAAAAAGCGGGAGTGCTCGGCGTTTTCGCCACGGGCCAGCGCGGCGTCACGCTGGAGCAACTCGACAAACTCATCACCGAGGAAGTGGAGAAAGTGAAAGCCGAGGGTGTCAGCGAAGAGGAGTTTGCGAAGGCGCTGAATCAAAAAGAGGACGAGATTGCGAACGAGAACGGCACGATGCTTGCCCGCGCGAAGAGTCTTGCGAACGCGCATCTTTTCCACGGCGGCACGGCGGAGGTGAACAAGGAACTGGATCGCTATCTCGCAGTGAAACGCGCCGACCTTCAGCGCGTGGCTGAGAAATATTTCGTCGCCGACAAAGTGTATATTCTCCACTACCCGCCGCCGGAGCCGAAGCTTGAGCCATCGGACGCGACGCCCACCGCGCCGAAGGAACAAAGCGAAGAAGACCTTCGCAAACGCAAACACGCCGTCATCGTCCCCACAAAGAAGTAGCTTATAAATCTCCAATCTTTTTTCGCCATGCGCCGCATTCTTTCATTTCTCACACTCCTCATTTTCACACCCGCACTGCACGCGGAGGTGGATCGCACGAAGAAGCCCGAGCCGGGGCCAGCGCCCGAGGCGTCGTTCCCGGATTTCACCACAATGGTGTTGCCGAATGGGCTGAAGATTTTTGTGATCGAGGACGACCGGATGCCGACGATCACATTGCGCCTCATGGTGAAGGCGGGCGATGCGCTCGATGGCGATAAACCGGGCAAGGCGGACTTCGTCGCCAGCCTGCTCAATCGTGGCACGGCGAAGCTGGACGCGGAGGCATTTGCGAAAGCGGTGGACTCGCTCGGCGCGACGCTCGAAGCCAGCGCAGGGCCGGACGCGACGAGCGTGGCGACGAGCGGGCTGGTGAAATTCACCGACCCATTGCTGGAGCTTTTCGCCGACGCCGTGATGCATCCCGTTTTCCCGGCGCAGCAGTTTGCGAAGGAGCAGAAGCGCACGCTTTCCTCGCTCGCAGCGCAGAAGCAAAACCCCGCCGCACTCGCGGGAAAATTGATGACGAAGGTGCTTTTCGCGGGGCATTTCTACGGACAAATCACGACGCCCGAGAGCGTGCAAGCGATCACGCGCGATGACCTCGCGGCGTTTCATGCGATGTGGTTTGCGCCGAACAATGCGAGCCTCGCCATCGTCGGCGATGTGAAGGCGGCGGACATTCTGCCGAAGATCGAAAAGGCATTTGGCGCTTGGGAAAAGAAAGACGTGCCGATGCTGAAACGCGGCGGCGTCACGCAGTTGAAAGGGCTCACGATTCATCTGCTCGACAGGCCCGGCAGCGTGCAGAGCAACGTCATCGTCTGCCTGCAAGGCCCGCAGAGAAACAACCCGGATCTCGCGGAGATGAATGTGATGAACAGCATCCTCGGCGGCGGATTCAGCGGGCGGCTGTTTCAAAATCTCCGCGAAAAACACGGCTACACCTACGGCAGCAGCAGCGCGTTTGGTTACAATAAATATGCCGGCTATTTCCAAGCCACCGCCGAGACGCGCAACGACGTGACCGCTCCCGCCGTGAAGGAAATCCTCGCCGAGATGCAGCGGATGCGCGACGAAACCGTGGGCGCAGACGAGTTGGAATTGCAGCGCCAATACAACGTCGGCAACTACCTCCTCTCGCTCGAAAACGCCGGGCGCGTTGCGACGCGCGTGCAGGACATTGAGTTCTACGGACTGCCCGCCGATTTCTACAAAACGTATGCAAAGCGCATGTCAGCAGTGGACGCCGCGAAGGTGACGGAGCTGGCGAAAAAATATCTCAGCACGGAAGATGTCGCGATCATCGTCGTCGGCGAAGCCGCACAAGTCGCGCCCGAGTTGGAGAAAATCGGCGCCGTCATTCGCTACGACGCGGACTTCAACGTGGTGAAGTAATCACAAATCCGGCGTGCGAGAGCTTGCGTTCGCTGCGAAAGCCGCTACGTGTTCGCCCCTTCGTTCGGCACCTGTGTCGCTCGGAGCGCTTCTTGGAAAGCTTTTAACCCGGCTGGGAATGTCACCCCGCCAAACTTTGTGTCACGGCCCACACGGCCACTAATTATCATCTATGGCTGCTGAACAGATCATCGAAACCGAAGGTAAAATCATGTCCGTCCTCGCTGGAACCATGTTCCGCGTCGAGCTTGCCAACAAGCACCTCGTGCTCGCCCACATCTCGGGCAAAATGCGCAAACGCTTCATCCGCCTCACCACCGGCGACCGCGTGAAAATTGAAATGTCCCCCTACGATTTGAGCAAAGCCCGCATCGTCTATCGCTTGGGCTAGGACCCCAATGGGGTAAGGCTATCTTGATGCCTCGCACAAAGGCGCAAAGGCACCAAGGATTCAACAAACGATCGGTTTTCCCGTTTGTATTGGAAAGCCGCAACAAATCGTCCGCACCGCCCCCGTGGAACGGGAGGACATGGATTTCCTCGCGATGGAATCGCGCACGCCCTACACAGCCGATTTCGCCGCAGCCGACGTTGGCAAAGCCGTCTATTTCGCCTGCTTTCACATTGCCAGTGTAGCGCAAACTTGCTCTCCTGCGCTCGCAATGCCAACGCCTTACCAGCCATGCTGACGTCATTATGGCGCATCCCTATGTTGAGCTATGTTGAAGAGCCCCATTATATGACGATAGAAGGCATTGATTGGAATGCTTTCATGTTGGTCTTTGTCTTTGGCATACCGATTTCCGTCCTCATCTGGTTTGCAGCAAAACGTTGCATCAAGCCGCCTTGGTTGATGCGACTTGTTCGGGCTTTTGCCGTGGCTTTGGTTATTACCCCAAACATGATCCCTGATGAAGCCATCAATGGAGAAATGATTGTCTCAAATTGGGTTCCTTCCTTGACTCATTTTTTCAGAAATGACGGGCCTTACACTTTTTTTAGTCTGCTTTCGTTCGGTTTAATGACGCTCTTTCTTTGGTGGCTGATTACGTTGGTAAGTCATATTGCAGAGGCGGTGTATGGCAGGCGATGAATGGACGAGAGGTTCGGCTTTATCGCTGACGGCACCGCCACGCACTATGCTCGCTCGCTTTCTTCATAAGAGCGCGGCAAGGTGCGGGTCATTCACTCGATGAAAAACGCACTTTTACTCACCGCCCTTCTTTTCTCCGTAGTCGTAGCCGTGCGCGCGGAGGACTTCACGCCGGAGCCGGGGTTTGTGAGTCTTTTCAACGGGAAGGATCTCTCGGGATGGGGCTACGTGTGCGGGGAGAAATTTGACGGGAAGACGGAGGCTCGCGACGGGCGTTACTCGGCGAAGGATGGGTGCATCGTGGTGAATGATTTCGATGAGAAGAAGGGGCCGCGTATCCGGCAGATGTGGACGACGCAGGAGTTCACGAAGGATTTTATTTTGAAGCTCGAATTCCGCGCTTCGGTGAATGCGGACAGTGGGATTTTTTTGCGCAAGCCGCAACTCCAATGCCGCGACTATCTGGTGGCGGGGCCATACAAGGATTTGAAGCAATACAAGGCGCAGGATTGGAATGTGATCGTGGTGGAGGTGAAGGACGGCGTGGCGCACTGCACCTGCAACGGCGAGGTGCTGGAGGACGCGCTGAAGTTGCCGGCGACCGGGCCCATCGGGCTGGAGGCGGATCACGGGCAGATGGAGTATCGGCACATTCAGATCAAGGAGTTGCCGTAGGTAGGCGGGGGGATTTCTCCAAACGTGAGCGACATTCAGCAGCTAGCATCGGGGGCGGATTTATATCGCGGGAGGATTGCGCCTTCGCCTACGGGTTTCCTTCATCTCGGCCATGCGCGCACTTTTTGGATCGCACAGCAGCGGGCGGCGAATGGGGTGCTCGTTTATCGCGAGGATGATCTCGATGGGCCGCGCTGCCGACGCGAGTTTGCGGATGCTGCGATGGAGGATTTGCGCTGGCTTGGAATCCGATGGCAGGAGGGGCCGTATCGCCAGAGCGAGCGGATGGATTTTTACGCGGAGGCGTTTGAGCGACTGCGTGTGGCGGGGCTGGTGTATCCGTGCAAATGTTCGCGGCGCGATATTGCGGATGCGCTTTCCGCGCCGCACGCGGGCGAGGAGGAGGCGGTGTATCCGGGGACTTGCCGGATGTTGCGAATGACGAATTTGCGCGAGGGGAGTAATTGGCGGTTTCGTTTGAACGACGGGGAGACGTTCGCATTTACCGATGAATGCGCGGGGCCGCAGCGTGCGGTGGCGGGTGTGGATTTCGGCGATTTTGTGGTGTGGAGAAAGGACGGTTTTCCGAGCTACCAACTCGCGTGCGTGGTGGATGACGCGCTGATGGGCATCACGGAAGTCGTGCGCGGGGCGGATTTGATCACGAGCACGTTTCGCCAGCTCGCGCTGTATCGCGCACTCGGCTGGAATGCGCCCGCATTTTACCACTGCCCGCTCGTCTTGGATGAAAGCGGCACGCGCCTCGCCAAACGCCACGATGCACTCAGTCTGCGCACGCTGCGGGAGCAGGGGAGGAGTGCGGAGGAATTGCGCAGCGCGTGGTGATTTGCCTAGTGCGACTCGTTGCCGCTCGGGCTGATTTCTTTCGACGGATGGAAAGCGAGAGCGAGGAGTGTCATGGCAAGCAGGGCTAGTCCTGCCGGAATGAGGAATAGATTTTTCCAGTCCATGCCGCCGCCCGCGAGGGTGAATTTTTCATTGCCGTAGTAGATCCAGAAGATCTTCGCGAGGATGTCGCCAAGGCCGAAAATCATGAGATTAAACAGACCCTGCGCGCTGGTGCGAATGTCGTTCGGGAAGGCTTTTTCGACGAAGATATAGACGGTTGCGAAGTAGAATGCGTAGCAGATGCCGTGGATGAGTTGCACGGTAATCATGAGCCACTGGTGCTCCGGCAGAAATGCGTAAACGGTGAAGCGCAATGCGTGACCCGCGATGCCGACGAGCATGGTGGCTTTCCAGCCGAGTTTTTTCAGCGTGGCGCCGAGGATGACCATCGTCAGGATTTCGGCGATCTGGCCGACGCTCATGACGGCCTGAGTCCAGTTCGCAGGGATGCCGACGCTGCTGCTCTTTAGAAAAGTATCGGTGTGGAAAAAGTAGGTATTGTGGACGAAGGAATCTATGAGCGTGACGATCCACAGGATGAGAATGACCGGGTGCTTGAGGACTTTGAACGCCTTCACCATCGCGAGCGAATCACCCTTTACTCCTTTTTTTGGCGGAGTGCTCGGGAGCGTCATGCTGAATCCGGCGAGGATGAGTGAAGCGACGCCGGCGACGATGTAAGTCCAGCGTGTGCCGTCTATGAGCTTCTGTCCTTCGAGCGGGCTGCCGAATGCGGTGCCGAGCCACGCGACAAAGCCGTCTGGTTTTGCTGCTGAAACTTTATCCCAATCCACGAGCAGAAAGATGAACGGCCATGCGGCTAGAATCCAACCCACGGTTCCGCCCATTCGCACGAAGCCGTAGTCCTTCGTCGCGTCCTTGATGTTTGCAAAGGCAAGGGTGTTCGCGATGGACATTGTCGGCACATACAGAAGGCAGTGGACGGACATCAGAATGAAGAACGGCCAGAACGAGGTTTTGCCCGTGGCGGCATCGGGATGGATGAAGCCGATGGAAAGAATGGCGAGACCGGCGACGAGGTGGCTGAAGGCCATGAACTTTTCCGCAGGGAAATGACGGTCGGCGAATTCGTTGCTGAAGAACATGCCGAGAACTGCCGAGACGGGAAAGGCGAGCAGGATGGCGAGCTGTTCGTTACCGGTGAATCCGATAGCGGGAAGGTAGCCAAAAATCTTCGGCAGCCACGCTCCCCAAATAAAGAATTCGAGAACCATCATGATGAAAAGTTTGTTGCGGATGCTGGTGTTCATACGGATCGGTTCGGTGATGTTTGGTGTTGGGGTGAAAGTGACGCGCGCGGTGTATGGGAGTGGTGCGCTGTGTGGCAAGGCTCGACTCGCAGAATCCCCCGATTTTGGAGTGGCGGAGAGGGAGGGATTCGAACCCTCGATACGGTTTAACCCGTATGACGCTTTAGCAAAGCGTTGCTTTCGA
>JAYUIF010000203.1:0-9846 GCA_043766295.1 Spartobacteria bacterium | reverse complement strand
GGTAACGGGCCCGACTGGCTCGGGGAAAACGACGACGCTTGCGGCGATGTTGCACGCGATCAATACGCAGGTCGGCGCACACATCGTCACCATCGAAGACCCCATCGAATACATCCATGAGCACCAACTCGGGATGGTGCATCAGCGCGAAATCGGAAGGGACGTTCCCGGATTCGCCGAGGGTTTGCGCCGGACGTTGCGGCAGGACCCCGATGTGATTTTCGTAGGTGAAATGCGCGATCTCGAAACGATGGAGACGGCCATCCGTGCAGCGGAGACGGGGCATCTTGTTTTCTCCACACTGCACACGACCGGTGCCGGGCGGACTGTGGATCGCATCGTGGATTCATTCCCATCGCACCAGCAGGAGCAAATCCGCATACAGCTCTCGACGAATCTCAAGGGCGTCATTTCGCAACTGCTCATCCCCCGCATAGACAAGCCGGGCCGCATCGCTGTCTTCGAGGTGATGACGAACACCCACGCCATCGGCGCACTCATCCGCGACAACAAAACTTTTCGCATCGCGACCGAGATCCAGACCGGTGCCAAGCACGGGATGCTCACCATCGAGCAATCGCTCGTGGATCTCTACTTGAGTGGCATCATCGCCCGCGAAGAGGTCTTTTCCAAAGCGCAAGACCCGGAACTTGCCGCACAACTTCTCGCAGGCCGTGAACCCCGAAACTGATATTTTCCCATGAATGTAAAACAAACCCTCAACCTTTTTGTAGATGTCGGCCTCGTGGATAGCGGAGTCGTGGATGATGTCCTCCAGGAAGTCGCCAGCACCGGAAAAAGTCTCGTTGAAGTGCTCGTGGATTACCAAGTCTGCGACGAAGCCGCCTTCTATCAAGTCATCGCAGACGCCATCGGCGCGGAATATGTGGACTTGAAAAAATACGATGCGCCGCCCGAGATCACCAAGCTGCTGCCGGCAGGTCTTGCCCAGCTTCACCGCGCATTTCCGCTCGGCTACGACGACCACATTCTGACGGTCGCCTTGTGCGACCCGCTCAATCAGCAGACGCTCGAAGACCTTCGCTTTTCCATCGGCAAGGACATCCAGGCCGTGGTCGCGCCCATCTATCAAATCGAGGATTTGATCAAAAAATATTACGGCTCGGATGCATCATCGCTCGACAGCATTCTCGAAGAGCTTGGCGGCGGGATTTCGTTCGAGAGGGAAGGCGGCGAACTGGACATCAAAGAGCTTGAGAACGAGGCGAATGCCGCGCCGATTATCCGCTACGTGGATCTCGTGCTCGCGCAGGCCATTCAAGATCGTGCGAGCGACATTCACTTCGAGCCATTCGAGACGGAGTTCAAAATCCGCTATCGTGTGGACGGCGCGCTCTACGAAATGGCGCCACCACCACGCCACCTCGCAAACCCGGTCATCTCGCGTGTGAAAGTGATGAGTAATTTGAACATCGCCGAGCGCCGCATCCCGCAGGACGGTCGCATTCAAAAGATCATCGCAGGCAGGCCGGTGGATTTGCGCGTGAGCACGCTGCCCACGCAGTTCGGCGAATCCGTCGTGCTCCGCGTGTTGGATCGCACCACGGTGCAGCTCGATTTGGAGTCACTCGGGATGCCGGATGAGATCTACAATTACCTGCTCCACACCATCGAAAAGCCGAATGGAATCTTCATCGTCACCGGCCCCACCGGCTCCGGGAAAACGACCACGCTTTACGCCTGCCTCAACAAGATCAACACGGTGGACTCCAAAGTTCTCACCTGCGAAGACCCGGTCGAATACGACATCGAAGGCATCATCCAGGTGCCCATCAACGACAACATTGATCTGACTTTCGCGCGCGTTCTCCGCGCCTTCCTGCGTCAGGATCCCGACCGCATCATGATCGGCGAAACGCGCGACAAAGAGACCGCGCAAATCGCCATCCAAGCATCGCTCACGGGCCACTTGGTTTTCACCACGCTCCACACGAACGACGCGCCCGGCGCCATCACGCGACTCATTGACATGGGCGTGGAGCCATTCCTGATTTCCGCCTCGCTCGAAGGCGTGCTCGGCCAGCGCCTCATCCGCAAAATCTGCACGCAATGCAAAACGACCTACGAGCCGAGCGAAAGCGTCCTCGCGCAACTCGGGATCACCCCGCAGGAGATTGGCGACAAAAACTTCTTTTTCGGCAAAGGGTGCGACTACTGCAACAACACCGGCTACCGCTCACGCAAGGGCATCTACGAATTGCTCAACATCAGCGACCCGCTGCGCGAATTGATCAACCAGCGCGCTCCTTCCGTGGTGATGAAGCAAAAAGCGATTGAACTCGGGATGATCACGCTCCGCGACGACGGCCTCCGCACCATCTACGAGGGACTGACGACCATCGAAGAAGTGCTGAAATACACATAGTTCGCATGAAATCCCCCGCGCTCTCAGCCGGGTGCGATGCCGCTGCTTTTTAACGACACAGAGAGCGGGGAGCATGGTGAGTGGTGAATGGTGAATGGTGAATGGTGGGCGTCCATCCCCACGAACTGACTGGCGATTTCTGAGACGATCGAAATGCAAATAATCTGTCTGTGCCTTGTCCTACCTTGCGGGTGGCGGGCGGGATTTTCCTCGCGCAAAATCGCGGAGACGCAAAGAAGGGTGATGATTTTCTGGAGATGCGCGGGCGTTTGTTAGCTAACTGGTCTATTTTTCCGCCGCTTCCTGCCTTCCTGCCTTCCAAATTAAAACCCTGTGCGGTGCTTGTGCCTTGGTGTCTTGGTGGTGGAAACATCCCGTGAATCCTGTGCGAATGGCGCGGCTACTGGGTGAAACCATGAATGGCATGAAGAGCATGAAGAGCGCGAGTGACTCTGGTTTTTGCGCTAGAGTTTCTGCGGAGAGCGCGAGTGACTCTGGTTTTCGTGCTAGAGTTTCTGCGGAGAGCGTGAGTGACTCTGGTTTTCGCGCTAGAGTTTCTGCGGAGAGCGCGAGTGACTCTGGTTTTCGCGCTAGAGTTTCTGCGGAGAGCGCGAGTGACTTTGGTTATCGCTTCAATGAAGTTGCGGCGAGTGTCAATGACTCTGGTTTTCGCTCCAATGAGGTTGCGGCGAGCGTCAATGACTTTGGTTTTCGCTAAAAAATCACCAATTTAAGCTCGAATAACTGCGGTTTTGACAAAAATCGCCAGTTTTTAGCAGCGCCAAGGGAGAGTCAGATTATTCGTTCTCCGCTTTCAAGCGGCAAGGGTCGGCAACCGCCTGAAGGCGGGACTCCAAACTCGTCGCGATGACTACGCGGCGCTTGCTGTTTCTAATTTTCATCCGTGGGTTTCGCTGCGCTTCACCCACGGCTACCGTAGTGGCTGGCGCTATGGGTCAATCATTTCCCGCAGAGCGACTGTGGAAATCGAATTACTGCGCGGCTTTTGCCCGTGCAATTGCGGCCATCATGCCCATCGCTTTGCTCACGGTCTCGTTGTATTCGCCTTCGGGAGTGCTGTCGGCCACGACGCCTGCGCCCGCTTGCACGTAGGCTTTTCCGTCTTTGAGGACGACCGTCCGCAGTGCGATGCAGGAGTCGCTGTTTCCATCGAAACCAAAGTAACCGACGGCTCCCGCATAGACGCCGCGTTTGCTTTTCTCGAACTCGGCGATGATCTGCATGGCGCGCACTTTGGGTGAACCGCTGACTGTCCCCGCCGGGAAAGTTGCGCGCATCACATCGTAGGCAGTGCGGTCGGGGCGGAGGCGGCCTTCGACGTTGCTGACGATGTGCATGACGTGCGAGTAGCGTTCGATGATCATGAAATCGGTCACGCGCACGCTGGCAAATTCACTCGCGCGGCCAACGTCATTGCGCGCGAGATCCACGAGCATGAGATGCTCGGCGCGCTCTTTTGGATCGGCCAGCAGGTCGGCGGCATTGGCGTCGTCCTCCGCTGAAGTTGCTCCACGTTTACGAGTGCCGGCGATGGGGCGGATTTCGATTTTTCCATTCACCGCACGCACGTGGACTTCCGGCGAACTGCCGACGAGCGAGAAGCGCCCGGCGAAATTCATGCAGAACATATAGGGCGACGGATTCACAAAACGCAGGGCGCGATAGAGCGTGAGCGGGTCGCCTGTGTATTCCGTCTCGAAGCGTTGCGAGGGCACGAATTGAAACACGTCGCCTGCGCGGATGTATTCCTGCCCGCGCGTCACCATGCTCATGTATTCCTCGCGCGTGGTGTTGCTCGTCGCGCTGGCCGGGGCGGGCGGGGGAGTGATGGGGAAAGGCGCGAGCTGGGCCGGCTTGGCGAGACGCGCCGCGATGTCGGAAATGGTTTTGATTGCCCGCGCATAAGCGGCGTCCGTGTCACCTTCGATGAATGCATTCGCGACGATGCGCAGACGGCGCGTGCGATGGTCGAAAATGAGGACGTTCTCCGCGAGCACGAACAAACTTTCCGGCAGTCCGAGTTCGTCCTTTGCAGTCGCGGGCACTGTGGGCTCGAAGAAACGCACCATGTCATATCCGAGGAAACCGACCGCGCCGCCTGCAAAGCGCGCGCGCAATTCGGCGGGCTCGTCCGCCAGCGGCACGTAGCGGTAGCGGGCCATCAATTCCTCAAGGTCGGCGAGCGGATCGCGTTGTGTTTGGAATGTGCGGGTCGCGCCGTTTTCCGTCACGCTCACCGTGCGCCCGTTGCTCTCCATCACGAGCCGCGGCCCTACGATGACGAAGGAATAGCGCCCGGTCTGCGCGTTCTTTTCCACACTCTCAAAAAGAAACGTGTAGCCGCCATCGTCGAGCTTCGCGAAAGCGCCGACGGGCGTCTCGGCATCGGCGATCAACTCGGTGAAAACCGGGACGAGATTTCCCTGCTTTGCGAGTTCGCGGAACTCAGCAGGTGTTGGAGTGAATTGTGAAATCATACTGTCAGTTGCCGTAGGTTTTCGCTGCATCGAAGAGCGGCTGTTCCTCGATGGTGCGCGGCAGGCCATGCGAATCGAGTTCCTGGAAAAAGCACGACTCGTAGCCTGTGTGACACGCCCCGCCGATTTGCTCCACTTCAAAGAGCAGTGTGTCTTTGTCGCAATCCACGCTCCACCGCACGACGCGCTGTGTGTTTCCACTCGTCTCGCCCTTGAGCCAGTATTTTTGCCGCGAGCGGCTGAAATAAACCATCATCCCTTTTTCGAGCGTCATGCGGATGCTCGCTTCGTTCATCCACGCCATCATCAGCACGCGTTTGCTTTTTGCGTCCTGCACGATGGCAGGGATGAGTCCGTCGGCGTTGTATTTGAATTGGCTGATCATGGTGTGAGTGGTGAGTGAGTGTGGAAAAATAAAACAGCCCGAGGATTCGTAGTTAAATCTTCGGGCCGGAAAAGGCGACGCACAGTGGCGACGACCGCACCGCTTTCGCGGAGCAGGCCCATCATAGATGCCACCGATGCCAGTAAGTCGTCATGTGCGGGCGGAGATACGCAGGGGTCGCACGGACGGCAAATAAAATTTTCCGTGAAGGAAAAGGATGACTCACGCATCCGAGGCACAGTTTCGGCTATATCGGTTGTGACTTAAGCCCATGACCGCCGCAGCCATCCAAAACCAACCCATCTCGACGGAAGAGCAGGAGCAAATTCGCCAGACCATCGAGATGTTCGAGGTGATTACGCAGGCCAATCCGCAGGATACGCAGAGTCTTGAAATCCTGAAGGAAGCCTACGGGCGCGTCGGCCAGCTCACGGAATCGCTGGCCGTCTCCCGTCGTCTCGCAGACACCTACATGGAACTCGCCCAGTATTCCTCCGCACTGCTGGAATACGAGGGCATCCTGCAAAAAGAGCCTGACAACGCCGAGATCATCGCAGCACTCGGCGAAGTGGAGGCGCGGCTACAGACTTCACAACAGCAAAGCGCTGCGGCGGGTGCGAACGGCGCTCCCATCGCCTTGGATTTCCGGACTGTCGTCCAGGATGGCGGCAGCCTGATGGCCACCAAAAAGACACAGTCCTCGGAGCGCAGTTCATCGCCCGGCGCTGGGATGGATAGTGAAACCATCGCCGCCCGGCTGGAAGGTGCGGACGACGGCCACGATACGTTGGTGAGATTTTTGACCCAGCACCGTCTCGTGCCGGAAGACGTGTTGCTCCAGGCGCTCAGCATCGTGCGGAAGAAAAACAAAGAGCGTGCGTCCGCTTCGCCTGCTGCGTCGTTGATTGATGAAATCGTGACGCGCGGCTCCGTGAATCCCGAGCAATTGATATGCGGCATTTTGGATCGCTCGAAGTTCGCCTACATCCCGCTCGAAAATTACGATGTGGATCGCCAGATCGTGAAAATGCTCCCCGAGAGCCTGACGCTCGGGCGGCTCATCGTTCCCTTCGATATTCTTTCCCGCACGATGATGATCGCCGTCGCGAATCCGTTCGATGCCGCTGGCAAGGAAGCCGTCCAGCAACTTCTGGATTACAACATCCAATGGCATCTCGCATCACCGGCCTCCATCCTCCAAGTGCTCGCTGAAACCTACAGACACTAAGCCACCATGAGCATCAAATCTTTTGGCGAACGCATTGCAGATGTCCTGATCGAGGACGGACTTCTTCTTCCAAGTCAGCTCGATGAAGCGATGAGTTTGCAGAAAAAGCAGGGCGGCAGGTTGCTGAAAATTCTCACCGACCACAGCTTCGTCACCGAGCAGGACATGGTGATCTCCATGGGCCGCTGCCTCGATACGCCGCCGGTGAATCTCAGCAAAATCCGAGTGCCCGAGCACATCATGGAACTCGTGCCGAAGGAAATGGCGCGCGCCTACAAACTCGCGCCGGTGTGCAAGCTGGGTAACAAGCTTTTCGTGGCGATGGCCGACCCGCTCAACGTGCTCGCTCTCGACGATCTCCGCCAGCGCACGAAGATGGAGATCATTCCAATGATCACCACCGAGCGCGCCGTCACGGAGGCGCTCTCGGGAGTCGGGCAGGCTACATCTACGATGGATGCGGTGCTTCGTGATGCCGCTGAAGCAGCGGCGCAGACCGCCGAAGTGGTGACGATCAAAAAGGAGGATATTGATCTCGATAAAATGGCAGCCGACAGCGGCGATGCGCCGGTCGTCAAAATCGTCAACCTCATCCTCGTCCAAGCGATCAAGGAGAAGGCGAGCGACATTCACATCGAGCCATTCGAGAAAGAAGTGAAATTGCGCTATCGCGTTGACGGAGCACTCATCGAAGCCAGTTCGCCGCCAAAAGCACTCCAGCTTCCCATCGCATCGCGCATCAAAATTCTCGCCGGCCTCGACATCGCCGAGCGCCGTTTGCCGCAGGACGGTCGTTTCCGCATTCGTGTTTCCGGCAAGGAAGTGGATTTGCGTATCAGCCTTCTGCCTACGGTCTATGGCGAGAAGATCGTGATTCGTCTGCTCGATAAAGGTGCGCTCAGCGGAAGCATCGAAAACATGGGCCTCGATGAATACACGCTCGGCATTTTCAAGAGCGCCATAGATGCGCCGCACGGAATGATCCTCGTCACCGGCCCGACGGGTTCCGGCAAGACGACCACGCTCTACACGATTCTCAGCGAACTGAATAATCCGATCTACAACATCGTGACGGTTGAAGACCCGGTGGAATATCAGCTCTCCGGCATCAACCAAGTCGCTGTGAAAGCAGACGTGGGCCTCGGTTTCGCGGAAGCGCTGCGTTCGATTCTGCGTCAGGATCCTGACATCGTGATGATCGGTGAAATTCGTGACAACGAAACCGCCGACATCGCGGTGAAGGCCGCGCTCACGGGTCACCAGGTTCTTTCCACACTCCACACGAACGACGCCGCCGGTGCCATCGCCCGTCTCGACGACATGGGCATCGAGCCGTTCCTCATCAGCTCCTCCGTCATCCTCACTTGCGCACAGCGTCTCGTGCGGCGCATCTGTCCGAACTGCCGCGAGGAATTTGCACCCGAGCCGGAAATTCTCGCCAAGCTCAACATCGAAGACGACGGCACAGTTTTCTATCGCGGCGCTGGCTGCTCGCGTTGCAAAGGGCGCGGCTACGTAGGTCGCGCGGCCATTCTCGAAGTGCTGCCGGTCAGCGAATCTGTGCGCCGTCTCATCATCAAACGCGCAAGCGCTGCGGTGATTAAAAATCAGGCCATCAGCGAAGGGATGAAAACTTTGCGCATGGTCGGCATCGAAAAGGCGAGGGAAGGAATCACCACGCTTGAGGAAATTCTCCACGTCACTTCGGAGGATCATTAAGCGCGCAGCTTGCGCAGGCCGCCCCATCGCGTGTTAGCGTGGGAGCATGATTTATTTCGCGGCGCTCTGCGCACTGGCACTCACGTAGCATGGCCTTCGCTCTCGTCACCGTCGCGTCTGGTGCGCGCAGTTTGCGTTCGCTGGAGCATGGCGAAACTTTTCACCCGGTGGTCGGACCGATGATCGAGGCGCAGGGGTTGCACGTCGCGCAATCACGACTCGTCGAGCGTGCGCAGGAAATGCGTGGGCCGTTGGTGATCTGGGATGTCGGCCTCGGCGCGGCGGCGAATGCTGTTGCGGTGCTGGAGGCGTTTCGCGATGTGGCGGCGCATGTCGAGTTGCACAGTTTCGATTGCACGCTCGAACCGCTTGCGTTTGCCCGCGAGCACGCGGCGGAACTCGACTATCTCACACCGTGGCTGCCTTCGATTGATGCGCTGCTTTCAGTCGGCAGAGCGCGAGCCGGTGCGGTGGGCTGGCATTTTCACGATGGAGATTTCCGCACGATTCCCACGGCGCCTGCACCGCACGCGATTCTTTATGATCCGTATTCGCCTGCTGCGAATCCCGGCCTGTGGACGCTGGAGCACTTCACGCGGCTCCGCAAAGTTTTGCGCGAACCCTGCACGCTCACGAGCTACAGCCGCTCGACTGCGGTGCGCGTCACGCTCGCGCTTGCAGGATTTTACGTAGGCCGTGGTTCCGCGACTGGTGAAAAAGATCAGACCACTGTCGCAGCCACGCACTGCGATCTGCTCGCCGCGCCATTGGATGCTGCATGGCTCGGACGTGTCCGGCGCTCGACGCGAGGTGCGGCCTTGCGCGAAGGCGTGGAACCGGGGCCGATTTCCGAGGAGGATTTTCGCACGCTGAGCGCGGGGATTTTATTTCAGTAGGTCCAGCACGTTGGGCACGTTTGGCGCGAACTTTTTAATGGCGTCCACTGCGTCATCGAGAGTTTTCTTCGTCGTGTCCAAGGCACCTCCTGCGGCCTCGGTGACTTTACCCAGCACCGCTTCTCCAGCGGCAATCGCCAAGCGATCCGTGAGGTCCTCGTGCCAGTTATCGGTCGTGCCAGTGATGCGCAGGGTCGTCCACGCATAGCCGTCCTTCATGGTGTTAAAAACTTTTTCCTGCGCGCCGGGCAACCATTGCAGCGGGCCGGGCGTCACACCGATTGCAAATGTTCCGTCTATCACTTTGCCGCGCACTGTGAACGCACCGCGCACCGCGAGCAGTTGCTTGGCTTCGAGCACGAGATTCGTCACCTGCCAGCCTTGCGCATCGTAGCGCACGTCGGCGGAAGCCTGGCTGAGTTCCATGCGGCGAAATTGTTCCGTCTTCAAAAAGTCGGCGATTTTATTGAGGATGGGCAGCGTTTCGATCACGCCGTTATCGAGGCGCACTTTGCCTTTCACCACGGGCGGAGCTTCGCTGCTGCCGAGTTCTTTTCCGAAGTTGAATTCGCCGGCGAGATTCCCGTGCAAGCGCGCGCGCCAGTCTATCGGCAGCAACGGCGACACGTTGATGCGGCTGAATTTGAACAGCAGGTCTGCGCGTTTATCCGTGACGATTTCACCGCTCGCCACGATCTCGCCGCCGTCCTGCCGCAGTCTGGCTTCCTGCACGA
>JAYUIF010000202.1:0-9847 GCA_043766295.1 Spartobacteria bacterium | reverse complement strand
ACTTTCCGCCTCGAAGCGCACAGCGGATGGAGCGGCGAGAGCCGCGTGGGAAAAGTCTATCCGCAGAGCGAGCAGCGCGATGGTAAAAACGTATTCGTCGCCGAAGCGACCGTCGGCACCGCGCCCGAGTTGCGCCCCGGCATGAGAGGCCGCGCGACCATCGAGGGCGACCGTCGTCCGCTCGTGTGGATCATCGGCCATCGCTTCATCGAATGGGTGCAGACGACGCTATGGTGGTAGGCGGATGAGCAGATTGCTCATTCTTCACGTTTGACGTGGCGGTGACCCTACGAATCGTTTAATTAAACCGCATGGCGACGACCAAACAGCTCGCAGAACTTTTCCGCGCAGTCGCGGGGCACGATCTGCCCCGTGCCGTGGAATCTGCGCGCCGCATCGCCCAGATCGAGGCGGACAAAGGCAATCACAGCGCCGCGCGCGACCTGCTCGGCTCGCTCAACGGCTACGCCACGCCGGGGCACGCCGGCCATTCGCATCCCATCGCGCAGAGCGTGACCGCGCAGCAGTGCGTCTCCTTTCTCTCAAACGCAACGACACTCGACTCGCTCGAACTCCCCGCCGCACTCCGCGAGGAAATCACGGAACTTTCCACTGAATGGAAACACCGCGCCGAACTGCGCGCGCAGGGCATCCCGCGCCGCTGGCGGCTGCTTTTCCATGGCCCGCCCGGCTGCGGGAAAAGCGCCACCGCCGCCGCGCTCGGCCAGCTCGTCGGGCTGCCGGTGTATCTCGTGCGATTCGATGCGCTCATCGGTGCGTATCTCGGCCAGACCGCGCTTCGCCTCCGCGAAGTCTTCCGCTTCGCCGCCGAAAATCCGTGCGTGCTGCTCTTCGACGAAGTGGACGCGCTGGCAAAACGCCGCGGCACGCCGATGGAAGTCGGCGAGATAGACCGCGTGGTCATCGCCTTCATGCAGGAACTCGAACACGCCTCGCCGGAAGGCTTCATCATCGCCACCTGCAACCTCCCGCGCTCGCTCGACGACGCCCTCTGGCGCCGCTTCGACCTCCCCGTGAATTTCCCGAAGCCCACCGCCAGACAGCTCGCCGCCTTCGCCCGCAAACGCTGCATGCAACTCGGCTTCACGCCCTCGAAAAAACTCCCGCCCCTCGCCGCGAAATCCGGCAACTACGCCCGCGCCGAACAACTCACCGCCGATGAAGCAAGGCGGCGGGTGCTGGCGAAACTGAAGTAGTTCAAAATGCCGCAACCAGTTTTCAAACCACGGCATTTCTTCCTCAACGAAAGACACGAACTTCCGCCGGAAAAAAGTGGAGGCGGAAGGCAACAGCCTTTTCTGGATGTGGACTGGCAGCGCAAGACGGTGCGGCTCACTGAGTCGTTTGAGAGAATAGAACGCAGGGCCGCTGCATCCACTGATCCAAGCACGAAAGGCCGACTTTATATCGTCGCTGAATCCGTGCGGCATGTGACGAAAGCATCCACTGCCAAGGATGCGGTGGACGGGCGAAAAACGAAGGAGGTGTCTTTCGCTGGCGACCAATCGCAGGCGTTCGACCGACTCGGCCTGCAACTGATTGAGGTTTTTCCGAACGGCACGGCGACGGTTCACGCGCTCCCTGAGCAAATTGCCCGGATGCGTGCCGACCTCGCGAATCTCCCGCAAGGAAATCACCGTCAACAGGGGCAGTGGGTGAATATCGAATCTTTCGACTGGGTTCCGCCGGAAGTAAAATTCGATGAGTCTTGGCTCACTGAAATCGGAACGCGCCCGGCTGCTGCGCATATCAAGTTCCAACCGTTTCTCACGACATTCGACACAGATGCCGTCATTCGCGCCATTGAGCAGACGTTGCGGAAATTCCCCGGAAACGAGCTTCGCGGGAAAGAAGTCGGCTATCGCGGACGCTTTTGGCTTCGGGCGACGCTGTCCGCCGCGTGCGTGCGCGCGCTGGCAGAGGAATTCGCAGCGATTCAGGCGATTCATCCACCGATTTTCGCGGAGCTTTCCAGTCCCTCGCAGACGCCAGCGACAGCTCTTCAGTTGGAGCTTCCGGCATACGCCGCTTCCAGCACTGCGCTGCCATGCGTAGGAGTGGTGGATACGGCTGTGCCGGATTTGCACCGCCTGCTTTCCGGCTCGCGCAGGGGAATCGTCCGCGCGCCTGAGTGCGAGAATGCGGCCAACGACGACCACGGCTCATCCGTCGCTTCACGGGTTGTCTTTGGCGATTTGGATTTCAATGCGCACTCCAACATTTTGCCACAGCCAACGTGTTCTTTTTTTGAAGTTCGCGCTGCGGACAAACGCAGCAACGCCAACAAGATTCTGATTCGCGCTGAGAGCGTCGCGGCGGCGGTGAGCAACGTCATCAACGGCGCACCGGATGTCCGCGTTTTCAATCTCAGCTTTGACTCCGAAAGGTCGCTGGATGCGCTGAAAGAGACCGCCCCTGCGTATTTCCGGCAGGTGCTGAAAGTAATGGAGGACTTCGACAATCTCGTCTTTGACGAAGACACTTTGCTCGTGGTCGCCGCAGGCAACGTGAAGTCCGGTAACATACCGAACCCGGAAAACCGTTATCCCGGACATTTCACGGACGAACGCTGGCAGCTTTATTCGTATTCACGCTGTTTCAACGCCCTCACTTGTGGTGGAACGAATCCCCGAATCACCTCCGCCGGGTTGGCAGAGGTCGAGAACGCACCCAGCCCGTTTTCCAGACTCGGGCCGGGGCTCGCACGCAGTCCCAAGCCGGACTTCTGCGCTCCCGCTGGAAACACGGACGAGAATTTCGAGAGGCAGAGCGGATTGGGAGTGTGGGCCTTGTCCGCAATCGCCGAGGCGATGGAAGTGTTCGGAACATCCCACGCTGCGCCGTTGCTCGCGAGGGAAGCGGCGTTCGTTCTTGCCGAGTTGCGCCGCTTTTGCCCGCCCGAAATTCGCCCGTATGTTTGCACGGCAAAAGCAATCCTCGCTCTCACAGCGGACGATGTCGCCGCACGCTTGCCGTCGGAATATCGCGACATCTCCGGTCTCGCGCTCGGCTACGGCAGAGCCAGCGCGGAACGACTCCGACAGCCGCATCCCGATTCGGCATTGATTTTCTGGCAGGGGTTCTCCGAACTCGCTGGCGACAAATTGCGCGTGCGGATCCCGATTCCCAAAGCATGGCTGACCGCTGCCACCGCGCCTCAACTCCGCATCTGCATAGCGTGGGACACGCCCGTGAATTCCGCTGTCGAATCGTGGGCCTGCCGCGATGTGTCGCTCACGCTTCGTGCGACCGAAGAATCCAAAAGCGCATCTGGCACGCAGCGAAAGGCGTCGAATTATCCGCTCTATTGCAGGACTTGGGATTTGCGAGATGCCGAAGCGAAAACACCGTCTTCTGATGATTTCTGGATTGTCGAAATGAGCTACGAACAAATCGCAGCCTACGCCGCCGGTCACGTTCCCACGCCGATTCAACGCATCGCTTTCGCCGCTGAATTGAGGGACATCGGAGAAACACCAGTCAGTCCTCAATCCTATTTGCAGGAGCTTCCTGTCGCCGTTGCGATGGATCGATTTAGTGTTGTTTCGATCCCATCAAGACAACCACTTACCGTATCATCAGATTTCTGAGAAAAATAAAGCGGAGGCTTCAGCGGCACTGAGACATCTGGTGAGTTCCAAACGCAGGCACTAGCACACAATTTTCGATGAACTTTTCCATCCGCGAACTTGAATCGCTGCGACCGCGCTTGCGCGATGGGTTGAGTTTTTCTGTGCAGGAGCAGGGCGGGGAGCGCGTGTGTGTGATTGAGGATACGGCATCGTCGCGATTTTTTCGCGTGGGCTTTGGCGAATACCGATTCTTCCGTTCGCTCGATGGCACGCAGACGGTCGCAGCGATTCTCGCACGGCTGGCGCGCGATGGCGGAGGCGACAGCTTCACGGAGCACGAGGCTTTGCAAATGTTGCGCTGGCTGAAGGACAATCATCTTCTCGCCGTCGAGAGCGATCGTGTGACGAGCGACGCCGAGCACAGGCAGCGTGCGTGGCAAAGTGCGGCGACGATGCTGAACCCACTCACGGTGCGCGTGCCGCTCGCGAGGCCGGATCGTTTTTTTGCGTGGCTCGCCACGAAAATGCGACCGCTGCTTGGCTGGGTTGGATTTCTGATTTGGCTCGGTGTGATGCTCGCGGGCGCGGCTCATGTGGCGGTGGACTGGCAGCGATTCCAGCATGGCTTCGATGGGATTCTTGCGAGCGACAACTGGCTGTGGCTGCTGCTCATTTGGACGGGGTTGAAAATTTTTCACGAGTGCGGACACGGAATTTTCTGCCGACATTTCGGCGCGCGTGTGCGTGAGGTGGGTTTGATTTTCATCCTGCTCATGCCGATGGGCTATGTGGATGCGACGGCGAGCCTCGGCTTTGCTTCGCGGTGGCGGCGCATCGCGGTGGCGTGCGCGGGCGTGTATGTGGAATTATTTCTCGCGGCGCTCGCGGCGCTGTGGTGGAGCGGCACGCCGGATGGGCCGGTGGCGACGCTGCTGCACAATACCATCGTGATGGGCTCGATGGTGACGCTGTTTTTCAACGTGAATCCGCTGATGCGATTCGACGGCTATTATGTGATGGGTGATTTACTCGGCATCCCGAATCTCGCGACGCGCGGGCGTGGATGGTTCACGCGCATGAGTGGCTGGCTGTTGCTCGGCGCAAAAAACATGCGCCCCGATCGTCCGCACACACGTCGTGAATGGTTTGTCGCGGGCTACGGCGTGGCGGCGTGGGTTTGGCAACTCATCGTGTTTGCGGGGATTTTGATGGGAGCGAGTGTGCTGCTGCGTGGCGGCGGGCTGGTGTTCGCAGTGCTTGCGGGTGTGATGTGGATTGGCGTTCCGCTATTCGGGTTTGCGCGGCAGATGGTGGATTCGTTGCGCGGTGGCGCGGGGCGTTTACCCGCGTTGGGAATTCGTCTGGCGCTGGTGCTGGCATTCGTGGCGGCGGTGTTGTTTGTGCCGTATCACAAGACGGTGGTCGCGCCGGGTGTGGTCGAGTTTGGCGATACGCATGTGCTGCGCGCGGACTGCCCCGGATTTGTGGAAAAGATTCACGCCCACGATGGCGATGTGGTTGCCGCAGGCGCGTTGCTTGTGGAGTTGCGCAATGATGAAGCCGCAGCCGATTTTGCGAAGGCGCGGCGCGATCTCGATGCGCAGTCGCAGCGAGCGCGGCTGGCTTACACGCGTGGCGATGTGGCTTCGTATCAAGCAGAGCAGGCGCGTGTGGAATCGGTGCGCAAGACGATGCGCGAGCTGGAGACGTTTTTGGGCACGCTGCAAATTTGTGCGCCCATCGCGGGACGTGTTTCGTCGCGTTTGCTGGCGCAGAAAGTGGGAGCGTTCATCGGGCGCGGCGAAGAGGTGCTGCGAGTCGGTGAAGCAAACGGGCGCGAAGTGAAACTGGCCGTGGGACAGGA
The DNA here is from genome assembly GCA_043766295.1 of Spartobacteria bacterium. Lineage (GTDB taxonomy): Bacteria > Verrucomicrobiota > Verrucomicrobiia > Chthoniobacterales > Chthoniobacteraceae > SXWH01. The sequence goes on along the minus strand of JAYUIF010000202.1, from coordinate 4,390 downwards.
CGCCGAGCCGCATTTCCGCGCGGCTGGAGGCGGAGCCGTGCGTGTGCGCGTGGCTGGACGCGGAAATACATTCGACGCGAAACTCGAACGTCTCGACGACAACGCGACGCGGACGCTGCCGCACGCCGCGCTCACCGCGCTGGCCGATGGGCCGCTGCCTGTGCGACGTGCGGAGGGTGAGCATGGCGGCTACGAACTCGCCGAGCCGCATTTCATCGCGACGGTGAAACTGGGCGCGGCATCGGCGCTGGCGGATGGGGAGTTGGCGCGGGTGAAATTCCGCAGCCCCGTGAGCGTGACGTTGTTCAGCGAACTCCGCTCGGCGTTCGCACGGTGGGCGAAAAAATACGGCGCGTAAGAATTATTCCGCGAGGCGGGCGACTGCACCGCTTCGGATGGTGGCGTCTTTATTTTCGAGGACGAATTTTACGCGGACGGTGCCGCTCGCGGCGTCGGTGACTGGGGAGATAAACTCGACAGTGCCGGTGACGTGCGTGGCTTCGTCGCCGAGCAGGAGAGGGGCGGGGTCGCCGACTTTGAGTTTCGCGGCGCGTGCTGGCGTGAGGAAGAGATTCACGAGCAGGCGGTCAATTTGCACGACGGTGAGGACGTGCGGATTTGCGAGGGAGACGGCCTCGCTCGGATCGCGTTTTACCTCGGTGACGATTCCATCCACGGGGCTGCGCATGGTGCGCGTTTCGATGGCGGCTTCGATCTTTCGTTTTTCGGCTTCGCGGATTTTTAAATCGGTGCGCGCGCGATCCAATTCTTCAGCGGCGGCGCGCTGTGTCTTGGCGAGATCTTCGAGGCGCTGGACTTTGGTTTTTTGCAACTCGGTGGTTGCCTTGGCGATGTCGAGTTCGGCGGCGAGCAATGCGGTGTCGAGACGCGCGAGCACTTGATTTTTTTTCACGCGGTCGCCCTCCTCGACGAGCACTTCGGAAATCACGCCGGTCTCGGCGGCGGAGACGGTGATCGTTTTATACGGCTCGGTGTATCCGGGCACGTCGGCGCGTGCGCCTGCGAGTGTGAGCGCGAATGCGAGGATGAGGAGGCTAGAGTGCTTGTTTGAGTTCATCGAGCCAGCGGTCGTATTCGGAAAGGGCGTGGCGTGCGGCGCGGTCATGGGCTTCGACCTTGCGCTGGGCGCGGCGAAAATGCACGGCGGTTTCTGCGGGAAGTTCGCCGTCGGCATTTGCGAGCGCGGCGAGTTTTTCCACGAGGTGCGGGGCGTTGCGTGCGAGGAGATCATCTTCGAGCGAGAGGAAAAATTGCGCGCTGCCGGGCTGGCCCTGACGTGCGGCGCGACCGATGAGCTGGCGATCAATGCGCGAGGACTCGTGGCGTTCGAGGCCAATGACGTGGAGGCCGCCGGCGCGCTCGCTCGCGGCGGGGAGCGGGATGTGCGCGCCGCGTCCGGCCATGTTTGTGGCGATGGTGATGGTGCGTGGTTCGCCGGCTTGCGCGATGATTTCGGCTTCGTCGGCGTCTTGTTTTGCGTTGAGCAGGCGGAAGGAAAAATCGCTGAGTGTGGCGGCGAGTTCTTCGCTGTTTGCGACGGTGCGTGTGCCGATGAGGACGGGCTGGTTTTTTGCATGGCGCGCGGCGATGTCGGCGGCGACTGCGCGAAGTTTAGCGGCGCGATTTTTAAAAATACGATCCGGCAACTCGATGCGGCGGCACTCGCGGTGAAGCGGGACGATGCCGACGCGGAGGTGGTAGGTGGAGCGCAGTTCGGATGCGGCTTCGGCGGCGGTGCCACTCATGCCGCAGACGCGACCGTAGAGGCGAAAATATGCGGGGCGCGTGATGGTGGCTTCGCTGGCGTTTTCCTCGGTGATCTCGACGCCTGCGGAGGTCTCGACGGCCTGGTGCAGACCTTCGCGCCATGTGCGGTCGGGGCAGGGGCGCCCGGTGAATTCATCCACGATCACCGCTTTGCCGTCGGCGATGATGTAGTGGACGTCGCGGCGAAGTTGATAGCGCGCGTGGATTGCCTGCTCGACGTATTGCGGCCATGTGCGGCGGAGGTGCGGGAGCACTTCGTCGGTGAGCGCGGCGGCGGCGGCGGTGCGTCCGCTGGCGGTGAGTGTGAAGCGTTCGCCGGGGCGTTCGTTTTGAAAATGCTCGCCGATTTTCAAAGTGCGCGCGAGCTGGTCGGCGAGGTGGTAGGGCGCTGGCGTGGCGCACGGGCGCGGCTGGCCGAGGCTGATGATGAGCGGGCTGCGCGCTTCATCAATGAGGATGCTGTCGGCCTCGTCCACGATGGCGAATGCGTGGCCGCGCTGGACGGTTTCCGGTTTTGGTGGCGCGGTGCCGAGGAGTGTTTCGTGAAAAAGCGCGGGCTTTCCTCCGCCTGCGGCGCGGATGGCGAGTTGGTCGCGCAGGTAGTCGAAGCCGAACTCGGTGCCGACGCCGTAGGTGATGTCAGCGGCGTAGGCGGCGCGCTTGGCGGCGGGCGCAGCGCGTTCCAAAAGCAGGCCGGTGGTGAGCCCGAGCAGATCGAAAGCGGGACGCGCGAACTCGCAATCGCGCTCGGCGAGATAGGGGTTCACGGTGGCGATGTGCGTGCCTTTTCCGCGCAGTGCAAAGACGAAGGCGGGAAGAAGTGCGACGAGGGTTTTGCCTTCGCCGGTGGCCATTTCTGCGAGCTGTCCGTCTGCGAGGACGAGGCCGGCGTGGAGCTGGCAATCGTAGGGCGAGAGCGCGCAGGTGCGGCGGATGGATTCGCTGATGAGGGCGATGGCGCGCGGGTGAAAGTCGGCGCTGTGTTCGCTGGCGTGGGTTTCTGCGCGCAGTGCGCTGGCGTATTCGCGAAGGCGGGCGTCACTTTCGCGCGCGAGTGCGGTGAGGTGTGCGCGCGTCGTGGCGACTTCGCTACGCGGATCGCGGCGGGTAAGGAGACTGGTGAGAAATGCGGGCAACGCGCGGAATGTGCGTGTGCGCGGCGGAGTCGGCAAGCGCTCTCGCTTTACTCGGTGGTGATGAGTTTTTTGCCCACGGCTTTGCCGTCGCGACCCCCTTTTTCCAAATAGAGGAGCGGGAGATTTTTGTCGTCGCGGTCGCGGAGGATTTCGACGTTTTCGTATTTCAGCAGGTTGCCTTTGGCGCGCTGGAGATTGACGAGGGCGACTTGGTAGTTGGCGGCGGAACTGATGAAACTTTCCTCGGCGTTGGTGCGGCGGTCCTGGGCGTCGAGCATCCGATCCAGATAGTCGGTGGTCTGCGAGGCTTGCGCGGTTTTGGTGGCCTCGGCCCCCATGATGGCGGCGACGGCGGGATCCATGAAGGGCTGGACGCTGCGACGCGCTTCGAGGGTGGCGATGTCTTCGGCGTAGGCTTTGACGGCGCTGTATTTGGCGAGGGCTTCGCGGTAGGCGGTGGCGACTTCGCGGGCGCTGATTTTCACTTCGAGGAGGACGGTGTCCACGGTGGTTCTCAGTTGGTCAATTTGCTGGCGGGTTTCGAGCAGGCGGCGCTCGTGGCGTGCGCGGGCGACGTTGTTTTCCAGCGGATAGCTGAAGACAAAACCAGCGCCCCAGCCGGGTGCGCCGGTGCTGTATTCGCGGCCATAAGCACCGCCGAGGTCGCCGTTATCGAGTCCATTGAAACTGCCTTGGAGGATGAGGTTCAGCTCGGGCATCAGTTCGTTTTTGGTCATCTTTTCGCGGATGAGTGCGGCGCGAAGTTGCATGAACGCTTGATTGATTTCCGGGCGCGTGCGCAGGGCGACGGCGGCGGCTTCCTGCGCGTCCACGATGTCTCCCGTGAGGACGAGTCGGTCGCGCGGGACGAGTTCGACATCGGCATCGGCCAGGACAGACGGGTCGTTGGTGAGTGCCTTGAGTCGATCCTGTGCGTTGCGGATTGCTGCTTCGGCGCGGATGAGGTCGGCTTTGCGCGAAGCGACGGCGCTCTGCGCGCGAAAAAGCTGGCTGCTCTGCGCGTCAATGTTGGCGCGGGCTTTCACCTCGTCGGCGAGTTTGCCGGTTTCTTCGAGGAGTTTGAGTTTTTGAAGATACGTGACGCGCGCTGCGTAGAGGCCCCAGTAGGCGCGGGCGATTTCCTGAAGATGGCTTTCGCTCTGGCGGATGAACTCGGACATCGCGATCTCGCTGTCAATTTTCGCGATCTCCATGATGGAGCGGTTGTAGGTGACGCCTGCGCCTTTGAGGACGGGCTGGACGACGTTGAGTTCGAGCGATGCGCGCGATTGTGGATTGGGGACGAAAAAGACCGAGTTGTTGTCGGTGCGGAACATTTTTTGCGAGATGGAGACTTCCGCGCCGGTGGTGATTTTTTTGCGCACGCCGGCTTCGATTTCCCACTCGTCCTGCTTGAAGCGCGCTGCGCCGCCGGTGGTGAGGGTGCTGCCGACGGGTTCGTTGCG
>JAYUIF010000201.1:0-4207 GCA_043766295.1 Spartobacteria bacterium | reverse complement strand
CCCCACAATCCAGTGGTGTAGGGCAATTTCACCGTCGCGATCTTGTTGCTTCCGACTGTGACATCCAAAACCTGATCCAAGTTCGGCGTAGCGGTGGTGAGTCCGAGCACGTAGGTGCCCGCTGCGGGAACATCGAGGGCGTATTCGACGAAACTCTCGTCAATGCTCTTGTCGAAATTGATTTGTTTGCCACCGGTGAAGCAGTCGAGCATCCGACCTTTGGAGAGGTTGGCGAAGGCGGCTGCGTCGAAGCGCGTGGCACCCGATCCGATTTTGACAGGGCCACTAGCGAGCGACTTTGCCTCGGGCGCTGTCTTGGTTTTAACTTCGGCTTCGGCTTCCTCGGGTTTGAGGGAAGCTGTGACGTCGGTCTTCACGGTGACGGATGCTTTTTGAATGGCATGGGCAACGTCCATGATTGCGGCGGCGCGGTCTTTCGCACTGAGCGCCGAGGCGAGCCAGCGGAGGCGTTCGACTTGGGAAAAATCGGCGGCGTTGTCGCGCTCTTGCATTCCGGCGTGGAAATCCTCACCGCCAGTGTTTTCGAGTTTAGAGACTTGCCAGCCGCGTCCGTAAGCGACTTTCCAATGACTGCCGGGCTGCGGCTCGACTGATGCGTTCACTGCGCGATATGCCGCGCAAGCGTGAGCGGGCTGGCCGACGCCGATGGCTGGGATGCCGAATGCCTGGCAGATGATGACGGACCACGAAGAGCGCGGGCCGCATTTTCCGCCGCCGGAGAGAACGGTTTTGAAGTCGGTGTAAGGATGCGGCGAATTTCTGCGCCACACTTCGCTGGTCGAGTTGATCACCTGTTCGTTGATGCGCAGATCAGGTCGCCACGTATTGATCATCTGCCGCGCCCATGTGAGGTCTTCCTCGGAGGCGCAGGAGGAAACAACGTGGCCCATTTCCCAGACGTTGATGTTGTCGAAGCTGGGGAACAGCTCTTTGTTTTTGTGTGCGTTCTTGAAGTATTGATAGCGGACAAGCGGTTCGCTTGGCGTTTGCTGCATCCCCGCGCCGCGATTGCCGCTGCCAGGCGGACGGAGGCCGGTGGCGATGGCGAGTTTCTGGTAAATTCCCTGCTTCGCATCGGAATCGGCGAGGCGGATTTTGCTCCAAATTTCAAGGGCACTCACGGGGATGCCGTAGTTGTTCGCTTCGCGCTGGGAGTTTCCGGGAGGGACTGCGCCTTCGAGAAAAAGCTCCATCGCCTCGGTGTTGCCGAGGAGCCATGAAATAAAATCTTTGTTTGCGGGCGCGGCCTTGGTGAAAGCGCCGAGTTTGTCCGCGCCGACTTTTACGATGAGTTGGCGCTGGTCGAGTGCGTTGAGGAAAACAGGGTCTTTGATGAGCGCCTTGAGCGCGGCTTCATTCGCGCTTGCGGGCGTTTTTTCATTCAGCCAATCGGTGAGTTTGCCTTCGTAAACGGCAATGTCGCCGCCGTTGACGGCTGCGGCTTGCTCAGTGGCGCTCGGTGCCCAAGCATGGCTGGCGGGCGCGAGCAAAATGAGCACGCCGCCGAGGATGAGTGATTGAAGGATGTTTTTCATGGGAGTGTGTTGTGTGAGATTTTCGCGAAGTGAAGGTGGGATCGGAGAAAACGGAGTGTGCTACTTCTTTAGCGCAGTCTTTCCTGTCATCTCCTGCATAGCCTCCGCCATCGCCTTGCCGAGCAGGATGAAAAAGCGGCCCTCGCCGAAGTAATGGAAACCGAGATTCGATGTGGCGCGTGACAACATCGCCGTTTCCTCAGCGGTCACCGGCTTCGCTTTCAAATCACGATCTTTGTTCAGCCATCCGGCGGTCTTCAGCGCGACGACTCTTGAATCGAGCAAAGGCGCGCTCTCGATGGCCTTCACGTTTCCTTTGAATTCCGCAACGGTGTTCATCGAACGCATCGCGTCGCGCAGATCCTTCATCTTGCCGATTTCGTTTTGCACACCGTTCACGCCGATGACGCCGACGACCACTTTCATGTCCGGTGCTTTGAATTCCTTGCGCACATCCTTGATGAGGCAGACGAGGTTTTTGCTGTATTCACTGATGCACTGCGCTCCGCCGACGAGATCGTTGTAGCCCTGAAACCAGACGAAGCCGCTGATTTCGTATCCGGCCTTCTCGTCGTAGGCAGGAAACCTCTTTTTGAAGTCATTCAGCACGCTGTGGACGCATTCGATCATCCCCCGATACTGACCACCGAAGTCTTCCGCCGTCATCGGCACTTTGCTTTTGTCCGGCAGCGTTTTCGTCGGTATCGGGTTTGGCATTCCCGCGCTCGGCGGACGGAAGTTTTGAAAAAGGCTCTGACCGCCCGGCGCATATTTAATAAGGAGAATCTGCTGCCCCGACGCCTCGCCCATGTAATAGCCGAAGCCGTATTCCGGCCCGATGTTGTGGCCGAGTTTGGAGTAATCTTTGCGTCCACCAAAGCCGGGCTGGAGTTCAGCGGAGACATCGTCGCTCGTCACCCAGACATCGCTGCGAGTCATCGGCTTGCCATTCGGTTTGAAAATTTTCAGCAAGGCCGCACGCGCCGGATCGGGGTCTTCGCCGAGGAAATCAATCGTCGCGATGTTCGCCTGCCCATCCATGTTCGACTGACCGGCGAGGATATAAACTTTCACCGGCCCCTTTTCGGGCTGCGCTGCGGTTGCCGCTGTCGCGGAAAGAAAACACACGGACAGAATCGCGACGAACAAGTGGATGGATTTTTTCATAAAGGAGTGAAGGTGGATGCGCTTCAATCACTCGCATATCCCTCCACTCTTAGATGATTATTTTCCCGCGCCGGCTTTGTCCAAAATCTCAATCGGTCTGCCTTTGAGTCTCCCCTGCCCGAATGGACTGTCGCCGCGACCGGGATCATCGCCGATGTCTTCCTCCACCATCACTTGCTTCGTCAGCTCTTTCACAAGCACGCCCGTGTCGCCGAATTTCTTCATCCACGCCAGCGTCTGCGCGTGGAGTTTTTCGCACAGCGCCGACTGCTGCGGTGCGTCGTATAAATCGTGCATCTCGTGCGGGTCAGTCTCGCGGTCGTAGAGGCACGCGTAGCGGGCGCGACCGGCGGCAACGGCGTCGTCCCCGATTTCATTTTCGGAAAGATCGAACGCATACGTGTATCGCTTCGTGTAGATGCCGCGCCAGTTGCCTGCGAAATGGAAAAGCGGCACCGACTCGACCGCATTGTCGTCGCCCTTGAAAATCGCATCCGTCAAATTCCGCCCCTCGCAAGTTTCCGGCGCAGGCACACCCATCATCCCGAGCAGCGTCGGCATAAAATCCAGCGTCCCGAAAAGCAAATCGCTCACGCGCGGCTTCAGCTTCTGCGGCCAGCGCACCAGCAGCGGGACGTGGACCGCCTCGTTTTCCGGCACGCCTTTGTTGAAAGGCCACGCGTGCGACATCAGCATATCGCCGTGGTCCGACGTGAATACCACGATGGTATTTTCCACGAGCCCGCGATCCTTCAGTTCCTGCATCAGCTCGCCAAACGCCTTGTCCAGCCCCGAGCACATCGCCATGTGGCCCTGATACATTTTGCGATGCTTCGGCGTGTCCGCCACGTTGGGGCGCAGCGTGATTTTCCCCGCATCGTAAAGCTCCGACAATTCCTTCGGCGCAGCGTAGCCCGCCTGCGTCTGCCAGTTGTGCGGCGGATGCCACGCGAGAAAAAGCGCAAACGGACGCTCCGCATTCTCCGCCACGAAACGCCGCGCCTGATGCGTCTGCCCGTAAGGCTCCCACTCCCCGTAAAGCTGCTTCCGCCCTTGCGCATCCCAATAAAAAGCACGCGCCGCATCGAAAAACAGCGTGCAGTTATTCGAGAGAAAATCGTGATCAAAGCCATAGCGAAACGGCCCCGCCGGAATGGGCCGGTCGCGATTGCCGCCGAAGAGATGCCACTTTCCGAAATACCCCAGCCGATACCCCGCATCCCGCAACACCTCCCCAAAATAGCGCCCCTCGCCCGGCACCATCTGCACATCATTTTTAAAAGCCCCGTTGCGCAGCGGATGCTGCCCGCTCAACAGCATCCCACGAAACGGCGTGCAGACCGGCTGACTCGAAATGCAGTGGTTAAAACGAATCCCCTCCTCCGCAAACGCATCAAGTTGCGGCGTGAGGATCTGCTTGTTCCCGTAGCACCCGAGCATATCGAACGACTGCTGGTCGCTCATCACAAAAACCAAATTCGGCC
>JAYUIF010000200.1:0-9918 GCA_043766295.1 Spartobacteria bacterium | reverse complement strand
ATGGCGGGAAGTAGTCGTGCCCGGCGATGCCGTAGCGATTGGAGGGGATGAATTTTTCGCGCAGCGCATCGGGCGGCGTGCCGATGAGGTGGACGATTGCGAGGGTGTCGGTGGCGTCTTCCATCGTCACGTCGTCGGCGATGATGTAGCGCGCGAGTCGCGCGGGAAGTGTGTCGGCGACGGCTGCGTCGGCGTCCACGAGGATGCCGTCCGGGCCGAGGCTGGCGCGGATTTCGGCGCAAAGTTTTCCTTTCGCGGTGGTGACGCACGCGGGGAGGACACTGGGCGTTTTTGCGGCGGCGATGTTTGCGGTGAGCTGGCCGTTGAGGTAGCGCACGCGGTCTGCGCCGGTGAAAAGGAGCTTCACGCGCGATGCGAGATCCACGATTCCGCCGCGCTCGCGGAAGGTGCGATATTCGTCGGCGAGCGCGCTCATTGGGCGGTGCCGTTTTGGTATGCCTTCGCGACGACGGCGAAGTCGAGATCGCCCCAGCCGCGCGTGATGGCGTTGAACATGACGCCTGCGACGGTGCCGGTGGCGGGGATTTCGATGGCGAGTTTGTTGGCGAGTTGGATGCCGAGCTGCACGTCCTTGAACATGTGCTTGAGCGAAAAGTGCGGCTCGTAATCGCCGGCGATCATTTTCGGTAATTTCAGATCGGTGACGCCGCTGCGCATGGCGTTGTTTGCGATGGCCTCGATGAATATCTCCGGGTTGACGCCTGCTTTGCTCACGATGGCGAGCGCCTCGGCGAGCACTTGCGCGGTGGCGGCGCTGATGAGGTTGGTGGCGATTTTCACTACGGCGGCCTGACCGATGCCGCCGATGAAGACGATGGATTTACTCGTGGCTTCGAGCACGGGTTTCACGCGTTGGAATGTCTGCTCGTCGCCGCCGATGTAATAGGAGAGCTGGCGTTTTTCCGCCGCGATTTTGCTGCCGGTGAATGGCGCATCGAGAAACTGCGCGCCGCTCTGCTGCACGCGGCGGGCGGCTTCCAGCGTGCCTTCGAGGCCGATGGTGCCGTGGCAAAGGACGACGTGATTGGGAGTGAGCGCGTCTTTCATCGCCTCGATCATCTCCATCGTGGCGGGTGCGTCTGCGACGAAGAGTTGGATGATGTCGCACGTCTCCGCGACTTCGGCAGCGGAGCCGAGAAAGTTGGGCGTTGGCTTCGGTGTGCGATTCCAGACGAATGCATTCCAGCCTTCGTGACGGAGGCCTGCTGCGACGCGGGAGCCGATGATACCGAGGCCGATGACTCCGATGTTTTTGCTGCGAGAATTGCGGGTGTGAGCCATGTGGCGGGCAATTCAGCAGGCGCACGTAATTGCGGCAAGCAGGCAAGTCTGCCCGTGAGCATTTTGCTCAAAGGTGAAACTGCCGCTCTGCGCGCTTACTTGGCTGGCGTGGCGCTGACCGGCGGTGTGCTGACGGAAGGAGCATCGGCTGGCGGCGCGCTGACGGGAGGCGTCACGGCTTCGATGGGTGCCGCTTCGATTTTCACTTCGGCGATCTCGACTTTGGTTTTCGCACGCAGATCCGCGATGAGTTTGGTGACGGCCTCGCGCTTCTTTTCATCGGTGATGAAGGTGAGGATTTTTTCCTTCGCTTCTTCGAGCGCTTGCTTGCTCGCTGCCTTGCGGTCGGTGGCTTTGATGACGTGGTAGCCGAACTGTGTGCGCACAGGCTCTGCGGTGACTTCATCTTTCTTGAGCTTGAACGCGGCCTCCGCGAACGGCTCCACCATCGCTCCCGTGCGAGGGAAAAAATTGAGGTCGCCGCCGCGCTCCTTGGCTCCGGGTTCTTCGCTGAGTTCGCCGGCGAGTTTGGCGAAATCCTCCTTCTTGGCGCGCACGATTGCGGCTTCTGCTTTTTTCAATGCAGCGGTGACCTGCTCGGGCGTGGCGTCCGCTTTTGCCATGAAAAGAATGTGGCTCGCGCGCACCTGCTCAGCTTGCTCGAAATACTTCGGATTCTTTTCGTAGAAATCCTTCGCATCCGCATCGGTGGCGGTGGCGAATTTTCCTTTGATCTGCCCTTCTATCCAATTCTGTTTTTGCATTTGCCCATGGAGATCTTTTTTGACGGACTCGATGGTCATTCCCATTTGGGCGATCTCCTTTTTGATGTCCTCCTCGGTGCCGCGATCCTTGCTGATTTTTTTGAACTCGGCTTCAACTTCCGCGTCGGTGATTTTCGTTTCAGCGGAGGCTTTGGTGATGATGCGGTCGGAGACGATGTTTTCGATAATCATCTGGTAAGCCTGCTTCTTTTGCTCCGGCGGGATGGCATTGGCGGGCATTCCGCGCTGGGCCATGGCGCGCTGGAAGAACTGCTCAACTTCCTCGCTCTTGACCGGCTCGCCATCCACGGTGGCGAGGATGCCTTCGGGGAGTTTCACTGTGGGTGTTGCTGGTGCGGCGGGTTTGTCTTCGGTTTTCACAGCTTCGGTTTTTACCTCCGCAGGAGCGGTCTTTGCGGGCGCAGGTTTTGCGGCTTTTTCTTTTTTCGCAGGTGCATCAGCGCCGAGAGCGACGGTGGCGGTGGCGAGTGTAATGGCAAGTGTGAGCGGGCGAATACGGTTGGTTTTCATGCGAAAGGGGGCGGACGCTGCCACGGTCATTTGCGGCTGGCGAGGGGTTTTCGAGAAAAATTTCACCCTCCATTTTATGAGGACAAATCCCGTTCGTCGTAGGCTACGAGCGTTTGTAGTGCAGGCTCAGCGTGTGAAAAGCCTGCTCGCCGGTGTTCGCGCTGACGTTGAAATAGATCAGCTCCACCGCTGTGTTGTTCTTGTTCCATTTGTAGCCGACGAGCGTCTGCGAAGCATTGCCGTCGGGCGTCGGCGCGGTGGTGCGGACGATCTGCTGACCTTGTCCGTAGAGCCGTTCGAGCATCTGGCGTTTATCGCCGAGGCAGGCTCCGTAGCGCTCTTCGTCCCAGCCGTCCTGCTCGTATTGCAATTCCACCTCCACGAGTTGGCCGCCGGTGAGGTGCTCGGCGATTTTGCCGTCCTTGCCTTTGTCTTTGGAAAGTTGGCCGCCCAGAAAATAAAACATCACCCGTCGAAGTTCCGGCGGCTTGGGCGCGGTCTTGTCGGCGGGGTCCGGTTTTTTAAAACCCGTCACCGTCACCGCCCAGCGCGGGCCGACTTTTCGCCGCTCGACGATGTTCAGTTTCGCTGAACCGATTTTGCCCTCCATGCGATCCGACGGCTCATGCCACACGAGACTGAAGGGCGGCGAAATTTCATTTCCATTCGACGCGGGCGGCAGGGGAGCGGGCGTGGTATTTTTCTGCGCAAAGGCAAATGTCGCCAGTGCGAAGAGCACGACGAGCGTGGGCCGGAGCGCGGAGTGAAAAGTCATGTGCCGCATACGAACGTGGAGCATGGGCCGTGGGCAATCGCAAACACACCATCACTCACTAAATGACCGGACAGAATCGGAACTATGCAGACATAGCGCGAAGGGGATTTCATTTTTAATTAGGAAGGCAGGAAGGCAGGAAAAGCAGAACGGCAAATTCATCCCAGTATTTCCTCCGTGTTCTCCGTGCTCTCTGTGGTTGAGAAATCAACCGCATCTTCCAGATGGAGAGGCAACGGAATATCCCGTGAATCATCCAAATCCTGTGAATCCTGTCTAACAATGAGAGACAGGATTATCGGGATTGGAAGGATTTACAGGATTGCGCAGCCAGTCACATTTCTCCTTCGTGCCATTCGTGTTCTTCGTGGTTAAAATCAACCGCATCGCCGCTGCTCGCGTTCGCTCCTCGCAGGCATTATTTAATTTTCGCCTGAATCTCCGGCCAGCGTTTTAGGAATGTCTCGGCCATGATTGCGTGGCCGGTGCCGTTCGGGTGGATGGCATCACCGCCGTGAGTCTCTTTGATTCTCGCGAGCATCGGCGTGCGAATATCCACTACGCTCACGCCGTCCTTGCCATCGAGCGTGAGCAGCCATTTGCAATAGCGCGCCAGCACTTGGTCGTAATACGGATACGCAGTGCGGTAGCCGAATTTGTTCGGGTCTTTCTCCGCCTCCACATCCGCCTCCGCATTTGCCTTCGCATAAAATGCCACCTTGCCCGCCGCATCCAATCCCTCTGGCAACGCCGGGCCTGCGGATGCGAACGGCGGCGGCGTGAGAAGGATCAAGTGCGCGCCGACGGCATTCACCTTTTTGATCAGCGACTGCACGCCCTCTTGATAAGCGGCAAAACGCTTTTCGTTAAAAGGATGGTAGATGCCATCGTTGATGCCAAAGCACGCGACGACCCAGTTTGGTTTTTCCTCAAGCACCTTGCCAACCCAGTCGTGCGCGCATGGCCGACGACCGGGATGATACGCCTCGCTGAGATTCGAGAGCGTCTCGCTATTATGTCCGAAATTGACGATCTGCGGCGGATTGCTCGGGCTCTGTTGGCTCAACGTTCCCTTGATGATGTTCACATAACCGCCCGCCTTGGTGATGCTATCGCCGAGGAAAAAAATCTTCAGTGCCGTCGTCTGTGGCGCTGGTTCCTCCGCTCGCAAGAAACCAACTAGACCAAGAACGATGGCGCAAATAAGGTGGGTAATTTTCATACAGAAAACGATGCGGTCACGAAGTCGTGATGACAAGAGGGCAGATTTCCGACGCGCGACGGTGACGAGGCCGAGCTTCCCAATTCGTCCATTCTGCTCCATCTCATCTCCATGAAATTTTTGCTCCTGCTTTTATGCGCCTGCCGCCTCATCGCTGCGGAGCCACTGCGCGTGGGAATGGACATGAGCTACCCGCCGTTTGAAATGCGCGATGCACAAGGCCAGCCCGCCGGTGTGAGCGTGGATCTCGCGCGGGCGATTGGCGAAAAAATCGGACGCCCCGTGGAATTTGTGAATATGCCTTTCGATGGTCTCATCCCCGCGCTGCGCACGAATCGCGTGGATATGATCCTTTCCTCCATGACGGCGACGCCCGAGCGCGCGCAGAGCGTGGATTTTTCCGAGCCCTACCTACGCACCGGCCTCTGCCTGCTCACGCCCGCGACGAGCGACATCCAGAGCGCCGCCGATCTCGATCGCGTAGGTAAAAAGGTCGCCGTGATCAAAGGCACCACCGGCCATCTTTGGGCCGTGCAAAATCTCAAGCAGGCGCAACCGCTCGTCCTCGCGAAGGAAACCGCCGGCGTGCTCGAAGTCACGCAGGGCAAAGCAGACGCATTCATCTACGATCAAATGTCCACGCTGCGAAACTGGATCGGCAACCGCGACAAGACGCGCGCGGTGCTGAAACCCTTCAAAGAGGAAGCGTGGGCCATCGCATTGCGCAAAGGCAACGACCCACTCCGTGCGCAGGTGAACGACGCGCTCGCGGCGTTGCGGAAGGATGGATTTTTTGATCGGCTGGCTGACAAATGGTTGAAGGAACAAAAAGTGGAGTTTGCCAAACTGGGTGTGCCTTTCGTTTTCTAAAGCCATGAGCAACGTCCGCGCAGATCGCACAATCGAACACGACTGGTCGCCCCGCAAAATCCCCGAGGGCGTGGTGTGGGGCGAAGGCTTTTACTGCGAGAGCGCGCAGTGCTTTTTGCATTTCAAAGGCACGCGCAATCCGGCGGTGGAAATCGGCAATCATGTGAGCATCTACGCAGCCTGCCAGTTCGCAGTCGCCGGTGACGCCCATGTTCGCATCGGCGATTTCACACTGCTCGTCGGCGCGCTCATCACTGCGGAGACGAGCGTGGAGATCGGCTCGCACTGCCTCATCTCGTGGGGCGTCGGCATCGCGGATAGCGACTTTCATCCCGTCTCCGCCGCCGCCCGCCGCGTGGATGCCGAAGCCCTCGCGCCCTACTACGAAGGCAAACCCGCGCGCCCGCTCGAAGCCGTGCGCTCACGCCCCGTCCGCATCGGCAACAACGTGTGGATCGGAATGAACGCGATCGTTTTGAAAGGCGTGACCATCGGCGACAACTCCGTGATCGCCGCCGGCGCCGTGGTGACGAAGGACGTGCCGCCCGGAACCATCGTAGCCGGCAACCCCGCGCGCTTTGCAAAACGAGTGCCCGAGTGATGAAATCTCCAACGTGCTTGCCGACGTGCAGAGCGGCTGAAAGGATACGCGCATGACGGCAAGGGATGCGTTTGAACAAATCACCCACGGAGGCGGCAACGACTTTGCCGACGTGGTGCAGGTGCTCGCAGCACACGGCCCGTGGTGCCTCATTGGCGGTCTCGCGGTGAACGCCTACGTCGAACCCGTCTATACGCTCGATGCCGACATCGTCGTGGTGGTTCATGCCTTGCCCGCCATCTGCGCCGATTTGGAGCAGCACGGTTTTAAAACGGAGATCTTCCCGCATTCTCTCAACGCACGACGCGGCGCGAGCGACCTGAGCATCCAGTTTAGCACCGACCCGCGTTATCAGGTTTTCATCACGCAGACCGAACTCCGCTCCGTGCTCGGTATCGAAGTGCCGGTCGCCACGCTCGAAAATCTCGTGCGTGGAAAAATCTGGGCGTGGAGTGATTCCAACCGCCGCGCGACCAAACGAAAAAAGGACGAACTCGACCTGCTCCGCATCGCCGAGGCTCATCCATCCATGCGCGGGATCATCCCGGCGGAAATTATCGCGCAACTGTAATGACCAAAAAACGCATCGTCGTCATGGGCTTCATGGGCGGCTGCCCCATCGCGGGAGTCATCTGGCAGCACCTCCATTACATCGTCGGCCTCCAGCGGCTCGGACACGACGTGTATTACATCGAGGACTCCGCACGCTACCCCTACAACCCCGTCACCTACGAAGAGAACGAGAACTACACCTACGCCGCCGAGGTGCTCGGCAAACTCGCTGCGCAATTTGGCTTCGAGGGACGCTGGAGTTACTGCGCGCGTTTCCTCCCCGACGAACCCACCGCCGGACTCTCGCTCGCGAAAGTGCGCGAACTTTACCGCACCGCCGACGCCATCCTGAACGTCTGCGGCGCGCAGGAATTCAACGCCGACCTGCTCGTCTCGCAGAACATCCTCTACGTCGAGAGCGACCCCGGCGTGGAGCAGATCAAAGTGGACAAAGGCGACGAGAAAACGCGCGACTACCTCGGGCGTCATCGCGCGCTATTTACCTTCGGCGAAAACGTCGGCACCGAGCTTTTTCCCGTGCCCGTGCATGGCGCACGCTGGCTGCCCACGCGCCAGCCGGTCGTCACCGATTTTTGGAAAATGGGCGCGCCCCCCGCTGGCGACGCCGTCTTCACCACGGTCGCAAATTGGAACACCAGCGGACGTAAAGACATCGAATGGCGCGGCGAAAAATATCACTGGAGCAAGTCGCCGGAGTTTCTGAAATTCGTCGAAGCTCCCGCGCGCTGCGGCGAGCCGTTTGAGATGGCGACCAACATCGGCGACCCGGCCACGCGCTCTCTTTTCGAGCAAAACGGCTGGCGGCTCGTCGCGCCGGATCAGCCGAGCATCGAGTGGGATTTGTATCGCGCCTATCTGCAAAATTCGCGCGGCGAATTCACCGTGGCCAAGGATCAATATGTGCGGCTGAACACCGGCTGGTTTAGCGACCGCACCGCGTGCTACCTCGCGTGCGGACGCCCCGCCATCACGCAGCAGACCGGCTTCACGCGGCTCTACGGCGGCGACAAGGGCCTGCTCGCCTTCACCACGATGGAAGAAATCATCGAGCACACCCGCGCCATCCGCGCCGACTACGCCGCCCACTGCCGCGCCGCCTACGAAATCGCCGCCGAACATTTCGAAGCCACAAAAGTCCTCGCCGATTTGCTACAGCGCGCAGGCGTTTGAATCACACTGTCTCTGCGAGGGTGAGCCAGGGGTTGGGTCCAAATTCGGTGGCGGTGCGCTGGGCGAGCGACGCGCCGTGGGATTTATTGCGGAGCAGGGCGAATACGGTTGCGCCGCTGCCGGACATGAGTGCGCCGGCAGTTTCGGGCTGGGCGAGCAGCCATTGTTTCAGTTCAGCGAGTTGGAGGTATTTTTCAAAAACCGGGCGCTCCAAATCGTTCACCAACTCGCCCCACGCAAAGGGCTGCGGTGCGTAGTTCACGCTGGGGATTTCGAGCGAGTCGCGCCAATTTTTGTAGGCCCACGGCGTCGGCACGCCGAAGGGTGGCTTGATGAGTAGGAGCGGGAGCGGCGGCACGGCGCATGGCTCCACGATCTCGCCGCGCCCGCGGCACCACGCGGCGCTTTGCTGGATGAAGAACGGCACATCGCTGCCCAACTCGGCTGCAAGTCGCGACAGTTCTTCGCGCGGGAGCTTTGTTTCAAAAAGATGATCGAGCGCGAGTAGCACCGTCGCCGCATCGCTGCTGCCACCGCCGAGGCCCGCGCCGTGGGGGATTTCTTTTTTCAAGGCGATGCGCAGGTGCGGCTCGCAGCTAAATTTTTCGCAGAAAATTCGCGCGGCGCGCACGGCGAGATTTCCATCGCCCGTCGGCAACGCGGCGTCGCTGCATGTGAACTGCAAACCTCCGCCCGCCTGCCGCTCGATCTCCAGCGTGTCGAAGATCGAAATCGGGGCCATCAGCGTTTCGATGTCGTGAAAGCCATCGTCCCTCCGACGCAGCACGCGGAGCGAGAGATTCACCTTGGCGGGCGCGAGAAATTTCACGGCTACGGTGCGCGTCGCGCGGCCTTGAGGAGATCGGCGTATTTGGAATTTCCGGGATTCACTTTTCCCGATCCTCCTTCGATGGCGCGTCCTTCATTCGCCCACGAAAAAATTCCTCCATCCAAAATCTGCACCTCTTTATACCCGCGCTGATTCAGTCTGGATGCGACCGATGCCGAATCAAATCCCACACTGCAATAGAGCACGAAGCGCGTGTTTTCCTTGTCCTCGAAGCCAATATCCGCAGGCGTTTTGTCTGCGCTGAGACGGCGCGCTCCCGGCAAATGCCCGGCGTCGAATTCCGCCTGCGGACGCACATCGAGCAACACGGGCTGTGGCCTGTCGGTGGCCGGGATCCATTCCTGGAGTTTCGCGCCCTCGATGGACACCACGCCGGGAAACTGCGCACGCACGGCGTCCTTCACTTTTCCCCAGCGCCACGGATTGTAGGCCATGCAAAGCGCGGTGATCACCACCGCCAGCATGATGATTTGCGTGATGCCGAAGGGCGAAAGAATCCGCGCGCCCTTTTTCATCGCCTAGCGGATTTGGTAGGCGACTGGCGTGCGCGTCGAGTGCGATTTCGAGTCTTCGACCAAGCGGGCGACGCTGCCATCGAACTTCACGCGCAGCCCCACTTCGCGCGGGGCGTCCGAGCCGAGCGGCGCGGACCAGCGCACCACCCACGAGCGTTGCACGTTTAACACAGTGCCGATGTCGAGCGTGATGCTCACAATTTCCGGAGCGCCTGCGCCCTGCTTGGCGAGATAGTCCGTTGCGATTTTTGCCACGCGAAGCGCGTCCACTTTTTCCGCAGCGTGGAGCGGTGCGGCGGTGAATGCGATCATCGCCAGTATGGCGAAGAGGACGGGTGAGTTTTTGGTTTTGAGTTTTTTCATATTCATAGGGTCTTGCGAATCTCCGCGAGCGTTCCTGCGCTGCCGAGCTTCTGGTTTTTGCGTGCGATGAAATTTGCGTATTCGTTTTGAAAAATAATTCCCGGCGGGCGGAAGTCGAATTCGCCCGGCTTGTCGCGGAAAAATTCGCGATGCACGCGCGTCCACACGAGGCGTCCGTCGGTATCAATATTCACCTTCGTCACGCCGAGTTTTGCGGCGGGCAGATACTCCTCCTCGTTCACTCCGCACGCGCTCGGATCGAGCGTGCCGCCGGCGGCGTTGATGCGTGCGACTTCCTCCTTCGGCACCGACGAAGAACCGTGCATCACAATCGGCACCGGCGCATGGCCCGCCGCTTTCAGTTTGTCGCGGATGCCTTCGA
>JAYUIF010000199.1:0-4217 GCA_043766295.1 Spartobacteria bacterium | reverse complement strand
AGCCCATCCGGCAGCCGCAGCAGCCGCTCGAAGACTTCCTGATCGTCGCTGAGAAAGCCCAGTTCCGGCAGGCCGAGCGTGAGGCTCGACTTGTCGAGAATGCGCATGACGATGCTTTCGCCGTGCGTGGTTGGCACGGTGGAAACGCGAAGGTCGAGCTGCTTTTTCCCGAGTTTGACTTGGATGCGGCCATCTTGCGGGAGCCGCTTTTGTGCGATGGACATTGTGCCCGTCATTATTTTCACACGGGAAATAATCGCGGCTTGCAGCTTCTTCGGGGGGTTCTGCATTTCTAGCAAAACGCCATCCACACGGAAGCGGATGCGAAGGCGTTTTTCGAGCGGCTCGATGTGAATATCCGAAGCCCTCATGTTGTAGGCTTCGATGAGCATCATGGTGACGAGCTTGATGATCGGCGCGTCGCCTTTTTCCCCCTCGGCACCCTCCACGCTCACGGCAGTGTCGCCGATGATGATGTTGCCGACGAGATTTTCCATCGTCGCCACGGCGTCCTCGACTGTGCCGTAGTATTTCATGAGCGCCGTGCTCATCGAAGCCGGCGTGGTGCAGACAAATTCCACATCGCGCTGGAGGATCGTCTGGATGGAATCGAGCGAGTCGAAATTCAGCGGATTATCCACCGCCACCACCACCCCGCCGACGTCACTCTTTGCAATCGGCACCACACGATAGCGCCTCGCGATTTCAGGCTTGATGAGCGACGTGATGTCCAACGGCACCTGCACATCGTCGAGCAGGATGAAATCCATCGCCGCCGTCGAAGCCACCGCGCGCGCAACGTCCTCCAGCGTCACCACGCCTTGCTCCACGAGCACATCCACGGTGCTCCGGCCCTTCATGTTTGCCGCCTCCTCCCTTGCAGACTGAATTACGTCATCGGTAAGGATCAGCGTGTCTTGGAGTGCTTCGAGTATGTAATCGTCGTTGGCGGCCACTGGAAAATAATGCGGGGTGTGATGTGTTTCTAAGAACGTCTGTTGATTGGGAGCGCGATGCTTCCAACATTCATCGAATCCAATCAACCATTGAATTTGTGAATTCCACGCAATTCACAAAAAACCGCACCCACCCGCGCACCCACCAGCCCTCGCTTTACGCCGCCAGCGCGATGGCTTCGCACTGGATGTCCGCACACACGCGAAACGCCATGCCGGTGAAAAGCGTCATCAGCGGCGGCACCACTTCATCCTGCTCGATGATCTCAAGCCCGCGTTCAAACGCCGTATGCACCACACGCTCCACTTGCTCGCGGCGCTTGAATAATTGCACGCCCAGCTCGGCGAGCAGCGGATAGTATTTTTCGCGCAGCCAATGCGCGGCGGCTTCGTCGCGATGGTCGCGCCACGCCAGCACGGCGGTGGTGTCATTGATGCGGATGGATGATGTCTCGTTGCGGATGATGTTGGTGTAGGTGCTCATGTCTTTATGGGCATGAACGTGGCACCTCATCGTAAAGACCGTATGAGTATGGACGTGGAAAATTGTTTTTCTTTTGTAAATTCCTCCCCACTCAAACCGCCGTCATCCGTCATTCCCATGAGCCCACACCACTACCCGCATCTTCTCCAACGCTGGAAAAAACTCGCCCGCAGCGCCGGCCTCCGCCTTCTCCCGCTCGCCGATGCCGACGATCTCCCGCTCTTTTACATCCAGACGCCCGCCCTCTCCGAACGCGACGGCATTTACCTCTCCGCCGGAATCCACGGCGACGAACCCGCAGGCACCGAAGCCCTCCTCGCGTGGGCCGAAAATCACGCCGCCCGCCTACGCTCAATGCCCCTGCTCATCTTCCCCTGCCTGAATCCCTGGGGCCTCACCCACAACACCCGCACCGACTCCACCGGCCTCGATCTCAACCGCAATTTCCATCGCCGCCACCCCGTCATCAACGCCATCCGCCGCATCGTCGGAAAGCGCCGCTTCGCAGCGAGCGTCCATCTCCACGAGGATTTCGATGCCGAGGGCCTCTACCTCTACGAAGTCACCCGCACCATCGGCTGCGGCGAAAAACTCATCGCCGCCGCAAAGCACATCCTCCCACACGACCCACGCGCACGCATTGACGGACACACCGCCCGCAACGGCCTCATCCGACCTAGCGTCACGCGAAAAACCTTCGCAAAAATCGGCGTCCCCGAAGCCATCTGGCTCTACCTCGATCACACCGACCACGCCTTCACCACCGAGACCCCCAGCGAATTCGCCCTCGAACGCCGCATCGCCGCCCAAGTCGCCATGCTCGACGCCATCACCCGCGAAAAATCGCTGTGAAATTGATGCGATGGATCATTAAACAGATCACCGCCGCCGCCGCACGCCGAGGAGGATGCCGAGGCCACCGAGCAGCGAGACTATCGCGCCGGGCTCGGGGATGGATGCGAGGATGGTCAGCGTGACCGCCGTAGGGTTCGCCGGGTCTGCGTCTTTATAAAAGATTTGATACCCATTCAGCCCTATCGCGAAGATGCTGCCATCGGGCAGACCTGCGAATGTGCCTCCATCCCACGCCACAGTGTAGTCCAAGATCGGGACTATAAGCCCAATGAGCGGTCCTCCCGTAAAGTCCGTCGTGCCCAAATCACTGACACTCATCACCGCTCCGCTGGTGATTTTCAAATCCCCGGTGATATTCACAATATCCAGCGCAGGTGTATCCGAGTTGACTTCAAATTTGAAGATCCCGCCTGCTGCGAACGTCAGCGTGCCAGTGCTCATGCTGCCGGCACTGTTTGCTCCGGGAGTGAGGGTGCCTCCGCTGTTGACGGTGACAGCCCCCGCCGAGCCGCCTTCACCATCGAGCGTGCCGGTGTTGTTCACGGTCGTCAGCCCCAATACGCTGCCGCTGCCGCTCACCACCAGCGAGCCGCCGTTCACCGTCGCGCTTCCCGAGAGCGTGCCAAACACCTGCAACACACCCGCATTCACAGTCGCGTTAGCGGAAAGCGCACCGCTCACTTGTAGCGTGCCTGCGTTGACAATTGCTGTTCCCGAAAAGGGGCTGGTTGCGCCAGATAGAATCAGCGTGCCGGCCCCAGTTTTATTGAGTGTCTGGTCTGCTGCGCCAGAAATATTGCCTCCAATCGTCAGGATGTTGCTAACGACGGATAGCGTGGTCTCCTTGGTTCCCGTCGCGTTCAAAGTCACCGCGCCTGTGCCTGAACTCAATGGATTGGTGCCCGTGAACGCGACCGTGTAAGGCCCGGCACCTGTGAAAGTGATGGGGTTGTTGAACGTAATCGCCCCGCCGCTGGTGTTGTCAAACGTGCTCGCCGCGCTGAAATTGAGCGTGCCAGTCCCCAATGCCTGCGCATGGTTGATATTGAGTGTGCCGGCAGCAAGCGTCACACCTCCGTTGAACGTGTTCGCGACGCCCAAAGTCAACGCGCCGCTGCCCGTTTTAGTCAGCGTTCCTGCGCCGCTGATGATAGCAGGGAATGTCTGGGCGTCCGCGTTGTTAATCACCAGTGCCGCGTTGTCCACTACGCTAGTGCTGGCAAGCGTGCCGTTTTGCCCCGCGACGCCTGTGCCTAGTTGGAGTGTGCCAGTGGTGATCGTCGGTATGCCGCTGTAGGTGTTGAGTGGGTTCGACAGGATCAAAGTCCCCGCGCCCGTCTTGGTCGCATTCCCCGCGCCGCTAAATACACCGCTCAGAGTGAGATTGGCGGCGACATTATCAATTTGAAATACCCCGGTCACCCCAGTGTCCAGTGTGAAAACTCTGTTGGTGCTTGCGGTGGCACCGCTGTATTCAAACGTGCCCGTCCCACTCCCGTTATTACCGAAGAACACTGGAAGTGTTCCCAGTCCCAACGGCCCGGCATCGCCCGCGTTATTCACGGTAGCCACATTGAGCGTTCCAGCGATCACCCTCAGATTGCCGGAGAAGGTGTTCGCGCCGGAAAGGGTGAGCGTGCCCGCGCCCGCCTTAGAGAGACTGCCGTTGCCCACCGCGCTGCTGATCGTGCCGGAAAGCAGCAAATTGACGGTGCCCCCATCTCCCTGCGTATTGACATTCAGATAGGCCCCTGACGCGATATCGAACGCATTCGGCACGCCGCCGCCGGTTGTCAGATTAACAAGTGGGCTCAGAAACCCACTATTGAGGGCAGCCTCCGATCTGAAGGTTCCCGACCCCAGCGCATTGATATGTGAAATTTGGATCCTGTTGCTAGCATTGGTGAGTCTGACTCCCCCGC
>JAYUIF010000198.1:0-1656 GCA_043766295.1 Spartobacteria bacterium | reverse complement strand
GCCGCGAAAAAATTCCCGTGGATCGAATCCGCCCCCGCGCTCCGCAAACGCGCCGACGAAGCCCGCGCCGCCAACCACCCCGACGAAGCGCGCCCCCTCTACCGCGCCCTCGCCGCGCTCCCGCTCGAAGTCGAGCCCGTCACCGAGGCGAAACAGCGCGCTGTCGAGTAAGCGCGCTGAGCTTCATTATTGTGTGCGCCAGATGTCACCGTTTGGCTGCGTGATCTTGTTGGCACTAGGATCATAACTCCACTTCTCCGCTGGTTTGCCATTAGGCCATTGGATAAGGAGTTTGTTGTCTGTTGTAAGTTTCCAAGTGCCCTTGCCGCCATTGGATCCTGAGACGGATTCGTCCGTATGGAAGGTCAAAGTGACGCCTGCGGAAGTCCACCGAGTTTCGTATAAATTCTTCGCGATTTTTCCCGCAGCGCCCTGAAGCAAGCTTGCCTTCTCTTCGGCCAATTGTTTTGCCAGTTCCGAATTGGGGAGGGTGCGCGATTGGAGTGCGGCGAGAGCACGGAGGTAGTCTGCGTCCACGCGCTGCTGGCGGAGAGTAAAGTCCGCAGAGACGCGCGCGACCGCATCTTCACAAGATTTGCGCTGCGCTTGTATGCTCTTCGGTAGGTCAGCAAGCAACGTGGGCGACATCTTGCCGCTGTTCACGGCTTCGCGCTCCTTAGTCAATGTGGCGACGATGGGGAGTTGCCCGGTGGTCGTGGCGGATTTCTCCGCCGCCTCGAGCGCTGCGACGTAAACTTCCCGAGCATGGGCCAAAGCGGTCGCTTTCTGCGATTCGATGGTAGCGACATTGGCCTTGTGCTTTGCAGCGAGCGGTTGGAGTTCGGGGAGAAGTTCTTGGGCGTGAACTGTCGCAATGAGTGCGAGAGCAAAAAATACGGATGCTTTCATTTCTCAGTCGGTTTCATTCGTGAATTACAGGATTCGGCTAAAAAAGCCCAACGCGCTTATCTGCGCAACTCCGTTGCCCGGAAGGCGCGTCCGCATCAGGCCGGTGGCCCGGCACGAAACAGAGTTTCGCCCGCAATGACATTCCCAAACAGAGTTTGGGAACGAGGAAATCATCGGGTCCGAACGATTTCATTGAGCGAGCCGCGAAAGCTGGTTATCTAACGACGCGATGACGCCATTGCTCGACAGCCCAACTCTCCGCGCACGGGTGCAGCCGATGACCGTCGAGATGTATGAACACCTCGGGGCGACGGGGTATTTGCCGAAGAACGTCGAGTTGTTGCGCGGATTCATCGTCACGAAAATGTCCAAATCCCCGCTCCATTCAGTCGTCGCGCGGACTCTCCAGCGGATGCTCGCCGCGAGCGTGCCCGGCGGTTACGATGTCCTCCGCGAAGACCCGCTCGCGCTCGCCGATTCCGAGCCGGAGCCGGATGTCGCGGTCGTCAAAGGCAGCACGGCCGACTTTGCAAAAGCGCATCCGACGATGGCCGAGTTGGTCGTCGAGGTCGCCGTGTCGAGTCTCGCGGAAGATGAGGAAAAAGGCGTGCTCTACGCGGAGGCGGGCATCCCCGAATTCTGGCTGGTGCGGCCCGAAGATCGCGTCGTGGATGTGTATCGCGAGCCGGCGGCGGCGGGCTATGGGCGCAAGTTCACGGTGCGGGAAGGCGAGGTCTTGCGCTGCGC
>JAYUIF010000197.1:0-4224 GCA_043766295.1 Spartobacteria bacterium | reverse complement strand
CTTGCTGACGGCATCCTGCTCGTAATCATTCAGCACATTCGCCAGCGCCGTGAGCGTCACCGCCGTCGCGTAAGGCCAGCCCGGCCCGTTCCACTGACACTCGTGCCCTTCGTAGGAAATCCGAAAACCGGGATGCCGCTGCTCCGTGGTCGTCGGCCCGAATGGAGCCATGAATCCCTGCGGGTCGGTCAACTGTTTCCACGCCACTTCGTAGCCCTTGCCGTGCTCGGGTAGATGAAAATACCACGGTGTGTAGCCGTGCAATTCGCGCACATTCACCAGCGGAATATCGCCCTCGCCCTTCGGTTGCGTCTTAAAAAACTTCGCATCCGGGTCCCACAATTTCTCCTCCACGAGTTGCCGCAGCCGCGCCGCCTTCGCTTCGTATTCCGTCGCGATTTCGCTCTTCCCGGCGAGCTTCGCGATTTTCGCGAGAGCCTGCGCGTCGCCAAACATATAGCTGTTGATCGTCGCCCTTTTTCCGCTGCCGCCGATGGAAACTTCCATCCCGTCGCGATCATCAATCTGCCAGAAAAGTCCATCGCCCAGCAGCCGCGATTTTTCCCACGCCTGATAGTTTTTCACCAAATCATCCAGCAATCCCGTGAGTTGTTCCGCATCGTGCCGCACGAGGTAATTCGCATACAGCGCATCGGCTGCCCAAAAACTATACGCACGCGGACTCCCGCCCTTGCGAAACCAAAACGTCGCGTAGTCGTTCAAGTATTTCGCATCGCGCAGCCAGCGGCCTTCGTAAAAGTGATGCGCCGCCGGGCAACTGATCGTGTTGTGCTTCCCCGCCCACGAAACATTCGGCAGAAATTCCGTAATCACCCACCCGTCCGGCGTCTGCTTGATGTGCTTCCGGTAAGTCCACCAACGGAAATAATACGTCTGCTCGATGTCCGCATCCGGGCACTCGAAGAGCGGGATGTTGCCTTGGAGAAATCGCCACGCCTCCTCGTTCGGGAACGCCTCACGATAAATTTCCTCATCGTCCTTATTAAATTGATCCACGTAGTGCCGGAACGATTCCGCGCGCAGCGTGCCCGTCGCCGCCGACTCCGCCGCCATGCACGTCGTGCGGAGGAAAATGAAAATCACCAGCGCTGGAAAAAGCATCCATCCGTGAACATCCGTGGTCAAAAAAATCCCGGCATCCTCGTTTTTGCACGGGCTGCGGGGCGTTCGCGGGAGTCGTATCATAAACTAAGTGCGCCCAGCGAAACCCAGCGCAGTCAACTTTCGCAATACAATATAGAAAGCTGATCCGGAACGATGCAGTTGGAACTACAGAGGGCACAGAGAACACAGTGGGCACGGAGGGGAAATGAATGATTTCCAAAGACACGGAGAGCAACCCGCAAAGGTGCGGGTCGGCCTTGTAAATGTTTTCACTGTGTCTCCGTGTCCTCCGTGCCCTCTGTAGTTTTAAAAGTGCATCGTTCCGCCGAAGTAGAGCGCAGGTTTTCGCAAAAGGAATTGCCAAGCGTGCGGGGGAATCTCCATGTTCGCGTGACTGTGAGCAACGAATCCGCCAATCCGCTTCGTGAGGGTCTTTCCAATCGTGCGATGCCCCAACCGTGCAACGTCGTCATCTTCGGAGCATCGGGAGACCTGACTTTCCGAAAACTCATCCCTGCGCTCTACAATCTCGCCGCCGATGGCGATCTTCCGGGCGCGGCAAACATCATCGGTTTTGCGCGGCGCGAAAAATCGGACGAGAGCTGGCGCACCGAGTTAAAGGAGACGACGGCGAAGTGCTCGCGCTCGGGGTTGAACGAGGAGGTTTGGGGTGGGTTCAGCAAACGGATTTACTATCACCAGTCGGAGTTTGGCGACGCTGCGGGCTATGCGCGGCTGAAGCAAAAGCTGGATGCGCTGGACGCTGCGGGCGGCACGCGCGGGAACCGTCTTTTTTATCTCTCGGTCGCACCGGCGGAATTTGAAGGCATCGTCGAGCAACTCATCGCCGCCGGACTGACAAAGTGCGAAGCCGGCGCTTGGACGCGCGTGATTGTGGAGAAACCGTTCGGCACGGATCTCGATACGGCGAAGGAATTGAATTCCATTATTGGCCGTGCATTCGCCGAGGGGGACACGTTCCGCATTGACCACTATCTCGGCAAGGAGACCGCGCAGAACATCATGGTGCTGCGTTTCGCGAACTCGCTGATCGAGCCGCTGTGGAATCACCGCTACATTGACCACGTTCAAATCACGAGCGCCGAGCAGCTCGGCGTGGAAGCGCGCGGGCCTTATTACGACAAGTCGGGCGCGCTGCGCGACATGGTGCAGAGTCACCTTTTGCAAATCCTCTGCCTCACGGCGATGGAGGCTCCCACGAATCTTTCTGCCGATGCGGTGCGCGATGAAAAACTCAAAGTCGTCCGCAGTCTGCGCCGGATGTCGCCGGACGATGTCGCGCGCGATGTCGTGCGCGGCCAATACGCGGCGGGCTCCATCAGCGGCAAAGAAGTGCCCGCCTACCGCGCCGAGGATCGCGTGAATCCGAAGAGCGAGACGGAAACTTTCGTCGCGCTGAAGCTCCATGTGGACAACTGGCGCTGGCACGGCGTGCCGTTTTACGTGCGCGTGGGCAAGCGGCTCGCGAAGGGCGGCGCGGAAATCGCGGTGCAATTCAAGGAAGCGCCCGGTGTTCTTTTTAACAGCGCGGAGACTCCGCTCGGGCCGAACCAACTCGTCATCCGCATCCAACCCGACGAAGGCGTATCGCTCCGCCTGCAATGCAAAGTGCCGGGGAGCACGCTGCGCATCGAGCCGGTGAAGATGGATTTTCACTACGGCACGAGCTTTGGAAAACAGAGCCCGGAAGCCTACGAGCGTCTCATTCTCGATTCGATGAGCGGCGACGCCACGCTCTTCGCGCGGCGCGATGAGGTGGAGGACGCCTGGCGTTTTGTGGATGTGATTGAAGATGCGTGGCACGCCAGCACCACACCTCCCCCGCTCTGCCCCTACGCAGCCGGAAGCTGGGGCCCGAAGGAAGCCGACGATTTGCTCGAACGCGACGGCCGTGCATGGCGGAGGATGTAATCCATGCCTCTCGACACCACCACACTCGGCACGCCCGTCGAAGTCGCGGCCATCGGCAAGGAGCTGAAAAAACTCTGGCAGGCCGATCAGACGCGCACGCGCGCAACGCTGTTTAATTTCGCCATCGTCTGCCAGGGCGAAGCGGCGATGGCGGAAAATACGGAGCTGCTCTCGGACTTCGTGCGCGGCCACGCATTTCACGCGCTGCTGCTCGGCATCGCTCCCGAATCCACGGAATCCAAAGTGCAGGCGTGGATCAACGCGCACTGCTTCCTGCCGAAGGTCGGCGCGAAGCACGTCTGCTGCGAGCAGGTCTCCATTTTTGTGCAGGGAAATGTGAAGGCACTGCTGCCGAATCTCCTTTTTTCCCAACTCGATTACGACCTGCCGCTCACCTTGTGGTGGCGCTGCGACTGCCCCGAACTCGTGGACAGCGAAGTGTGGCGCTGGGCGAACCGACTCATTTTCGACAGCCAATCGTGGAGCGATGCCCGCAAGCAATTCGCCGCACTGCGCCGCTCACTCGGCAACAGCCACGCCGTTCTGTGCGACCTCGCATGGACGCGCTCGCTGCATCTGCGCCAGTCGCTCGCGCAGTTGTTTGACACTCCTGAAACCGCCTCCGCGCTGCAAAGCCTCAAGCGCATCTCCATCACGCACGCGCCCGGCGCACGCATGCCCGCCATGCTGATCGTCGGCTGGCTCGCAGCCCAACTCGGCTGGGCGGCGCACGGCGCGCGGGGAAATCATGTGCATTTCTCCACCGGAAGCGGCGACGTCGTCTGCGATCTCACCGAGGCTGCCGGCCCGTGCATCAGCGCCATTGAGCTGATCAGCGACACGCTCACCATTTCCGCCTCGCGCCCGACGACTGCAAATTTTCTCCACGTCCAAATCCGCGACCAGGCCGGCAACACGACAAAGCACGTCATGCCCGCAGACAGCGACGACATTACCGCTGTCCTCGATCAAGAGCTGGCGAGCTGGGGCCGCCACAGCGTGTATCTCAAGGCACTCGCCGCCGCCGAACCGCTGCTCTAAGGAACCGCTGATTAAATCCAGCGAAGGTTTTTGAACCGCAGATTCCGCAGATTTTCGCAGAGGATGCGGAGGTCTTTGTTTTCAATCTGCGGTCATCTGCGGAATCTGCGGTTAAAATCAGTGTTT
>JAYUIF010000196.1:0-9943 GCA_043766295.1 Spartobacteria bacterium | reverse complement strand
TGAAAACCTACGCGCACAGTCATCATCTCACGCGCGCCGATGGTCGTGTGGTTCCGTGGATTGATGAAAATTTAAATCCGCAGACGGGTGACTGGATTTCGCGGACGCGGCTGATGAAATGGAAAAATGGAACGTGGGACGAGGGCAAAGGAGGCGTGGAGCGCGGCAAGGATTACAATCATTCGACGTATTGCGATTTGGTGATTACGGGCCTCGTCGGATTGAGGCCGCGCGCGGACGATGTCGTGGAGGTGAATCCGCTGCTGCCGCAGGGTGTGTGGGATTATTTTTGCCTCGATCACGTTTTGTATCACGGCCGGACGCTCACGATTTTGTGGGACAAGACCGGGGCGAAATTCGGGAAGGGAAAAGGGCTGCGTGTCTTGGCGGATGGTCGTGAGATCGCAGCGGCGGATTCGTTAAAGCGCGTGAGTGGGACGCTGGCTGAAAGCAGAAAATAGCGGCTGCGTGCAGCGCGCTACACCAGCGCTTCGCCGACGCAGTCCGCGAGCATTTTGCCCCGGCGCGTGAGTCGCAGATTTTCGCCTGCGGCTTCGAGTAGGCCGATTTTTTCCAATTTCTCCATCGCAGTGGCCCACGGTGCGAGTTCCGTGCGCGACATTCCTTCGGCGGTTCGCATTCGGAAGGCGGCGATTTCTCCAGCGCGCTGGGTCGGCGTGAGTGTCTCACGAAATGCGCCCGCGCTTTCGCCTGCGAGCACACGCTGCGTGTAGGCGGCGGTGTCGCGCACATTTTCCCAACGCTCGCAGCCGATGGTGCTGAATGCGCTCGGGCCAAAGCCGAGGTAATCCGCGCCGATCCAATAGGCGCGGTTGTGTTGCGATTCGTGGCCGGGGCGGGCGTAGTTGGAGATTTCGTATTGCGCGAAACCAGCCGATGCGAGCGAGTCCATCGTCGCCTCGAAAAGCTGGGCGTCGCGCTCGTCGTCTTGGCGGAAAGTGCCGCCGGTGAGTTTGCGAAAATAGTCGGTGTCCTCTTCGTAGGTGAGGCAGTAGGAGGAAATGTGATCCGGCGCGAGGGCGATGGTTTTTTTCAACGTGGTGCGCCACTGCGCGTGCGTCTGGCCGGGCACGGCGAACATGAGATCGAGATTTACGCTGGGAAATCCGGCATCGCGCAGAATGTGAAAAGTGCGCTCGGCCTGCGCGGAATTATGCGCGCGCCCGAGGGTGCGGAGGAGATCGTCGTCCCACGATTGCACGCCGAGGCTGATGCGCGTGATGCCGGCGCTGCGCAGGAGGCGGGCTTTTTCCGCGCGAACGGTTGCGGGGTTTGCTTCGAGCGTCCATTCGCGGAGGGCGGAAAGATCGAGCCGCTCGCGAAGGCCGCCCAGCAAGTATTCGAGTTGATCGGAGGTCAGCGCGCTGGGCGTGCCGCCGCCGAAATAAATCGTCTCCGGCGTGAGCGTGTGGTGCGCAGCGGCGGCGTCCACTTCGCGCATCAGTGCATCGAGGAACGCGCGGTTTTTATTCTTCCCTCCGACCTCGACGTAGAAGCTGCAATACGGACACAGCTTCGGACAAAAGGGGATG
The DNA here is from genome assembly GCA_043766295.1 of Spartobacteria bacterium. Lineage (GTDB taxonomy): Bacteria > Verrucomicrobiota > Verrucomicrobiia > Chthoniobacterales > Chthoniobacteraceae > SXWH01. Next base: position 8,390 of record JAYUIF010000196.1, on the reverse strand, counting down.
TGGAAATATAAATGACGGATGACGGATTCCGAATGACGAAGCGCGCGCGGCTGGTCTTTCGTCACTCTATTCCCCGTCGCGTTTTTCGCTGTTGAGGCGCTTCATCATCGCTTGCTCGATTTTCTCGGCGTAGGGAGCGACGGAAGGATCGAGTTCGCGGATTTTTTGAAAGAGCGCTTTATTATACGCGACGGATGCGTGGTGTGCGTCGGCTTCGCTCACGGCGGTGTCGGCGTTCACTTTCAACTCTTTCACCTGCGCGTCTTCGAGCGCGAGGGCTTTGAGGGTCTTGAATTTCGTGGCGTCGTCCATGCCCGTGGTGTCGGGCTTCGCGGCTTTTTCCGACTTGGGCTTGCGGCCCCTGGTTCCTTTTACCGGCTTGGGTTCCTCGGCTTTTGGTTCGGCATCGGGTTTCGCGGCAGGCTCGGCGTCCGGTTTTGCCACAGGCTCGGGCGCGGTGATGAGCGCGGGCTTTTGTTTAGGCTCTGCATTTTCCGTAGGTGCGGCGTCGGGCTTTGCCTCGGGCGAAACTGGAACTTTCGGCGTGGTCGCGGCTTCCTCGGTTGTGGCTTTCTGGCGGGGACGCGGACGCGGTTTTGGTGTGGGTGCCGGTGTGGGAGTGGGCGTTTCCTTTTTTCCGAAAAGCACTTCGCCGAGCGTGCGACGCGGGGCAGGAGTGGGTTTTTCGGGCGCGGGAGTTGCCACCACGCGGGCACGTGGGATGGGCGCTTGCGCGGCAAGTGGCGCGATGGAGACGGCGAGTGAAAAAATAAAAACCAGTGGCTTTCGCATACGAGAAGTTGGCAACGACGCTGGTTTTGTGCTCCTTCACGGGCGCTTGTCCAGTCTCTCTTCCAATATTGAATCATTCCGCTGCTGGGCTGAGGTGGATTGCGCTGCGCTGCGGCACAATCTCGCCGCACTCCGCACGCACTCGCCGAACGTGGGCATCATGGCCGTGGTGAAAGCAAACGCCTACGGCCACGGGCTCGCTCCCGTGGTGGACGCGCTCGCAGGACGCGTGGAAATTTTCGGCGTGGCGAATCTCGCCGAAGCCCGCGAAGCCGCGCATCACGCCGGGCGCACTCCGATTTTTCTGCTGGGTGCGGCGCTGCCATCCGAGCGTGCGCAGATTGTGAGTGAGGGATTTATTTCAGCGGTGTCGTCCATCGAAGAAGCCGCCGCATTTTCCAAACTCTCGACCGGCGCAAAGGTGCGCGTGCATCTCGTGGTGGATACCGGCATGGGCCGCATGGGTGTGTGTGAAAGTGACGCGCTCGCCGTCGCCGAGCGCGTGTTTGCGATGCCGGGCATCGAGGTCGCGGGCGTCTGTTCGCATCTTCCTGTCGCCGATGACGACGATGCTTTTACGAGCGCACAGCTCACGCGCTTCCACGCGCTCGTCGCCGCGATGCGCGAACGCGGGCTGCCAGCCGATGCGCTCATCCACATCGAAAACAGCGCGGGCTTCATCGCATTTCCCGAGCGGGCGGGCGCTCTGGTGCGCGCGGGTCTCACGATTTACGGCGTCGCGCCGCGTGCGGAGTTTCAGTCGAAATTGCGCCCGGCTCTGACTTGGAAAACGCGCGTGTTGTTCGTGCGTAATTTCATCGCGGGCCGTGGCGTGAGCTACGGGCGGACTTTCACCACGCCCACGCCGATGCGCATCGCCACGCTCGCCGTGGGCTACGCCGACGGCTACCCGCGCCAGCTTTCCGGGCGCGGCGCATCCGTGCTCATTCGCGGGTGCCGTTGCGCAGTGCTGGGCCGCGTGACGATGGATCAAATCATGGTGGACGCGACGGCGCTCCCCGATCTCGCGCCCGGCGAAGAGGCCGTGTTGCTCGGCAGGCAGGGCGGCGAGGAAATCCCCGCCAACGACCTCGCCGAGCGCGCCTGCACCATCGCGTGGGATATTTTCACCGGCATCGGCACACGGGTCATGCGCGTGCCGTTTGATTCCGCTGTTTCCTCCGCGCCCCATCCCCACTAGCTTCCACGCCCATGTATCAAATCGTTTTCAACGAAATCAGCGCCGCCGAAATGGCCGCACTGCCGAAAGACCTTCAGCTCGACCTGCTCGCCGAGTTCGCTGTGCTGCCGGACAACCTCGATGATCTCGATCCCGCAAAATTCGGCGCACTCGAACGCGATGGAAAAAAACTCTACCGCTATCGTGCGAAGGATCACCGGCTTTACTTTGAGCGCAGCGCCGAGGGCATCATCGTCCATCGCGTGCTGCACAAAAACTCACTCCGCGATTTCCTTTTCCGCTCGAAGCTCTCGATGGGCGAAGACGAAGAACTGAGCAAACGGGATGATTTCTGGAAGCTCATCGAGGCCGGCGTGAAATCACGGAAGACCAAATGAACTTCAAACTTGTGGTCTGTGTCGCCTCCGCCGTGTTCGTCGCATACATGGCGATTTTCCACATCATAGACACATGGAAGCAAATGGGCGCACCGCTGCCAGCGCCACCGCCGGAGCCGAATTTCACCACGACCACCTACCACTATCAAGACGAGCAGGGGAGGGAGGTGAAAGTGGAGCGCCAATTTAAAGTGACCACCAAGCTCGCCGATGAGGAGACGCTGAAAAAACTTCCGCCACCGCCGCAATGAATCTTTTTCCCGACGAGGCCGAGCGGCAGCGCCTTTTTCCGATTTGCCGTCACAAGCGATTCTTCGCCCACGCCGCAGTCTGCGCGCTCCCGGCTTGCGCGGCGGATGCGATGGGCGCGCACGTCCGTCAGTCAGCGGAGATGCCGCAGGAATTCGCCGAGGTGCTCCGCGATGTGAAGGACGCGCGCAAAGTGTGCGCGCAATTCATCGGTGCGGACGCCGACGAAATCGCCCTGCTCGGCCCCACTTCGCTCGGGCTCTCGCTTTTCGCCAACGGCATCCCGTGGCAGCCCGACGACGAAGTGATCTGCTACGTCGCAGACTATCCGGCGAATGTATATCCGTGGTTGGAATTGCGGCGCAAAGGCGTGGTCGTGAAATTTCTCGAACCGGCGCGGCCCGGTGAAATCACGCCCGCGCTCGTCGAGGCCGCGCTCACTTCGCGCACGAGGCTTGTCGCACTTGCGAGCGCGCATTTTTTCTCCGGCGCGCAGATTGATGTGGATGCGATTGGGCGGCTGCTCCACTCGCGCGGCGTTTTATTTTCCCTCGATGCAATCCAGACGCTCGGCGCATTTCCACTCAGCGTGGAGCACGTGGATTTCCTCAGCGCCGACGCGCACAAGTGGATGCTCGGCCCAATGGCCATCGGCATCGTGTATGTAAAACGAAAGCACTTCGACCTCTGCCGCCCCACGCTCCTCGGCGCATGGAATGTCCATTCCCCAAACTTCATCGCGCAGGACGAAGTGCGCTTCATGCCCACCGCGCAGCGCTACGAACCCGGCGTGCTGAACATCTCCGGCATCTACGGCATGAAAGCCGCCATCGAACTTTTCCTGCACCACGGACTCGACCGCGTCGCCGCTCGCATCCTCGAACTCAAAGCCCACCTCGTCCCGCTTCTGCACGCGCTCGGCTTTGAAATCACCGGCCCCGAGGACGGCCCCACGGCGACCGGCATCACGACTTTCTCGCACCCGCAGCGCAGCGCCACGGAGTTGTTCGCGCAGTTGGAAAAAGCGGACGTGACCTGCTCGCTCCGCCACGACCGCGAAGGCCGCGACTACCTGCGCTTCAGCCCGCACTTTTATAATACCGAAGCCGAACTCGACGCCGCACTCGCAGTGCTCGCGGGCTGAAACATCTTCCCATCTTGCCAGCGTTTCCGTGCGTCGCTATTCGTGCGCTTTCAACAGCGGGACTCGATGAGGAACGCGTGCAACATTATGAAAACACTCAGCAATCTTTTTAAAAACAACCGCGCTTGGGCGGAGCGGATTCAGCGGCAGGACCCGGAGTTTTTCCTCAAGCTCTCGCAGCAGCAGTCGCCGGAGTATCTATGGATCGGCTGCTCGGACAGTCGCGTGCCGGCCAATGAAATCGTGGGCCTCATGCCTGGCGATCTTTTCGTCCACCGCAACATCGCAAACATCGTCGTTCACACCGATCTGAATTGTCTCTCCGTCATGCAGTTTGCCGTGGATATCCTCAAAGTGCGCCACATCATCGTGTGCGGTCACTACGGGTGCAGCGGCGTCCGTGCCGCCTTGCGCAACGACCGAATCGGCCTCAGCGATAACTGGCTCCGCCACGTCCAGGACGTGCGCGAAAAACACACCCGCCGCCTCGCCGCCGAAAAGGGCGAAAACGAAGCAGCCAACCGCCTTTGCGAACTCAACGTCATCGAACAAGTCGCCAACGTCTGCCAGACCACCATCGCCCGCGACGCATGGGAGCGCGGGCAGGAATTGACCATACACGGCTGGGTCTATGGTTTGAAAGACGGCCTGCTTCGCGATTTGAACATGACCATCACCGGCGCCGAGGACCCGCGCACAGTGCAGGAAGCCGCGCTCGCCGCACTGGCGTAGCCGGGACGAAAACAATATGAAGAAAGCATCCAGTAAAACCACGGTGCCCGCGATGCGGGAGAACTACGACTTCACTGGCAGCGTGCGCGGCAAATACGCCCGGCGTTACGCGCAAGGCACAAACTTGGTGCTGCTGGAGCCGGATGTGGCGAAGGCCTTTCCCAACGCGTCGAGCGTGAACGACTCGCTCCGCGCCCAAAACCGCGCGCACCATCTTCCCGTCATCGTCTGGCAGAATGGCAAGGTCGTGGAGCAGCCGGCATGAATCATGGGCCGCATCCGACGCCATGGCTATGTGCTGGAGTGGTTCATCGGCGACCACGCTCCGCGTCATGTCCACGTTTACGATGCCAAGGGCCGGTTTATCGGACGCTTCGATCTCGATACACACACGGGACATGAAGGCTGGATTCCCGCCCGGAAGCTGCTAAAACTCATTCAGGAACTCCAAAAACAAGGCCGCCTATGAAACATGCCGTCCAACTCAAGAAGCCTTTTGGCAAGGCGGCTTTCTCCCGTGTCAAGCACGCGCGGTATCTTGGCTGGGAGGACGCGTTCGATGTCGAGTTCGAGGACGGCCTCTGCTTTCTGGAACCCCATGCCACGATCCGCAAGGCCAGCCGCATTTCCGCCAAGGCAGTGCCCGTCCAGGTCGAAGTGGACGACGAACTCCACAGCCATTTCAAGGTGACCTATGACACCGGCGAAGTGGCCGAAGTTCCTTGGTCGTTCATTCGCGAACTGCCACCGAAACAGGCGAAGAAGTGATGCGACCCAGCCGCCGTGCATGAAACCGCGCTCGCCGCGCTGGCGTAGCGCGCCCGTTGGCTGAGGGCTGAAGCAAATCCATCGGCGTCTCAAAAGGAGCGAATAATCTGCCTATCCCTTTTCCCTCGCGACCTCCCCCTCCGCACCCGCTACCAAAGCCGCCACCCCAGCGACCAAGGTAGTCGCACCGGCGACACCGGTAGTTTGCCAAACGACCAAGTCCGTCCACCTCGCGACCAAGATAGCCGCATCGGCGACCCCGGTAGTTTGCCAAACGACCGAGTCCGCCCACCCCGCGACCAAGGTAGCCGCATCGGCGACCAAGATCGCTTGCCCAGCGACATGGGATTTACAGAGAAAAAACGCCAAAATAATCGAAAATCGGAGGGGTTTTTCACCCCCGTTCACACCGCCCGCAATTACCAACTGCATCGTTCCGCCCAAGGCGATGGAGGGCCAACGGCCCGTTTTCATACCAGCCTTGGGCAACGCCCAAGGGAGGCTTGCACATTCGGGCAAAGGGCTGAAAGCCCGGCACTATTTTCTGAGGGGGTGACCCTAGGCTGCACGGAGGGTAGAGCGAATAATCTGTCTGTCCCGAATGGCACTAAGATAAGCCCCGCGTTTTTGGGCGTTTCCCTCTGGAAACGTCCACTTTTTCTGCCATCGGAGCTGCGATGCCTATCAAGAGCATCTCGGAACCAATAGGGAACATTGGGCGTCTGGTGCATATGGTTTCCAACGCGGCGTTGTGGACCAAATAGCTTTTCATAGAACAGAGAAAATTCATCCATTCTCGCCCTTATCTTAGCGCCATTCCTGTCTGTCCCTTGTCCTATCCAAGCTCAGAAATGGGGACATAATCCGTCCTTTATTCTCTATTGACAGATAGTGTTTGAATCATTAATGAATTTTTCCTAAATTTCCACCAACCTAATCGTTTATGAGAGTTACCGCGTTCATATTATCTCTAATTGCAGGTGTTCTGTCCATCCTCCACAGTTGCGCGGGTGCGGCTGTGGGGGCAATCGGTTCCGGCCTCAGTGAAATTGTCCATGATGATAAGCTTGATAAGATTAAAGGTGAGGCGGGAGGCATGGTGACTGGTGCGTTCTTTATTTTTGTGGCGGCTATCATAGCTTTCGTCGGAGGTTCTTTCGCTCTCAAGGGCCGAAAGCTGGGATGGATATTACTCACCATTTCAGCAGTTTTCTGCTTGTTGGTTGGCACATCTACCATTTTTAAAGACGGTCTGATTTACGGCTCCGCCTATGCAATCTCTGCGATGTTCGGCATCCTCGGACGGCCTAAGAAACTGGCGACGATTGGTGCCGCGCTTGATAATGAGCGTATACAACCACAAACACAGACAGAAGCTTCTGCCCAAATTTGCGTCGGAGATGAGATACCTACTTCAAATATAAACGGAATCATTTATATCTCGTTTATAGTCATAATTATTATCGCTCTGTTTATGTTGATTTGATCCCGTTGAGTGGTCGCTTCAAAAATGAGAGTTCCTTCGTTGGTGTTGTCGGTTTTAGGAATACGGACGGATAGTTTTTTTGCTTTTTAAAAAGTGTGGATGAAAAGTCCGCTGCGGAGCTTGGGCTCGAACCATGTGCTTTTGGGTGGCATGATTTGGTCGGCGTCGGCGATGTCCATGAGCTGCCCGACGGTGGCGGGGAACATGGAGAAGGCGACGGCGGCTTTGCCGCTGTCCACGAGTTTCACGAGTTCGGCTGGGCCGCGGATGCCGCCGATGAAGTCCACGCGCTTGCTGGTGCGCGGGTCGGTGATGCCGAGGATGGGGGAAAGGAGGCGCTGCTGGAGGCCTTCCACATCGAGGCGCGCGGAGGGGTCGGCGTCGGGGGCGGGTTGCCACGCGAGGGCGTGCCATTTTCCTGCGAGATACATGCGGATGTCGCCGGGCTTTGTGGGCGTGGCGGAGTCGGTGGGTGTGAGGGTGAAGGCGCGGGCGATTGCGGCGAGGAATTGTTCGGGCGTGTGGCCGTTGAGGTCTTTCGCGGCGCGGTTGTAGGGCATGATTTGGAGCTGGCTCGCGGGGAAGAGGACGGTGAGGAACCAATCGGAGTCGGGCGTGGATTGGCCGCGTGCGCGGAGTTCGAGGCTGACGCGCGCGGCGCTGGCGGTGCGGTGGTGTCCATCGGCGACGTAGGCGGCGGGGAGTGCGGCGAATTCTTTGACAAGCGCGGCGATGGTCGCGGCGTCGGTGATGCGCCAGACGGTGTGCTGGTTGCCGTCGGGGGCGGTGAAGTCGTTGGTGGGCGCGTTCGTTTTTTCGCGGGCTACGATGGCATCAATCTCTGCGCGGTCGCGGTAGGTGAGGAAGACGGGGCCGGTATCCGCGCGCAGGGTGCCGATGAGTCGGGTGCGGTCGTCCTCTTTGTCCTGCCGGGTGCGCTCGTGTTTCTTGATGATGTTTTTTGCGCGGGGATTTTCTGCGCGCTCGTGGACGTAGTCATCCACATGGCAAACGGCGGCGAGGCCCGTCTGCGTGTGCGCGCCCATGCGTTGCTGGTAGAGATAAATGGCGGGCGCGATTTCGCGGCGGAGCGCGCCGTTGGACTGGAGGCGCTGGAAATTTTCGCGGGCACGCGCATAGACGGCGTCGGAGTAAGGATCGGTGCCGGGAGCGAGTTCGAGTTCAGCGCGATCCACGCGAAGGAGCGTGTTCGGTTTCCCCTCGGCGAGAGCGCGGGCTTCGTCGGTATTGAGGACATCGTAGGGCACGCAGGCGATGTCGGTGACTTGAGCGGGATCGGGCACGAGGCCCTGAAAAGCACGGATGCGGAGCATAGGGCCGCGCGTGGTAGCGGGCGCGGGAAGCGAGGGCAAGTGCGATGCAGATTTGAACTACAGAGCCCACGGAGAACACGAAGGGGATTTTTAATTTGGAAGGCAGGAAGGCAGGAAAAAGAATCATACGATTTTCACAATCACGCTGCCGGAATAATGGCGCGTAGCGCCAGCCACTACGGTAGCCGTGTGCAAGGAGCGAAGCGACGCAGCCCACGGATCGCCGGTGCAATCCATGCACCGCGTATGCGGTGCGACAAACGTGTTGCGCCGACTACGCGGCGCTGGTCGTTTTTGTTTTCATCCG
>JAYUIF010000195.1:0-10053 GCA_043766295.1 Spartobacteria bacterium | reverse complement strand
TTGACCACAATAAAGCATCCCCTCATCACTCACTCACACGCTTTTCCGCCATAGCTTAATTTCCATCTTCTCTGGCCGAAGAACGGGGTCCACCTTATACGGATACGATTTCTACAGTCAGGTCGCCATTGGCGCGTAGCGCTATCATTTTCGACAGCGTGATTGTAAAAATCGTATAATAACGGATGCGAGATTTTGTCCGGGGTGCGGCACCAATATCGGTTGGCGGCTCTTTGCTCTTATTCAGTGCAGCCTCGGTGTTGCGTTCTGTCTATCGGCGAGGCGCAGGCGGCGGATGCCTGCCTCGCAGTGATTCCTCGGCCCGGATTGACTGGGCCAGCAGTCGGTTCATTTTCAGCGCATCCGCAGTGGCGCGTCCCGTGGGCGTGCGCCCGACGACCCGACAGTCTTTCCACTGAAAGTGATCGGGCCAGTCCTGATTTCGTGGACGAAGATCGAAGATTTCTTGCCCGTCAACGGATCCGCTGCCGTGCGGCGCGCACCTTTTCGGAGGGAACAGGACACGCAGGCGAGGGCAAAGTTTTCGAGCGTGGTCGCGCCGCCATCCGTGAGCGGACGAACGTGATCCACATGAAATCGCGCCTCCTGGCCGGCTTGTGACAAACCGCAGTATTCGCAGCAACTGCCTGCGCGCTGAAACACCATGCGCTTCAGCGGGAGCGGCACATTCACGCCGCTGCGGCCGTCGCGCGCGACGCCCGGAGCTTCAGGAGCGAAAGCATCTCGGCGAGTTCCACCAAACCCTCAGCCTCGCGACGCTCTGCGGTGGTGAGAGCCGTGCCGCGATCCTGACGATCGAGCAACTCATGCAACCGCTGTTGCACTCCAGACGGAAGATGAAACTTGCCCAGATCCCTTGGAGCGTGGAGTCGGAACTGGATGGTGTGGGCCATGCGAAATAACTAGCCGCCAAATCGGCAGCGACAACAATATTCACAAATGAATCGCAACGAACAACCGCCCGTTAAAAACGGAGGACCGCTGACGGTGAGTCGCTTGAGCGCCGCCGCATCCGGCAAGCGTGGACATAGGCGGGGCAGAGCACCGGCTCTGCGGGTGATCCAATGAAACCAGCGTAGTGCGGGCTCCTTGTTGTAAAATCTACGGATGATTGGCTTGCAGAATTTCTGCTTTGCTGCATCTTTTGACCATGCAAGCTACGATTTCAGTTTCAGGGCGCGGTCTGATCGTTCTACCCGTGGAGATGAGGAAGGCAGCGGGGATTCGCCCGCAAGACACCCTCATCGCGGAGACCACGCCGGAGGGTATCCTCCTGCGGCCTGCCGTGACGCTGCCCGTGGAAATCTACACGCCGGGGCGGGTGGCGGAATTTGACGCAGCGGAAGCCGAATTGGCGGCAGTGCTGGCCAAGAGAGGCGTGAAGTAGGAAGCTATGCGGGTGTTTCTGGATGCAAATATCCTCTTTTCCGCAGCCAAGAGCAGTGGAGCTGTGAGAGGCTTCCTCGCTGAGCTGAAAAGCAGCGGGCACACACTGGTGGCGGATGGGTATGTGGTGGGCGAAGCACGGCGGAATCTGGAGGCGAAGTTCCCGGCGGCGCTGGTGTATTTTGAAAAAGTGATGGAGGATGTGGAAGCCTCTGCAAAAGCCAGCGGACTGTTGGGGGCCGGCATCGCGCCGGGCCTGCCGGAAAAAGACCGGCCCGTGCTGGCCGCCGCAATCCAACATCAGTGCCAAATCTTGCTGACGGGAGACAAAGCGCATTTCGGATTGCTCTACGGCCAAACTATCGAAGGCGTGGAGATTCACTCGCCCGCGAGCTTTGCGAGCAAGGATGGGTGAGAATTTATGGGTGAAGCGCAGCGAAACCCACGGATGCCAGCAGCGGAACTCCGAACGTGAGTTTGTCACACCGCATACGCGGTGCATGGCTTGCATCGGCGATCCGTGGGCTGCGTCGCTGCGCTCCTTGCACACGGCTACCGTAGTGACTGGCGCTACGCGCCATTATTTCCGGCAGCGCGATTGTAAAAATCGTATCACTCTTGAATCAAACACGCACGAGCCAGCCGGTGAGAAAGGCTGCGAGCGCCAACTTGTCAGCAATCGCAACGGGCGCGCGGCCTGTTTCTACGAAGCCAAAACCTGCTCCCCACGCCGCGCCATTCACCACGCACGCATCGGTGTGGCACTCGGCGATCTGTCGCGCGGCGAGTGCGAGCGCATCGTCGTGCGTGCCGTCGAGTTCGTATTTCCAGCCGACGATTTTTGCGTGGGAAAAAATCGCGCGCAGTCGTGGGAGCACCTTCACCGTGGGTTCGAGCGTGAGCGTCAGTTCGCCGCTGCGCGTGGGGATTTTTGCGGCGTCGGGTGATGTTCCATCCGCAGCGCGCACTGTCTTTACTCGATAGTCGCACAGCGCTGCCGCGTGAAAAACCGCGTCCGCTGCGCCCGCTTCGGCCTCCAGCTTCCGCAGTAGATCATCATTCGTGGAGAACGCCGCCATTTTCACACCCGCCGCTGCGACTTGCGCCGTCGCGCCCTCGCCTTTCAAGCACAGCACCTCGTGACCCGCCCGCGCCAGCACGCCAGCGAGCATGAGGCCGAGTTCGCCGGTGGAAAAATTCGTGAGCCGCCGGACTTGATCCATCGGCTCGTGGCTCGGCCCGCAGGTGACGATGACTCGCATGACACCAGTCTTGGATTACGAAACGCCGCGAGTAAAGTGCCGCCATGGATCGCCCAACCGCCAGCCAGCAACTCCGCGAACACTGCAACACCGTCGCCGTCGCCGTGATGAAAATGCACCCGCTCCTCAACGCGCTCGGCGACGACGCAACGAAAAGCGAAATCGTAAAGGCGCTCTACGAAATCACGAAGAACATCGAGGTCGTAAAAAAACAGGTGATGCGTTTGGAGAAACGCGACGACAGCGCGCTCACGTAGCCAGCGCAGCTTTCTCCAGCGCGCCCACCGTCCACACGAGCGGGTAGAGTCGTTCGTGATACCAGAGTTTCGCAAAATAAAAGCCAATCGGCGACGGCTCGCGCCACGCTCCGCTTTCCACGCGCTCGACCAGCCACGCCACGCCGCGCTCGAACGCGCCAACGTGCTCCGTCCTCGCGAGCGCTTCGACTGCGAGCGCGGTTTCCTCCGTGCTCGAAGCCACGCCGCGCACGCCGCCCCAGCCGCCGTCGTCATTTTGCGCCGACGCAATCCACGCCGCGCCGCGACGTGCGAGTGACGCAGCTCCGTGCTCATCGGCCTCGGCGACTTCGCGCAGTGCGGACACGATCTGCGCCGTGCCGTAGAGCGGATTTTCATCGCCGGGCGCGTGCTCATTTCCAAACCACAGCGGCACCCACGATCCATCGGCGCGCTGCGTTTTTTTCAAAAATACCAACGCACGCGCAGTCGCACGCGCAAGGCGGGGGCGGTCGCGGGGCGCGATGAGCGTGCGCCACGCATTCCACGCACGCAACGTGTGCGCGGTGAGATCGGGCGAGCTGCGATCAAACGGCAGGGCGCCCCAGCCACGGCAAAAAGTCGGGATGCCGCCGTCGCCGTTTTGCAAGCCGAGCAGCCAGCGCACGCCCGCGCAGCCTGCGGCCTGCGTGGGTTCATCCACCGCACCGAGGCGCGTGAGCGCGAGGAGCGCGCCGGGCGTGTCGTCCGCATCGGGCACGCCACCGGGTAAATCCGTCCACGCCCAGCCGCCGGGCGCGGCGTGCGTGTAAGGATGCTCCGCGCTCCATTGCTGGCCGAGCAACCACTCGCGCAAAGTGAGCCGTTGCTCTGGCGAGAGCGTGCGCGGTGCGAGCGCTTTGATCGCGAGCGTCGTCGTCCACGTCGCGAGATTCGTATCAATCGCCCAGCTCCCATCCGCGCGCACCGATGCGGCGATAAACTCCACGCCCTTCCGCGCCACGGTGTGCGCGCCCAGCCCCATCGCCGCGAGGCTCATCGTCACGAACGACGTGAGCGGCGTGGCTTCGAGAAAGCCGCCGTTCACCGGCTGAATCGTCTCCAGCACTCGCAGCGTTTTTTTTTGCAAAAGCCAGCGCAGCAAGCGTGTGAGCGGGTTCCGCGTCGGCGCGTGGTGATGAATCACCTGCCCGATCGCGATTAACGCCGGCAGCGCGTAGCTCACAACCGGCAGCCGCAGCGCGCCCCACAGCCGATGCGAAACCGCCGCCAGCTCGAACGGTAATTTCGGCACGCGCCTCCACTCCACACGCCCCGCCAGCGCGAGCATCATCAGGATCGGCACGGAAAAAGTGCGATCCTTTCCGTAGCGCGCCGCGATGCGCTGCGGCAGCGTCGCCCGCTCGCCAAGCCATCGCTCCGCCTTGTCCACTGCGCTGCAAAAATCTTCGTCCGCACGCGCTGCGCCAAACGCCGCCCAGCACAGCGCGGTCGTGGAAATGTTCGACTTGCTCCGCGTCGTGTCTCCCCATCCGCCGTCCGTATTTTGATTGTCCGCCAGCCAGCGCAGCCCGCGCGCGATCAACGCCGAGTGCATCACGCGATCCACAGACGCCAGTGCAGTGATCGCCGTGGCCGTGCTCAGCGCACTGCTGGAAAGATCGCCCGTCCAAAATCCATGCGGCCCCATCTCGGCGAGCAACGCCTGAGTCGCCGTGTGTAGCGCGGCGCGCACCCTTTCATCCGTCATCCTTTGTCCTCCAGCCAAGCTACACCACCTTGTCTTGATCGCGCTTCCGTGCCGGGAGAATCGCGCACGCATCCTTGCAGCCGAAGATGCGGCTGATGCGCAGCCGATGCCGACTCACCCACGCATACACGCGCTCGGCGATCCAGATCACGCCGGGCACCCACAGCAACAACGCCATCGGCACCAGCAGCGGCAGCCGCATTCCCACAAATCGGATGCAGCGCGCTCCGCGATAGACGCGCCCGTTTTTCGCAACGCAGTGCATCGCATCGAGCAGCACTTCGCGCGAAAGCTGGGGCGCGATCTCGGCGGCGCGCGGATCGGTGAGCGGCACGAGTGCGAGTTTTTCCAGCCAATCAAACCACGTCAGCATCTTCATCTGAAAAATGCAGAGCGGACATTGATCGTCGTAGAGCACGAGGTGCTGTTTCACGCGGTCACTTTACATGGCCGCCGGGGTTTGTCCCGCATTTGCTCCATGCTGCGGACGGTGGCTCGATACGTGTGGACAATTCCTCCGCGCGCCCCATTTACTCCCGCCATGAAACACCTCCGAAACTCACTCATCGCAGCGAGCCTCCTCATCGCCAGCGCACACGCTCTCGAACCCCGCACTTGGATCGTCATTGATGGACGCACCGTGGTTGGCGAACTGCAAAAGGTCTCCGGCAACCTCATCACCATTCTCGACAAGGACGGCAAACAACTCCAACTCGACAAATCCGCCCTCAGCATCGGCGACAACGAATACATCAAGGAATATTTTCCCGATGCGAAGGCAGCGCTCGGAGGCGTGGTGATCGCCCATCTCCCGGAGCCTGCGAAGCTCGCAAAAATTGATCCGAAAACTTTCAAGGCCGGCGGCGTTTTTCACATGGTGGAGGAAACATGGGACGTGCTCGAAACGGCTCACTTCAAAGTGATGTTTCAAAAACCCGTGGACCCGAAAGACACGGCGGAACTCGCCGAGCGCATGTGGTTCGACGCGGCATACGTTCACGCCACGCTGCCGAATAAATTCAACGGAGTGAAGATGGCGATTTTCCTCGCGCCGACCGACGCCCACTACGACCGCATCGGCAAGTGGTATGCCGACATCATCGCGAAGCTGGACGGGGAACAAAATGCCGCGAATGCCGCGAGTATTCGCTCAACGTGGCCGCCGAGCGCTTCCGCAAATATGCACCTGACCAGCGACATCGCGCGCTCGAATGGTGTGATGGAATATGCCCGCGTTTTTCGCGCATACCGCAAAGGCCCAAGCGCTGCGGCAAAGCCCGAATTGATCCGGGGAGTTTGGGAGCCTTTCTACGTCCACTGCCTCGCCGACGATATGATCGAAGTGCAGGCGGGCGGCGTTTCGGATTTCGGAGCGAAGGGATATTACGCACTCACGACCGGCCACGCCTATTTCAAGGAAGTTTCCCTCACCGGAAAATGCCAGACGGGTCTGCTGCGCTCGCAATCCCAGACGGGTCTCGACGTGAGCACCGTGGGTGGCCTCGCTGACCCACGCACATGGCCGAGCGAACTCAAAAAACTCGTCCGCAAAGGCGAGGTGAAAGCCACCTTTGAATCCCTCACGCTCCTCTCACGCGAAGGCGCGGATGCGAAGGGCAACGTGCTCGCCTACTCTTGGGCGCGCTACCTTCAGCACACGCTGCCTTTTCTGGCGGCATACAATAAACTCGTCCAGCGCATCAGCACTTCCAACCAAGTCCCCGAGCCCGACGACCTCGCAAAAATCTACGGCTTTCCCGCAGCCGCTGCGATGGAGGCGGACTTTCAAAAGTGGCTGCAAAGCCCCGAATTCCACTGAGCGCAAATCGTCTCCGTCTCGACGCCCTCCTCTCGCGCTTCGGCTACTGCTCGCGCAACGAAGCGCGCGCGTGGTTGAAAGCTGGGCGCATCCTCGTCGCCGGCGCGCCCGCGAAATCCCCGAGCGACAAAGCCGCGCCCGCCGACGTGCTCGTGGATGGCGAACCCATCGAACATCCCCACGGGCTGCTCGTGCTTTTGCATAAACCCGCCGGCCTCGTCTGCACGCACGACGCAGGCGAAGGGCCGACGATTTACGACATCCTCCCGCCGCGCTGGCTGCAAAGAAATCCGCCCATCACCAGCATCGGTCGCCTCGATAAAGACACCACGGGCGTCCTGCTTCTCACCGACCTCGGCGACATCGTGCATCGCTGGACTTCGCCGAAACACAAAGTCCCCAAACTTTACGAAGTCACCGTCACCGCCGATCTCCCGCGCGGCCTCGTCGAGCTTTTCGCCAGCGGCACGCTCCTGCTCGAAGACGAAAGCAAACCCTGCCTCCCGGCGAAACTCGAAATCCTCGGCGCACGCGAAGCCCGCCTCGAAATCACCGAGGGTCGCTATCACCAAGTGAAACGCATGTTCGCCAGCCAGGGCTGCCCCGTCGTGCGGCTCCATCGCTCGCGCTTCGGCGAATATGATCTCACCGGTGTTGCGCCCGGCGAATGGCGCGTGATTGCTACGCCGCCCGATTCACCGCGCTGAGCACGGCTTTGATGGATGCGAGTTCGATGTTCGTATCCACGCCCGCGCCCCATTTCACGCGACCATCGGCGAGCTTGATTTGGATGTAGGCAATCGCGCTCGCCTCGGTGCCGGAGCTGAGCGAGTGCTGTTTGAAATTTACCACCTCAAACGCGGGCACACCGCTCGCGGCGAGAGCGTGGACGAAACCCGCGATGGGGCCGTTGCCTTCGCCCGCCAGCTTCACCTCGCGCCCGGCGCTGCGCACGGATGCGCGGCAGCGGAAGACGCCGTCCACTCCATCGGCGTGAAAATGAATCAACTCCCACGGCGAAGTGCGCTCGATGTATTCACGCCAGAACATCGCGCGGAGTTCGTCCGCGCGGACTTCGCGGCCCAGCGCATCCACGAGATCGTTGGCGATGGGGCCGAACTCGCGCTGCATATCCTTCGGCAGTTCGATGCCAAATTCGCTCTCCAGCAAATACGCGACGCCGCCTTTTCCGCTCTGCGAATTGACACGGATCACCTCGCGGTATTCGCGCCCGAGATCGCCCGGGTCCACGGCGAGATACGGCACATCCCAATGCTGCTTGCCGTCATTTTTCTCCCACTCGCTGAGTCCTTTTTTAATCGCATCCTGATGCGAGCCGCTGAACGCGGTGAAGACCAATTCACCTGCGTAGGGCTGGCGCGGCGGGACGGTCATGCCAGTGCAGTGCTCGAACATTTCCAGCAACTCACTGAGTCGTGAAAAATCCAATCCCGGCGCGATGCCGTGCATATAGAGATTCATCGCGACGATCACGATGTCGAGGTTGCCCGTGCGCTCGCCATTTCCAAAGAGCGTGCCCTCGACGCGATCCGCGCCGGCGAGCAAACCCAGTTCCGTCGCGGCGACACCGGTGCCCCGGTCGTTGTGCGTGTGCAGCGAGACGATGAGCGATTCGCGGTTGCGAATGTTGCGGCACATCCACTCGATCTGATCCGCATACACGTTTGCCATCGCGACCTCCACGGTGTCGGGCAAATTGAGAATCATCTTCCGCTGCGGCGTCGGCTGCCACACGTCCATCACCGCCTCGGAAATTTCCTTCGCAAACTCGATCTCCGTCGCGCTGAAACTCTCCGGCGAGTATTGCAACATCACCTCGGTGCCCTTCAAGCGCGGCAGACGATCCTTGATCCACTGCGCACCCTGCCGGGCGATCTGGATAATCTCCGCCTTCGTTTTTCCAAAAACCACGCGGCGCTGCGCGGGCGAGGTCGAGTTGTAGAGATGAATGATGCAACGCTTCGCGCCGATGAGCGACTCGACGGTGCGCTCGATCAAATCCTCGCGCGCCTGCACGAGCACTTGGATGGTCACATCATCGGGGATGCGTCCCTCTTCGATGAGATGGCGATTGAACGCGAACTCGGTGTTCGACGCAGCGGGAAAACCGACTTCGATTTCCTTGAAGCCGCACTTCACCAGCGCCTGAAACATTTCGAGTTTCTGCGCGACATTCATCGGCACGGCGAGCGCCTGATTTCCATCGCGCAAATCCACCGAGCACCAAATCGGTGCGTGAGCGAGCGAGCGGCCCGGCCACCGGCGATCCGGCAAATGAATCAGCGGGAAGGCGTGGTATTTTGTGGATGGATTGGAAAGCATTGGTGTGAGAAAAATTGCGGGAAATTTCACGGAGCCAGCCCTCGCCCGCAGCAAGCGCCAGCCAAAGTTACGCGATGACGGCTCCCCGGCAGGGCGCGCTAAAAGCGCCCGGCAAAACCGGGGAGCAGCGTAAGTCGGCTGGTCAGTAGGAAAATCACGCCCGCTGAAATAGCAGGGCACTCGCGGAACGCAACACTGCGGCTACAATGAATAGGAGATGTCAGCCGATCTCGGAGCCGCACCAGCGTTCGCTTCAAGACCCAGCGTCGGCAGCAAATCTGGCGGCGAATTGACGGCGCTTGCGCTCGATGGCTCGCCTTGCCACGCTCCGACGCAACAGATCACGAACCTATGGCATCGCAGAAGGACACCAACAACGCGGTGCGCCATAGCGCACTCCTTGAAAGCAAAGTCACTCCGCATATCCTGAGCGAAGCGAAGAACAACATGGGCACCCTCCCCGGCCAGCCCTTCACCAGCACGCAGATCCCCGTCTGCCTCTGGTTCCTCGCGAAAAACAAAACCGCCGACGCCAAACGCGACTTCCGCGACCGAAGTCAGCAAACCAACACGGGATTTGCCAAGGTATGAAAGAAAACCAGCAACTTGAATGGAAAGAGACGTGGCGGGATGAGTTCCTGCGCTGGGTCTGCGGCTTTGCGAATGCCGGTGGCGGCGTGCTTCACATCGGACGCAACGACAAAGGCAAGGTCGTCGGGCTGCCGGATTCCGCGAGGCTGCTGGAAGAAATTCCCAATAAAGTCCGCGACCTCCTCGGCATCCTCGTCGCCGTCAATGCACGCGAGGAAAACGGCATGCCTTGGCTGGAGATCGTCGTGGATCCTTTTCCAAATCCCATCAGTTACCGGGGCCATTACTTCCTGCGCAGCGGCAGCACCAATCAGGAGTTGAAGGGGGCGGCGCTCGATCGCTTCCTACTCCGCCGGCAGGGCCGCACTTGGGATGGCGTGCCAGTCCCGGGCGTCAAAATCTCAAACCTCTCCACGTCAGCCATCCGCCAGTTTCGTGATCTGGCCCGCACCAGCGGACGTCTCGACCCGGCGGATCTGCGCTCATCCAAGGTCGCCCTCGTCGAAAAGCTCCAGCTCACCGAGGGCACCTACCTCAAGCGCGCCGCCGTTCTCCTCTTTCACGACGATCCCGAGAAATATGTCACCGGCGCCTTCGTGAAAATCGGCTTCTTCCGCTCCGAATCCGATCTCGCCTACCACGACA
>JAYUIF010000194.1:0-10069 GCA_043766295.1 Spartobacteria bacterium | reverse complement strand
CCATAGGTGCTGTGCTGGTTCGCAGTCTGCCCGCCTTCATTGGTAACAAAGAAGCCCTTGCCCGGCACGGCAACAATTCCGCAGAGCGCCCCCTGGTTGTTGTTGCCCTTGGGCGAAAGTTCGAGTTCGTCCCACGGCACGGCGAGATTTCCGAGGAGCTTCATGCTGTCCGTCTCCATCACCGCGACCACGCGCTCTTCACCACAACTCACGTAGGCACGGTTGCCGTCGAACGCCATGTCCATCGGCGACCTCACGTCTGCGGATTCGATTTTTTGTCCGTTGGGACTGATACGGAAAACCCGTGCGCCGTCGTGGTCGGCAATCCAAATGTTCCCCTTCGGATCCACCTTGCAATTGCGAAGACTGAGCGAGCCGTTGATCACCAACTTACCGCCCTCTTTGAGCCCCACCGGCGTATCCCCCGTGACCTCGCCGCCTTTTTCTTCGAGCACGAAACGCTGTAACTCGCCGAGCTGGCGATCCGTGGCATAAAGCACGAGTTCCTTACCCTCGCGCGTGACTGCCACGCCTTCGCAAATCGAAATGGCGATCTTGTGTTCGAGACGCTGAAGTTCGCTGTCGTAAATGAGGATCTCGCCCGCATTGGCGATATACACGCGACCTTTGTCGTCGCACGCGATAGCCTTGGCGAGCGGCCCGTGCAGGACGCGCGATGTGGCACGCGTATAGTCGTCTGGGATTCCGATTGCCACCTTACGCACCTCCCCCACTCCGTTCGCGCCGTGATGATAGCCGAGATAGAGATATTTACCATCGGTGGAAAGTGCCATTCCGCGATTGTGGCGGGGCCAGATTTTTTGCGACTGACCGAAGCACGCCTGACTGTTGTCCACCATATATTGGACAGTCCATTTGAACGTGTCGCCAGCCTGCGAGGATGGTAGGCAAAAAAGCGCGACGCTGAGCGTGACAGCCAGATGTTTCAGGAATCGGGCGGGAGACAGGGTAATCTTTTGCACAGGTATTTTTTGTTTAAAACAAAGGGGTTTGAAGCGCGGGAAGGTGCGGATGCAGCCAGATGTTGTCAACGCCCCAACTGCTTCGATTTGTAAAATCCCCACCATCACAGAAGACGCCGCCAAAATGGAATGTGTAGCGCGGGGTCGCGGGCGAGCGCGGCGGCGGGAGCACGCACACCAGCGCGCGAGGCGAGCAGTCGCGCAAGCGCAGTCGCGGTGTTGGCGATGGAAAATTTCTCCTTTGCCCGCACATAACCATTGGCGCCGGATCGTGCGGCGAGAGCGGCATCGGTGAGGAAAATCGCGAGCGCATCCGCGAAGGCGGCGGGATCGTGTTCGGCGACGAGCCTGCCGGTTTCCCCATCGTCCACCATCTCCGGGATGCCGGCGATCTTTGTGGAAACCACAGGCACGCTCGCAGCCATCGCCTCCATGATTACAGTCGGCAAATTATCGCTCCCCCCATCGCCCTCACGCTGCGCGGCGAGTGCGAAGACGCGTGCATTCGCGAGCAGCGTGCGAACGAACGGTTGCTGCTGCGGCCCGTGCATCACCACGCAATCACCCAGCCCCAGCTCCGCGATCATCGCACGCAAAGTCGCATCGAGCGGCCCGCCGCCCACGATGTCGCACCCAAACTCCACCCCACGCCCGCGCAGTAGCGCACACGCGCGGAGTAAATCGGGGAAACCCTTCTTTTCCACCAGCCGCCCCACGCTCACGATGCGCGGCGGCTGCGATTCCGCGCCGCGCACCGGCGGGGCGATCTCGATCCCGTTGAAAACACGGAACACCCGTCCGCGCGCAGCGGGGTGTGTGCTCTCCATCCACTCGCGGGCGTAGTCGGTTTCCGTGGCGATAAAAGTCGCGCCCTTGGCCAGCATCGCATTCGTGATCGCGGCACCGCTCTCGCAAAAAATGTCATTCGCGTGCCCCGTGTAGCTGTAGCGGATGCCGTGGGTGCGCCGCAGCCACCACGCCGCGCGCGCCGCAATGCCGCCAAAGTGCGCGTGGACATTACGGATGCCGCGCGCCTTCAGTAACGGCCCGAGTTCCATCGCATCTTCGAAGCGCAGGCGATCCCGGTGCCGCAGCGCGGAGGGCGTGCGCCATCGCACAAAAAGCGGCACTTTCACCCGTGGCCTCGTCTCCTCAACGGAAAGATAATGCACCTCGAAAGGCAGCGCCAAATCCGGCGCATCATGCGGCCTGCGGATCGAGACGACAAACGGTTCCATCCCCAGCGCGTGCATCGCGATCACCTCGCGGTAGCAAAATGTCTGCACCGCCGAAGGAAACCGCTCGAAGAGATAGGCGAAGCTCATTTTTTCATCGCGATTGCCTCGTCGTAAAAACTTTCCAGCCGCTCGATGGCGCGCTGCTGGGAAAATTCCTCACGCACGGAACGGGCAGCTTCCTCCCCCATCGTCGCCAAATTTTCCGGGTGTTCCGTGAAACGAAACATCGCCTCCATCAACGACTGCGGATCGCGCTCAGGACACAGCAGACCGCTCGCTCCGTCCGTGACGGCTTCGGGAATTCCACCATGCCTCGTGGCGAGCACCGGGAGACCCGTCGCCATCGCTTCGAGCATGGAATTGGGGACACCTTCTTGATTTTGATCACTCGTCATTTCGCTGGGATGCACGAAAACGTGGCTCTCGGCATAAAGTTTCGCCAGCGCGGCTTGATCCAAAAAACCCCGCAACTCCACGGCATTCGCAACGCCCAACTCTCGCGCCAAATCGAGCAGCGAATCTTTCATCGGCCCATCGCCCGCGATCACGAATCGCGCATTCGGCTGAAATCCATGAAACATCGCAAACGCCTGCAACGCCGACTTCAGCCCCTTCTTCGCAATGAGCCTGCACGCCTGCACAAATTGCCACCGCCCCTCCTCCGGCACCGTTCTCTTCACGAGCGGAAACGCATCCAGCGGAATCCCCGTGCGATTCAGCCGCATCTTCCCACGCGGGCAGCCCCACTTTTCCAACGCATCAAACAACGACTCCGACCGCGCGAGCACCAGCGGCACCGTCTGCAAAAGCTCGCGCATCATATCGTCATACCCCGGTTGATGCGGGCGCGGCTGGATGTCCATGCCGTGAAAACTCACGACCACCGGCTTGTCCCAACCCTTGATGAACGGCAGCAAATGCACCCCGGTGTGGCCGAAATAAACGTGCATCAAATCCGCCGGCTTCCGCTCAAACGTCTTCACGATGCACCGCAACTCATCGCGATAAAGCAGCGGCGACAGACGCAGCACATACTTTCGCCAGAATCGTTTCAGGAAATTCTTCCGCACCTTCGGCAGCACCTCGATTTCCGAAAAAGGATACTGCTCCGCCTCGATGCGCTCCCGCGTCATGATCCAAGTATCCCAGCGCCGCAGCCCCGTCACCTGACGGTAAATATGCCGCATCTCCGGCTTGAGAAAAGTGGTGCAATAGCTGGCGACAACAGGCTTCGACATTGGCCCCGCCTTCTACCCACACGACGGGCTCGACGCCACTACGAAGTCGCGCACCGTGAGTCCGGCGCGCAGCTACGCCTTCTTTGCCGTGCTCGAAATATAGACTTCGCGGAGGAGTTTGATGTCCACCTCGACGGGCGAGCGGGTCATCAGATCCACGCCGCGATTGTTTTTTGGGAAGGCGATGACTTCGCGGATGCTCTCGGCTCCGGCGATGAGCATGACGAGACGATCCAACCCAAGCGCGAGGCCACCGTGCGGCGGTGCGCCGAAGCTGAATGCTTTCAGGAGATGGCCGAATTTCACTTGTTGCTCTTCGGCATTCACGCCGAGGATCGAGAAGAGTTTGGCTTGGAGTTCGCGCTCGTGGATGCGGATGGAGCCGCCGCCGAGTTCGACGCCGTTGAGCACTACATCGTAGGCGACCGCGCGGACTTTGGCGTAGTCGCCGGCTTCCATCGCGGGCACGTCCTCGGCCTTCGGGCGCGTGAACGGATGATGGACGGCGACCCAGTGATTGTCCTCCGGCGAAAAGGCGAGGAGCGGAAAATCCACGACCCACAGAAAATTGAGTTTGTCGGCGTTGGCTTTGAGCAGACCGAGAAGTTCGGCGCAGCGGAGGCGGACGCGACCGAGGACTTCGCAGACGGATTCGAGTTTTGCGTCGGCTCCGAAAAAGAGCACGTCGCCCTCGGCAAAGTCCATGCGCTGGGCGAGCGCGGCTTTTTCCGTGTCGCTGAAAAATTTCACGATGGGTGATTCCCACTCGCCGCCCGCGCTCCATTTCACGTAGGCGAGACCCTTCGCGCCGCACTCGGTTTTCACCCACTCTTCCCATTTCTTGAGTTGCTCTTTGCTGAGCAGCGCGGCGGCTCCTTTGGCGTTGATCGCCTTGATGACGCCGCCGCTCGATGCGACGGATGCGAACACTTTGAACTGCGACGCGGCGAAGATTTCGGTGAGTTCGGTAAGCTCGATGCCGAAGCGCGTATCGGGCTTGTCGCTGCCGAAACGATTCATCGCCTCGCTGTAGGCCATGCGCGGAAATGGCGTGGGGATTTCGACGCCGCGCGACTCGCGGAAGATGCGTGCGAGCAGACCTTCGACGAGCGTCTGGATGTCCTGCTCGACGACGAAGGACGCCTCGATGTCCACCTGCGTGAACTCGGGCTGGCGGTCGGCGCGCAAGTCTTCATCGCGGAAGCAGCGCGCGATTTGGAAATACTTTTCGAGCCCCGCGACTTGCAGGAGTTGTTTGTATTGCTGCGGCGCTTGCGGGAGCGCGTAAAAGCTGCCGGGGTTTAGCCGCGACGGCACGAGGAAGTCGCGCGCACCCTCGGGAGTCGGGTTGCTGAGGATGGGAGTTTCGATTTCCAAAAAGCCGGCCTCATCGAGAAAATCGCGTGTGGCTTTCACGACGCGGTGGCGGAGCTTGAGGTTGCGCTGCATGTGAGCGGTGCGCAGATCGAGATAGCGATATTCGAGGCGGAGATCTTCGTTCACCTTCGGATCGTCGAGGGGAAATGGCGGGACTTCGGCTTTGTTGAGGATGGTGAGTTCGCAGGCAATGACTTCGATGCAGCCGGTGGCGAGCTTCGCATTCTCGGTGCCCGTGAGGCGCGCGCTGACTTTGCCGGTGACTTGGATCACGTCCTCCGCGCGCAGTCCGTGCGCGGCTTCGGCGACGGCGGAAAATTCCTCCGGGCGGAAGACAACTTGCGTCCAACCCTCGCGGTCGCGGAGGTCCACAAACGTGACGCCGCCGTGGTCGCGCCGTGCATTCACCCAGCCCGCGAGGGTGACGGTGGAGCCGACGTTTTCAGTGCGAAGCGAGTTACAGGAAGTGGTGCGATACATGGCGAAAGGGCGCGGAGAATATGCACGAAGCCGCACTTGGAAAGCGCGGAGTGGAAGCCTAGCCGAGTAATTCACGAAGCAGCGTAGCAAGCCCGGCCTTGTCGAGACGGCGCTCGGCGATGGCGATCATGGCATCGTAAAGACGGCCCTGATCAGGAACGCCTTGGACGCCATTTGCACGAAGAAATAGCAAAGCCGCAGCGACAGCGGTGCGTTTGTTTCCATCAAGGAACGCCTGTGCCTGAGAAATGTGAAAGGCATAGGCGGCGGCAATCTCAAATAGATCGCCTCCACCATAATAGTGAACATTTTCGGCGGCACCGAGTGAGGATAAAACCATGCTCTCATCGCGCACACCGAGCGTGCCTCCAAATATGGCGATGGAATCCGCGTGAAGCTGCGCGAGCACCGCGCGACTGATGAATCTTGGAGACGCCACGGCTATTGGGCCAGTTTACGGAATAGCTCTTCGTTTTCGGCGAATATACGCTGCGACAACTCGCTTGCTTCACCTGCTGGAATATAAGTGCTGCCCGGCTCCTCGCGCACGACGGATGACTCCAAGCCTCGCAGATACGCCGCCACTTTCTCCTGCTCGCTGGCAGGCAGTGCTTTGATTTGCTCGATGATTTCACGGACGGTCATGTCCGCAGAATACCGACTAAAGGCGTCCCGGCAAGGCGCGGCTACCACTCGACGGCGACGCTCTTTTTCTGCCGGAAACGATCCACGTAATGCAGCTTCTTGTGCTGCGCGCCGAATTCGTGGACGAGCTTGGTGCACTTCACATCGAAGCAGCAATACTCGGCGATTTCGGCGAGGCGACCTTCGCGCCACCATCGGATCGCGTCGAGCCCGTCGCCGGTTTTGCCGATGCCGAGACTCGCGCTGGCGACGGCGTCGAGGCCGAGGCGGTGGCCGAGTTTTTTCTCGATGTCCACCAGCAGATCGAGCGTGCGGCATTGGTGCGGCAGGTCGAGGATGGTGTAGGCCATCAGCACTTCGTAGTCGAAATTGATCACATTAAAACCGACGACGAGATCGGCGCGGATGAGTTGCTGAACGAGTTCGTCGGCGCGCTTTTCGGGGTAGATGCGGTATTCGCCGAGGCGCGTGCTGTAGGTCACGCCGAGGCTCATGCCCATGTCGCGTTTTTTATCCCAACCACCCACATCATTGGCGGTGCGCTGGGTTTCGAGGTCGAAATAAACGATGTCAGGCGGCATTGCGCGCGCGTTGTGCCGTGCCGTATGCGCACGGGTCAAGCGGCGCGCTGGCTTTTCGCTGAGGGTGCGTCTAAAATTCGCGTTGATGTATGAAGACTACCAAGCTCGGCCGCGTGTGTTGTGGATTGCGGCGCTGGTTTTTTGCGTGGTGGTGATTGCGGATTCGTGGTTCCGCTGGGCGACGTTTCAATACGGGACGTTTGACGTGGCTTTTTACACGCAGGCGCTGTGGCTGGCGCTGCACGGGCAGTCTCATGTTTCGCTGCTGGATGTGCCGCTGATGGGGAATCACGCGGAGCCGATCTGCTATTTGCTGCTGCCGTTTTTTTGGATCTGGAAAAGCCCGATGCTCTTCGTCGTCGCGCAGGCGGTGATGCTGGCGACGCTGCCGTTCACGGCTTGGCGCATCGCGCGGCGGATGGAATTTAGCACGCGAGGCGCGATGTGGATGGCGCTGACGACACTGCTCGCACCTGCGACGGGATTTATCGCGCTGCATGAATTTCACCCAGAAGCGCTAGCCGCGCCGCTCGTGCTGCTGGTGATCGAAGCACGGCTCGCGCGTCGGCCCGGCTTGTTCTGGATTTGGTTTTTGCTGGCGCTGGCGTGCAAGGAAAACGTGGCGCTGATGCTCGGCTGGATGTGCGTGGTGCATTGGTTTTTGGAAAGGAAACGCGGGCGCGAGTGGCAGATGGTTTTCAATATTCTGCCGGGCGCTGTCGCGTTGAGTTGGGTCGCGCTCTACGCATTTTGGCTGGGGCCAAAGTGGAACGGTGGCCGCGTGGATTACGGCGAACTTTATACGCACGTCGGCGGCATCGGCGGGATTTTCTCGCAGCCGGGGCGTGCGTTTGGCGCGGCGTGGCACGGGCTCACCAACGGCAATCTTGTGTGGGGATTGCTCGCGCCATTTGCGTTGCTGCCGCTGTTGCGCCTGCGCTGGCTCATCGTGGCGGTGCCGCTTTTTGCGCAGCATCTACTATCGTCGCGCTCCTCGGAATGGAGTCTGCAATTTCACTACGCGGCACCACTGCTGCCGCTCATGTGGATGGGTGCGGTCGAAGCGTGTTCGCGACTTTTCTGGCGCGATGTAATGGCGGGCTGGATCGTGCTGGCGTGCGTGGCGTGCCAGCCGTGGTTCGGCCCGGTGCGCGCGGTGACGAGGACGATTGCGGGCGCGGGCGATGCGCTGTGGGCGCGGAAATGGAAGGCCGAAATGCTCGCAACGATCCCAGCGAATGCGAGCGTGACGGCGGGCCTGCCGTATCTTTCTCACCTCGCAAAACGCGCGCAGTTGCACTCGCTGCATTTGATTTTGAAAGGATTGAAAACTCTCAGCCGCGCGGAATATGTGCAGCCACCGGCGACGGATGCGGTGGTGTTGGACTCGGGCGATCTGGCGACGTTCAACCGCGCTGCGGGCTACTACCATCCCGCGATGCAGACGGTGGATGGACGCGTGGTGCCCGCGTCGGATCTCCTGCTGCACCAATATCTGCGCCAGTCGCAGTGGCGCGTGACCGCGCGCAATGAGTTTTCGATTTTCCTGCGCGGAGCAACACCCGCCGCCGAGCAACCGGGCGGTGAGGGAAAAAAGCTGGATGATTTTCACACGCTTGTCGCGGTGCAGGCGGGCCCGCCGCCGTGGGGCGATTCGATGTTGTTTGTGATGACGTGGGATCTGAAGGCAGACCGCCCCCTGCTGCCGTGGGCGTCTCTCTTTCTGCAAGGCGCGGATGGGCATCTCTACACCGTGGGCAAAGGGCCGATTGCTCCGGGGCTGGAGTCCGGGCGCTTCACCGAGACGTGGCTCGTGCGCCCGCCGAACGGCCTGCCGCCAGGAAAATATCGCGGCCAACTGATGGTGTATGACAGCTACGAATTCGACCTGCCGCATCTGCGGCTCGCGCGTCGGAGGTTTGATGTTGGGGAGTTTGAGTTGAGGTAATTTTTCACCTCTCGCCCCGCAGTTGCTCCGCCCTTTTGCGCACGGCAGTCGCGTCGGCTGGGCGCTTTGCGAAATCGAGGATGTCCGCAAATTGCGCGAGTTGCACAGGATCATGCGGAGCACGCGCAACGGCGGTGGCCTGCGCCTCGATAGCAGCGGGGAGATTTTCGCGAGCGAGTTCGAGCAGCGCGAGTTCGGCGAATGCGGCGGCTCCGTGGACATCGAGCTTTTGTGCAGCGGTGAGTGTGGCAGCGGCGGCGGTGAAATCATTCACATCGCGCTGGAGCGAGGCGAGGCGGAGTTGCGAAGGTAAATGCCACCAATGCGCGCGGGCGTAGTCGGCGACGGGCGCGAGTGCATCGCCGTGCGTGTCGCGCAGGATGGTGGATTCAAACGCGGCGAGTTCCCACGTTTCTGGAAACCGCGCACGCCACTCGCGGATGAGCGTGAGGGCTTCAGCGCTGTGACCATCGTGGTGCATCTGGCCGGCGATATTCAGCGCGGCATTCCAACTCCGAGGGACAGTGGGCGCAGCGGTCTGTGCGGAGGCGAGCAGCGATGCGGCCTCGGGCTCGTGGCCCTGTTTACGAAGGCAGAGCGCGAGATTCGTGCGCGCGGTGGTGTAGTCGGGAAAAATGGCGATCTCTTTGCGAAGCACCTGCTCTTGCTCGGCGAGGCGGCCCTGCGCGCCGAGTTCCTGCGCGAGGTATGCAATCATTCGCGGGGTGACGCCACCGGCTGCGAGCGTCTTGCGCGCAAAAGTCTCGCCGTCCACCCAATCCGCAGCGCGAAAACTCGTGCGCGCAGCGAACGCGGCGCACGCCAGCAACGCAACAAATGTGGCCGCACGTTGCGCGCGCGCAGGCAGCATGAGCACCGCGCCCGCGACGAGCATGAGCGCGCCAATGCTGGCGAGATATATCCAGTGCTCGGCGGATTCGGCATTGAGCGGGATGAGATTCGAGATGGGGATGAAGGCGATTCCAAACCAAAGCGCACCGAAGCGCCGAAGCGATGCACCTTCACCGCGCTGCGTGCAAAGCCACGCGGCGGCGAGGAGCGCGGCGAGTCCAAAAATGGAAAGCCATTCGCTGCCGATGGCGTGCTGCCACGCATGCGTATCCGCATACATCGCTGCGGGGCCGAGCGAGCGCTCCATCATCAGCGTGGCCGGAAAAACGAGCAGCCCCGAGTAGTCGCCCAACGCACGCAAAGCGAGGATGCTGCGCGCAGCGAGCGGCTCGCTCATAAACGCAGGCTGCGGCGGACGCGGCGTCGGAAGGGAATGCAGCCACACATAAACCGCGAGCACCACTAACACGCCGACAATCGGCACGAGTCGCGAGCGCAACGGCGTGCGCTCAAACACGAACGTGTGCATGGCAAAAAGCGCGAGCCATATCAGCGCGATTTCCTTTGAGCACAGCGCAAGCAACAACAGCAGCACCGAGCAGACACACCGCACCACGCGCAGTGCGACACGACGCTCATCGCGCGCTTTCAGCCACGCAAGCCAAGCACCAAGCGCGAACACCGCAGCGAGACTATCCGCCCGCCCAGAGATGTAGGCGACAGCGGC
>JAYUIF010000193.1:0-1685 GCA_043766295.1 Spartobacteria bacterium | reverse complement strand
TTGTTTTGTTTTTCGGCACGCTTCTCATTGTTGGCTGTATCGTGCTGGGCTTTATCAAAGGCAAAATAATTGGGCTCAAGGCTGCATTCCCCTACGTGCATTTACCGGCTTCGCAGCCCAAATAGTTGAGGACTACTTTTCGTCCGCTGCGATGGTATTTTAAATCGAACACCCAAGGTGGTTAGTCCCTCGCAGTCGCTGGTCTTCCAGCAACTCGACCGCGAAAATTGTATTACACCCTGTCGATCATCTCGGCGAACTGGCGGAAGAAATAGCTGGCGTCGTTGGGGCCGGGGGCGGCTTCGGGGTGGTATTGCACGGAGAAAATAGGGAGCGACTTGTGCGCGAGGCCTTCGACGGTTTGGTCGTTGAGGTTGATGTGCGAGACTTCCACGTCGCTGGGCAATGAGTCGGCATCCACGGCGAAACCGTGATTCTGCGAAGTGATGGTGACTTTCCCCGTGCGCAAATCCTGCACGGGTTGGTTGCCGCCCCGGTGGCCGAATTTGAGTTTGAAAGTCTTTCCGCCGACGGCGTAGCCGAGCATCTGGTGGCCGAGGCAAATGCCGAAGATGGGCGTGCGGCCCATGAGCTTGCGGATGTTGGCGTGGACGTAGGTGAGCGCGGCGGGATCGCCGGGGCCGTTCGAGAGAAAAACGCCGTCGGCTTTCATCGCGAGCACATCCTCGGCGGGGAAATCGGCGGGGACGACGCGCACGGCGAAGCCCTCCTGCCGGAGACGGCGGAGGATGTTGCGCTTCATGCCGAAATCATACGCGACGATGCGGTGGCGCACGGCGGGGAGTTTTTTGAAAACTTCGTTACCCGCGCGCACTTCGACGCTGCTGCCGTCGCCTTTTACGATGGTCCATTCGTGCGACTCGGTGCCGTCGGGATCCCAATCGAACGCGGCGGCTGGCGTGACTTCTTTCACAAAATCGCTCCCTGCCATCGGCGGCGCGTTCTTCGCGCGGGCGACGGCTTCTTCGGGTGTGAGTTCATTGCTGATGCACGCCTGCATGGCCCCGCGAGTGCGCAGGTGTTTGGTGAGCGCGCGGGTGTCCACACCCTGAATGCCGGGCACGCCCCATTTTTTCAAATACGCATCGAGCCCGCCGGTCGCGCGCCAGTTGCTGACGATGGGCGAAAGTTCTTCGATGATGAAGCCGCGCACATGGACGGCGGTGCTTTCATCGTCGAGCGCGTTCACGCCGTAGTTGCCGATTTGCGGCGCGGTCATCGCCACGATTTGCCCGCGATATGATGGGTCGGTGAGGACTTCCTGATACCCCGACATCGAGGTATTAAAACACGCCTCGCCGACCTTGGTGCCAGTGGCACCAAAGGATTCACCGAGGAAAAACCGACCATCTTCGAGAGCAAGAACAGCACGCATAAGCGCGCGGAAGATGCGCAACTCAGCGGGCGCGTGAAGCAAAAAAGTGAGACGATGTGAATTAATCCACGCAACCCGCGAGGACATCGTGCTCTTTCAGCGGCAGCGTGAAGGGCTCCATCGGCATCGGCCCATCGTGCGAAAGGAAGTCCGTGCAGACGCGGAAGAACTCCCCGCGAGTGCGCACGCGCCGGATCGCGTGGAGAAATTCCCCCGTGGGCTCCACGCCGAGGCCGATGAAATTGAGATACTTTTTCATCTTCTGCACTTGCACCTCATCGGGAACGCC
>JAYUIF010000192.1:0-1686 GCA_043766295.1 Spartobacteria bacterium | reverse complement strand
TTGCGGGCGGAGTGAGGGAGACACAGGGGCAGGATGGACGGGATGGGCGCTCCATTTTATTTGTGGTGTCCTATTTTGAATTTGGAAGCCAGGAAGCTAGGAGAAGAAAGACTCTGCGTCCTGTTCGCTGCCGCTTCCAAACTCCACTCATGGCTTCATGGTTTCCAAATTGGGACACGGCCCCGTCATTCCCCAGCTTGCCCCCGCCGCTGCGAACAACTATGCGTCTTGCGTGAGCAGCACTCGCCATATCGGACTCATCGCAAACGACTCGAAGCCTCATGCTCGCGAGATCGTGCATTCACTCGTGCGCGAATTTTCCAAGCGCGGCGTTCAACTTCATCTCGACCATCGCGCCGGACGACTCATCGGCGCGGATCATTGCCTCACCGAGCCGGAGCTGGCCGACGTTTGCGAATTGCTCATCGTCCTCGGCGGCGATGGCACCATCCTCCAAGTCCTCCACGCGCTCGGCCACAAACTTTGCCCACTGCTCGGCATCAATCTCGGCACGCTCGGCTTTCTCACCACCGTCTCCGCTGCGGATCACATGAGCGCGGTCGAGGCGATCATCGCGGGCAAATTCACACTCAGTGAGCGCACTTTGTTGAAAGTGGACATCCTCCGCGAAGGTCGCGTCAGCCGTTCTCACATCGCGCTGAACGACGCCGTCGTCAGTCGCGGCGAACTTTCGCGCCTCATCCGCCTCGCCGTGCGCATCGGCCCCGACGCGCTCACCGAATACAACGCCGACGGCCTCATCGTCGCCACGCCCACGGGCAGCACCGCCTACAGCCTCAGCGCAGGCGGCCCGATCCTCTCGCCGGATAGCGATGTGTTCGTTTTAAATCCCATCTGCCCGCACGTCCTCACCAACCGCGCCGTGATCGTGAACGACAACAGCCCCATCGAAATCACACCCGCCGATTTGGAGAGCAGCATCTTCCTCACGCTCGACGGCCAGACTGCACAACACATGCAGCCCGGCGAAAGCATCCGCATCAGCAAAGCCCCGCAACGCCTCCCGCTCGCCTCGCTCGCCGGCGTCTCCTACTTCGAGGTGCTCCGCCAAAAGCTGAAGTGGAGCGGCACAGTGGTGTAGTTTCTCCATTTCATTTTCTCGAACGGCAAGAGGGCTGCAATCTTCCCGCATTGTAAATACGCCGCGCTTGAATGATACCATTCAAGCTCACGCCGAATGGAGAAAACATTATGAGAACAAAACTAAAACGTTTGAGGAATTTGATGTCAGCGATGGCGGCGATGGCTGTCATGATCACGAGTGTCTTCGGCGCAACTGCCGCTGTGCCGCGCCCGGAGCATCCGCGCCCGGATATGATGCGTGAAAATTGGATGACGCTGAATGGCGAGTGGCAGTTTGAGATTGATAAGGCGGCGGACGGCGAATCGCGGGGGCTGACTTCTGGCGTGAACTTCAACAGCAAGATCGTCGTGCCGTTTTGTCCGGAGAGTAAATTGTCCGGCCTCGCGATACCTACTTCCGAGCACATCAAAAATGTCTGGTATCGCCGCACGTTTGATCTGCCGCTGGCCATGAAAGCGAAGCGGATGAAAATTCATTTCGGCGGGGTGGATTACCGGGCTTGGGTTTATATCAACGGCCAGTTTGCGGGGTCGCATGTCGGCGAAAATGTGGAGTTCAGTTTCGACATCACCAAGCTGCTC
>JAYUIF010000191.1:0-10135 GCA_043766295.1 Spartobacteria bacterium | reverse complement strand
TCTCGCTGTGCCGATGCTACACGGCGGAAATTCCGGGGAAATCATGTCGCACTTGCAGAGCGGTGCGTGGTCGCTATTCGGCGCTGCTTTGGGATTTGCGCTCCTCTGGCTGGTCTCCGTGCTGGGGAAGCTGGCCTTTGGAAAAAAGACGCTGGAGTTCAAGCAACCGGAGCCATTCTCGTGGACGCTCGAAGGCGAGCGGGGCAAATTTGTGACGGGTGAGACGACGCAATGGTGGGACGAGTTTTTCACCAACGAGAAAGATTTCCTCGTGATGGATTGCGAGCGCTACGAGTTCCAGGGCACCTCGCGCAACGACGTGGAATTGCGTTTTCAATACGAACGTCTGCATCTCGATGGCAAGGAGCACGATCTCGAAACAATGAAGTCGTTCAGCGGCATCGTGCGGCGAATCACCTTTACGCGCGATGCGATGGGTTTCGGCGATGTGAAGTTCATCGCGTGCATCGGTGCGTTCCTCGGCTGGAAGGCTGTGCTTTTCACGGTGATGTCGGCTTCGATGTTTGGCGCGGTCATAGGCGGCCTGACATTGCTCATCGGCAAGCGCGAGTGGTCGGCAAAAATTCCATTCGGCCCCTACCTATCACTGGGTGCGCTGCTGTGGATTTTCCAAGGGCCCGAGCTGGTCACATGGTATTTGGCGTTCACTGCACAAGCGCCACTTTGAGGAAAGGGCCGGGCGTTTTACCATCGCACACGCTCGCTCACTGCGGGGCTGATAAACTCCAGCAGACGCTCGGCGATGAGCACATGGCCGACGGCATTCGGATGGATGCGCTCACCAAAATATTCCGCGTTCGATGGCCATGCCTGTTCGTAGAGTTCCGTGATTTCGAGTGCGGGAATTTTCTGCGCAACTGCGACAGAGCGCAGTTGATTCCGATAGTGCGTCATGCGTTCACCCTCGGCGGGATTGCCGGCGTTGTCTTGTTCATCGGGAGAGTCGCCCAGTTTATTCGGGTCCCGATAAAATGGCAGAATCACTCCAAACCACGCGCCGTGCTCGCGGCAGAGCGCGGACATTTCCGCAAAGTGCGCGGTGTATTCCTCCGGCGAACTGCGAGGTTCGATCTTTGGAATCACTGCGGCTGTTCTGCTTTGCGCAGACTGTGCGAGATGGAGCAGGAGCTGGCTGTGGCTCATCAGTGCGCGGATGCGGACTTGCGAAGATGTTCCCGGCATCGTGTCCCGGTCGGCGGCACCGGCGGCGCGCACATCGTTCCAGCCGAAGCAGGCCGTGACGATGTCGGGCTGCAACTCGGCGATGTCGCGGCGCAGCCACGCAAGCCCTTGCGCACTCGAGTAGCCGGGGCAGGCGAGGGGCAGCACTTCGATTTCACGACCGGGAAATTTCTTCCGCAGCATCTCTTCGAGCAGGCGAGGGCAGGGCTTTTCCTCCGCATTGAACTCGCCCGGCTTGTCCTTGCTCATCGCGGCGGGCACGCGATAGCCGAAGGTCACGGAGTCGCCGAGCGTGATGATGCGCAGCCCGCGTTTCGCGGAAAGTTCACGCGGCATACGGAGGTGTGCGGCGTTCGTGCTGACGGACGTGTAGTCCCACCAAATGCTGCGGAGATTCGGGCGCAACCGCCATGTGAGGGCCGGGTCAAACTCGAACATCCCGCTCGTCGCTTCGCCCTGCGTGTCCATGCGAAGCTGCGGCGAACTGACGAAGACCGCTAGCGGGTCAAGATGCTGCCCGAAAATGCGCGTGCAGATTTCTGCGATGGAAATCAGCAGCGCCGGGATCAGCAGCGTGATGCAAAAAAGGGTGAGCGTTGCACGCAGCCGTGGCCTTGCCATCGCCTACGAAGCCGAGTCCGGCAGGCTGAGCACTCCGGCATTCCAGAAATCAATAATCTCAAGCGCCTGAAAACGGAACACGACGAGCAGCGCGTCTCCAAGTGGGATGCCGATATTTTGCGCGATGGCTTGCAGTGTGTCGGTGCCGTTGATCGCCGTGGCGAAGCGTGCTTCGACGTCGTTGAGCTTGAGACGCTGGATAAGGTCGTAGCCGCGCCGCGTGTAGGCGGGCGATCCATTCGGGTCGGGCCGCTGCGCAGGCGCGATGTGCTCGAAGCGCACATGGCGGAGTGCGCCGAGAATCCAGTTGTCCGCATCTTCGGCCGCTGGAGGAAAATTGCGCGCGAACTCCGGGAAGCGATCCGTTTCCTCGAACTCAAACGTGATGCGCCCCGCTGTGAAAAGCTGGCCGAACAACCGCTGGCCATGCTCGCGTGTGATTTGCACAACGTCGTCGTGCGGGAGTCCGTTTCGCACGCTGAGGAAAAGGAAAATTGGGCAGCCGGTGTGGTGCTGATTGGATTGCGCTTCGAGGATGAGGCCGAGGCTTGTCGCGGAGAGAATCACGGGTGAGCCAGCGCAGTAGAGTTGAAAATTTCGCGTGGTCGCGAAGAGAAAGCGCCCGCCATTCATCCACAGCTCCACCGTATGCCGCCCGAGCGGAAAACGCAGCACGCCGGTGAGTCGGTCGCCCTGCGCCATTTGCAAAGCCTGACGCAGCGAGATGAAACCGGTGTGTCCGTTAAAGACGATGCCGCCGCGTGGTTGCAGCATCCGGCGCGCGCCGGGTTTGTTGTTGAGCAATTCGCCGAGTGCGCCGAGTAAGGATTCGGCGGAGACGGGCTTTGTCAGAACGCGTGAGAGGTTTGAAAACTGGCCGTTGTAGCTCGCGACATTACCCGGCTCGGCGAGCAGGATCACGGGCGTTTGCGAAGTGTGCGGCTCTGCGCCAAGTCGTGTCAGCACTGCGGCTCCGTCCATGTCGGGCAGCGTGTCGTTTAATACAATGACGTCCGGCATCGCGACGTTCAGTCGCTCAAACGCATCCACGCCACGGGCGGAGCTGAGCACATCGCAGCCATGGAAATGCTGAGCCAACACGTTTTCCGTGAGCTGCGCGGCAGCGGGGGAGTCGTCTATGACGAGGATTTTCTGAGCCATGGATTAAGTGCGCGCAGCGTGCCGCTGGAATTTGCGAAGTCAATTCCGCAACCGCTACTTCAGCGAGCGCAGTGCGTTCAGTTTAGCGAGGGCGCCTCCGTTTTCGATGGCGGTTCGCGCTTTGGAAAGTCCCGCAGCCATGTCGCTCGCGATGCCGCAGACGACAAGCGCCGCCGCTGTATTGAGAAGCACCATGTCGAGTTTCGGGCCGCGCTCGGTGCCGTCGAGGATGCTCATGAGGATGCGCGCATTCTCAGCGCGGTCGCCGCCACGCAGGTCGGCGGGCGTGCAACGGATGAAGCCAAATTCCTCGGGCGTGATTGTGAAATCGCTCACGTTATCGGCTTCGACGGCGTGAACTTCCGTGGAGCCCGTCAGCGTCAATTCATCCATGCCGCTGCCATGCACGGCCCACGCGCGCTTGCGCCCGAGCGCACGGAGCGCTTCGGCATATTTCGGCAGCATCGCGGCGTTGAAGATTCCGACGAGTTGGAAGTCCGGCTGCGCGGGATTCAGCAGCGGGCCGAGGATGTTGAAAATGGTGGTCTGCCCCTGCGCCGCGAGCACCTTGCGGACAGGCGCGATCACTTTGAACGCGGGATGAAATGCGGGCGCGAAGAGGAATGCCACGCCGTGCTGTTCGAGCGCGGTGCGGATTTCTTCGGGCGTGAGTTCGATTTTCACGCCGAGTTCTTCGAGCACATCGGCGGCTCCGGTTTTGGAAGTTACGGAGCGGTTGCCGTGTTTCATCACACACGCACCAGCGGCGGCGGCGGCAAACATCACGGCGGTGGAGACGTTGAAAAACCCCTGCTTGTCGCCGCCTGTGCCGCAGACATCGAGCGTCGGGCCGGGGAGCTTCGTGCGATCCAATTCGGGACGCACTGCGCGCGTGAGGAGCGATTTTACGAAGCCCGCAATCTCCTGCGCCGTCTCGCCTTTTTTGCGCAGCGCTTTGAGAAACATCATCTTCTCACCATCGGAAATTTCCTCCGAAAGAAGTCTGGCGACCGACTGCTCGCACTGTGCCGGAATGAGGTCGGTTCCGTTTTCGAGCAGGCCGGTGAGAGTGTCCATGTGCAGGGGCTAGTGGGTGAAATTCAAATCGAGAAGTCGCTGTGAAGTTTCCGTGGAGTTGATGTCGGATTTCATCCTAGACCGCTTTGTAGAAAAAATCACGCTGCAAATCAGTGCGAGGATCGCCAGCACGAGCAGTAGGATTTTCACCCAGCTCTTCGGATAGCGTCCCGCGATGGTGCCGGTGTAGCCGTTCACCACGACTTGATAGCTCCGCGAGCCGTAGGTGAATGCGAGCAGCCAGACTGGGACGAGCACGTGCTTGAACGTCTGCTGCGAAAAATCCGCGTTCACGCTCAGGTCGCGGTGCGTGTCGCCGGGCACTTGCTTTGCGCAGAGTTGCTGCGTCTTCGTCTCCATCGTCTCGCGTGCGCGCTGCGCAGCGGCGATGAGGTCAATCTGGTATTGCTCCACCGTCCAGCCGCTCAGAAATCCGGGATCGTAGGGCTTCAGATCGCTCGTGGTGGGGAAGGGCTCGACTTTTTGCAGCAGCGAAATTTCGACGCCGCGCGTGGCGGGAACGAGTTCGTCGTCGAAGAAATGATCGAGGTGTCCGCTCGTTGGATACCAGTGGATTTTGCGCACGCTGCGCGTCTGCCGGTTGCCGTTCGAGTCGGTGTAGGATTCGTCTTCGTAGTAGTAGTCGCCCGACATCGCAGTCCAGTCCGCGCTCGCCTGCGAATCAAACGTCCAATACGGAATGTAGATGCCGGTCACCGTGTCGGTGAGTGCGCGGGTGCGGAGATTGTTCGGCGCAAACCACCGCGCTCCATACCACCTGCGGATGGCGTCGCGCACGTCGGTCTCGGCGAGCTTGAATTCCAGCAGCGACTCCGGGCGGATGGGGCGCATTTGCTCACCCACCGGGATGATGGCGGCAGAGCCGCAAAAATCACACCGCTGTGCCGCGCGCGATGGCTCGAAGACGGTGATCGCCTGGCAGCTCTGGCACTTCACACTTTGGCGTTCCGTGTCCCAACCGCGCTGGTCGTCGCCGATGGCATTCAGCGCCGCCACGAGGTCGTGCTCGATACCCGTGGTCGGCGAATCCGGCGGCTGCATCGGCGCGATGGTTCCGCAGTAGCCGCAGACGAGCGATTGCTTGGCGGCATCCCACGTCGCCTCCGCACCGCAGCTCGGGCAGTTGAATTTCTGTTGTGCGGAAATTTCGTCGCTCATGGTGCTAAAGGAGTTGCTGTTTTTCGTTGAGCGCGTCCAGCACGCGATGGCGCGCAGTGGCGAGATGTGCGGCGTCGAGTTCCAGGCCCACGCAACTACGACCGGTGCGGGCGCAGGCGGTGGCAGTCGTGCCGCTGCCGAGGAAAGGATCGAGCACGAGCGCGCCTACGTTTGTGCTCGCGAGGATGCAGCGCTCGACCAGCGCGAGCGGCTTTTGTGTCGGGTGTTTGCCGTGGCGCTTCTCGGCTTTCGCGGGCGCCTTCATGCGCCAGACGCTCTTCATTTGCTTTCCCGCATTCTCCTCGCGCATCGCGGCGTAATTAAACGTGTGCCTGCTCTTCGCATCGCGCGCCGCCCACAGCGCGGTCTCGGTCGAGTGCGTGAAAAAGCGGCAGGACAAATTCGGCGGCGGATTCGGTTTCTCCCACGTAATCGTGTTCAGCAGCTTGAAGCCGAGTTGCTGCATCGCGTGCCCCACGCTGAAAATGACGTGCTGCGTGCCAGTCACCCAAATCGTCCCGTTCGGGCGCAGCACGCGCTGGCAGCGCCGCAGCCACTCCATGTTGAATTCATGATTGGCATCCGCGCCGCGCGACTTGTCCCACGCGCCCTTGTCCACCTTCGCGCGACGGCCATTGCGGCAAGTCGTGCCGCCGTTGCTGAGGAAATACGGAGGGTCGGCGAACACCGCGTCGAACACACCGCCGGGATACTTTTCCGCAATCGCATCGAGAAAAACGAGACAGTCGGCCTCGTAGAGAAAGATGCCCGCATCATCCTCGCGGAAAAAGGGCGGGGGATTGCCGGGCGCAAAAGCGATCTCCGTGATCGCAGCGGCTTTGCGGCGTGGCTTGCTCGCTGCCATCGCTACGGCAGCGGCACTGCGGTGAGGAGGATGCACGGGGCGCGTTTCATAGCGTGCTATTTTAAATACACGGCGAGCGCGTCGGCGGTGATGCGCCATTGCGTGCCGATCTTTTTGCCTTTGAGGTCGCCGGCTTCGAGCGTGGCGAGCACGTCGGCCTCGGTGACGCCGAGTTGCTGGGCCACTTGCGCGGGCGTGAGCAACGCGGGAGTCGCGCTGGCCTGCACGGGTGCGCCGCCTGCGGGCGGGGTGGCCTGGCCGGTGAGGAAGCCCTGCTGGATCATTTGATTCGCCATGCCGAAGCCCATCGCCATTTCCGTCGCCGCGCCGCCGGGGCCGCCGCCGCCGTGTTCGAGACCCTGCGCCATTTGGAACTTCACGTAGTCGTTGAGATTCCCCACCGCCGCCATGCTGCTGCGTTTGTCTATCGCCGCCTCGACTTCCGGCGGCACGCTCACGTTTTCGAGGATGAAGCTCGCAAACTCGATGCCGTATTTCGGCACAGTCGCCTCGTTGAGCAGGGGGAGAAGGGCCGCGCCCACTTCGCTGTAGCGCGAGGCCAGATCGAGCACGGGGATGTGCGCCTTGGCGATGGCCTCGCTGAATAGACTCACGATGCGCGAGCGCATCGTGTCCTGGAATTCATCGAGCCGGAAATGCTGGTCGCTGCCCGCCACTTCCTTGAGGAAAACTTTCGCATCCACGATGCGGAAATCGAACGTCCCGAAGGCGCGGGCGCGCACGATGCCGAAGTCCTGGTCGCGCATCATCACGGGGTTGCTGGTGCCCCATTTGATGCCGGTGAAAAGGCGCGTGTTGAGAAAATACACGTCCGCTTTGAACGGCGAATTGAAGCCGTATTTCCACCCCGCGATGCGACTGAGGATCGGGATGTTGTCCGTCGTCAGCGCGTGCTTGCCGGGGTCGAACGTGTCGCCGAACTGCCCGACGTAAATGAACTGCACCTGCTGCGATTCGCGCACGATGAGCTGCGCGCCGTTCTTGATTTCCTTGTCCTCGTCCGGCCAGCGAAACGACAGTGTGTCGCGAGAGTCGTCCGTCCACTCGATAATCTCGATGAACTGTCCCTTGATGAAATCCATGAGGCCCATAGTCGTATTCCTTTCGTGCAGTTGGTTGGTGGTTTAAAGCGAACGCAGCGGAGGCTAGCGGACGTCCCGCGACGGGGAAGCGAATTTCTGTGGCGGCCTCGGATTGCCCGGATGATGAACCACGGATTTCACGGATGGACACGGATGGGAAACAGGCTTGCGTCCCTCCATCCGTTTCCATCCGTGCAATCCGTGGTCAAAGTATCTGCACCAGCGCGTTGCTGGTGCCGCTACGAGTTTCCACAGTTGGAATGCGTAGATGAGCCATCCAAACATCCGTGTCCATCCGTGCAATCCGTGGTTAAAAACAGCGAGGCATCGCCGCTGGCGCTACTCGAAGCGGATGCTCGCGCTGCGGCCATGCGCATCCAGCCCCTCGATGCGGCTGAACTGCTCGATAGTCGCCACGCTCTTGCGCAGCGAGCGCGCATCGAGGCGGACGATGCTGGTGCGGCGCTGGAACATATCCGCCATGAGGCCGGGGAACGATTTCCCGGCGCCGCCCGTCGGCAGCGTGTGGCTGGGGCCGGCGAGGAAATCCCCGGCGGCGACGGGCGACCAGCCGCCGAGGAAAATCGCGCCGCTGGTGTGGATGCGCGCGGCCAGCGCGTCCTCATTTTTGGCCACGATGGAGATGTGCTCGGGCGCGAAGTCATTCGCGATGGCCACGCCGTCGGCGAGCTTCTTTACGAGGACGAGCGCGGCGTTTCTGTCGAGCACTTCGGTGAGGTATTCGCGGCGCGAAAGTTTTGCGGCCTGTGCGCGCACTTCGCTCTCGACGGCGGCGAGGAGCTTCACGCTATCCGTCACGAAAAGGATGCTGCTGCCGTGGCCGTGCTCGGCTTGCGCGAGGAGGTCGGCGGCGATCCACGCGGCCTTGGCGCTGGCATCGGCGAGCACGAGGATTTCCGAAGGGCCGGGCAGTAAATCAATCGCGCACTGCCCGAAGACCTGCCGCTTTGCCTCGACGACCCACGGGCTGCCGGGGCCGAAAATCTTTTGCACGGGGCGGATCGTCTTTGTGCCGTAGGCGAGTGCGGCGATGGCCTGCGCGCCGCCCACGCGGTAAATCTCCGTCGCCCCGGCGTGCCGCAGCGCGTGGAGGAGCGCGGGATTCACCGCCCCGGCCTTGTCGCACGGCGTCACGGCCACGATCTCCGGGCAGCCGGCGGCGGCGGCGAGCGTCACCGTCATCACGGCGGTGGAGACGAGTGGGGCGGTGCCGCCGGGCACGTAGATGCCGATGCGTTGAAAAGGATCAAACCGCTCGCCGACGAGCGCGCCCTGTGCGTTGCGAGTGCTCCATGTTTTGCGCAGGCTCTTTTTGGCAAATGCGAATACGTTCCTGTGCGCGGTGGCGATGGCGCGGCGCGTGGCGGCGTCCACTTTCGCAGGCTCGGTCACGCGCAGTTGCGCCGGGCGCAGGGTGGCGCTTCCGAATTTCGCCGTGTAGCTGAGCAGCGCCGTGTCGCCGTGCTCGCGGATGCCGGCGATGATTGCGGTGACGGTGTTGCGCACCTGCTCATCCGGCTCGGCGCTGCGCTGAAGTGCGGCGATGGCTTTGGCAAAGCCGGGTTTGTTGTAACGAAGAATCTTCATGCGGGCGCAGTTCTATAGTTTCACAATCGCGCATTGGGAAGGATGGAGCGCACGGTCCGTAGTGAAGAGTGGCGGGAGGCGGGTGGCGTGCCGCCCCGTCGTAAGAAAGCCGGGGTGCTTGGCTTCTTGCTGGGCGGGGTTTTATTTGGGAAGTGCATCCCTCTCTTTCGGAACGGCGTCCCTGCGAGCCGGGGCGACGTGTTTCTCTGTCCGGGTGGTGTCCTTCTCTGTTGGAAGTCCGCCCCCTTTTCGCGCGGGGTGCTCCAAACTTCCTGCGGGGTCGTCCAAAAACTCGGCGGGGTCGTCCAAACTTGGCGCGGGGTGCTCTAAACTTCCGGCGGGGTCGTCCATGGGAAGCGCAAGGACGCCCATGAAATGTGCAGGGTAATCCAAGAACTTCACAGGGAACACACCGTTTCGTCCGGTAACGCTACTCTGGCTCCCGGCAACGCTTCCATTTTCACCAGTCGCTACTGGCCGCAGAATTTGAAGAGCAGCATCTCGGCGTGGCCTTCGCGCAGGTAGAAGCGCAGTGCGCCATCGTGGCCGATCACATCGGTCTTTACCGCGCAGCTCGCACGGCGGCTGTGGATCTGGTGCAGGCCGAGGTGTTGCGCGCGATAGATTTCACCCCACGCCTCGATACGCAGCGCGGCGCGCGCCTTTGCCATGAGCAGTTCGGCGAGCGGGTCGCGCTCGTAGGATTCCCAGCGCGGGTGGAACTGCGCCTCGACGGTCGCGTAGTCGAGCCCCATCGCTTCCTCGATGAACGGCTCGGGCATCCCCGCGTAACTCGTCTTCACAATCGCGACGCGCACGTGCGCGTCGAAGTTCGCGTTGCGGTTCAGCCGCGAGAGCGTGTTCACCGAGAGCGTCACCGAGCCGCACGGCGGCACGTCGAGTGTGAGCAGCACGTGATCCGAGCGGTCGGGCAAAGCCGAGACTTCCATCCCCACCTTCGCGAGTGTGCCGACGACGTGTGCGTAGAGTGACTCTCCGCTGGCAAAAATGTGGCAGACCCAGTCCTCGCGTGAACGGTCAGGATGCGGGCGGTGATCAGGCATCTCGCTTGGTGCCCGTCACGCTGCGACCGCTGCGGCCTTTCACGCTCTTCTTCTTGTCGAGGTCGGTGCGGTGCTCGATCTTCGCGACGCGGCCATGCTTGAAATACATCTCGCGCACGCGCTCCAGCATCGCGTCGCGGCGGTCGTAGAGGCGTTTGAGCTTGCGCGGCTTCACCTTCGTGAGCGCGTAGGCGGTGATGATGGGCAGCGTGATCGTCGAGTCCGCGTAGCACACCACGCAGTCGGGGAGATTG
>JAYUIF010000190.1:0-4304 GCA_043766295.1 Spartobacteria bacterium | reverse complement strand
GGCCCGGTCCATACCAGCCTAGGCCAGAGCGAGGACCGAGCGTCGGCCTAGGTTTGAAAACAAAGACGGCAAGAGGGCTAAAGGCCCGATCCATTTGTGTCTCCATTCGCATCAAATGGTGCCGGGCTTTCAGCCCTTTCACCGTAGGGAAAAGCATTCCTTGGGCGTTGCCCAAGGCTGGTATAAAAACGGGCCGTTGGCCCTCAGTTCGCGGCGGGACTAGTCGCGCTCGGGCACGTCGAGTTGTTCGCCGGACATTTCTTCGTATTCGGCGAGGTGGTCGGGGCGCAGCGGCTCGCTCACGCGGTATTCTTCGCCGAGCCATTTTCCGAGGTCCACTGTCTTGCAGCGTTGCGAGCAAAAGGGGCCGAGCGGTTCGGTGAAATACTCCGTCAACCTTCCGCAGATGGAGCAGGGGAGTTCGGTTTTCTTTTTCCCGCTCATAGCGCCCAGACTGTCTGCCCGCCGACGATGGTGCGCACGGCGCGACCGCGAAGTTCCCAGCCGTGGAAAGGATTGTTCCGGCTGCGCGATGCGCTCGCTTCTTTGTCCACTGTCCATTCGAGTCCGGGGTTGATGAGGGTGACATCGGCGATTGCGCCGACGCTGAGTGTGCCGCGATCCAGGCCGAGCAGGCGTGCGGGGTTGATGGTGTAAAGCTCGACGAGTCGCGTGAGGTCTATCGCTTTGCGTTTGTGGACGAGGATGTCGAGGAACAGCCCAAGTTCCGTTTCGAGGCCGAGGATGCCGAAGGGCGCTTGGTCAAACTCCACTTCCTTTTCAAATCCGCAGTGCGGCGCGTGGTCGCTCGCTAGAATGGTGATCGTGCCGTCGGCGATGCCCGCGATGAGCGCCTCGACGTGTTCCTGCGAGCGCAGCGGCGGGTTCATTTTAAAGTTCGTGTCGAAGCCTCGCAGCGTTTCATCCGTGAGCGCGATGTGGTGCGGGCAGACTTCGCCCGAGAGCGGGATGCCGCGTGCGCGCGCTTCGCGCAAAATTCGCACGCTCCCTGCGGCGCTGAGGTGCTGGCAGTGGATGGGCGTGCCGGTCAATTCCGCGAGCAGCGCATTGCGGGCGACGATGATTTCTTCGCCCACGGCGGGCCAGCCGGGCAGGCCGAGTTCCGTCGAGACGCGCCCTTCGTGCATCACGCCTTTGCCGACGAGATTGTAGTCCTGGCAATGGTCCATGACCGTCAGCCCAAACATCCCCGCATACTCGCACGCGCGCCGCATCACCTCGTGGCTTTGGATGCAATGCCCGTCGTCTGTGAGTGCGACGATGCCCGCTTTGCGCATCGCGCCGATGGGTGCGAGTTCTTCGCCTGCGATTCCTTTCGTGAGCGCGCCGGTTGGAAAAACATTCACGCACGCTTCGGTCTTCGCTTTTTCTAAAATCCACGTCACCACGCTGGCGTTGTCCACTGCGGGATTCGTATTCGGCATACATACGACGGAGGTAAATCCGCCTGCCGCCGCGCATCGTGCGCCGCTGGCGATGGTCTCCTTGGCCGACTGCCCCGGCTCGCGGAAGTGGACGTGCAGATCGATCAGGCCGGGCGCGACGATGAGGCCGGTGGCGTCCACTTCGTTGAATGACGTATGACGGATGTCGAATGACGAAGGGTCGGCGATTTTTCCATCCACGATGAGAAGGTCGGCGATTTCGTCGCGCTTGTTGGCGGGGTCGAGGATGCGGCCGTTTTTGATGAGGAGTGTGGACATTGTTTTATGCGATGCGTGTTTCACTTCCTCCCCGCGCTCCGGCGCAGAGGTAGAGGACGGCCATGCGGACGGCGAGGCCGTTGGTGACTTGATCCAGGATGACGCTGCGTCCGCTGTCGGCGAGGTCGCTGTCAATTTCCACGCCGCGATTGATGGGGCCTGGGTGCATGATGAGTGCGTCGGGTTTGAGGCGTTCGGCGCGTGCTTTCGTGAGACCGAAGAGCGCGGTGTATTCGCCGAGGCTCGGGAAGTATTCCTTGCGCTGCCGCTCGTGCTGGATGCGGAGTAAATTGACGACGTCCACTTGCGGAAGGAGCGCGTCGAGGTCGTGGGTGACGGTGACGCCGAGGGATTCCAGCGAGCGGGGAACAAGCGTGGGCGGGCCGCAGAGGGTGACGCGCGCGCCGAGTTTGGTGAGTGCGTGGATGTTTGAGCGGGCGACGCGAGAGAAGAGGATGTCGCCGATGATGGCGACGTGGAGGCCGGCGAGGTTGCCGTCCATTTTTCCGCGATGCTCGCAGATGGTGAATGTATCGAGCAGTGCCTGCGTGGGGTGTTCGTGTGCGCCGTCGCCTGCGTTGATGACGCTGGCACCGAGGCGCTCGGCGAGAAATTGCGCGGCTCCGGCGCTGCTGTGGCGGAGGACGATGATGTCGGCGAGGAGCGCTTCAAGGTTGCGGGCGGTGTCTTTGAGCGTTTCGCCTTTCGTGAGGGAGGAGGTGGTGGCGGAGATGTTCACCACGTCGGCGCTGAGGCGAAATGCGGCAAGCTCGAAACTGATGCGCGTGCGTGTGCTGGGCTCGACGAAGAAGTTCACGAGTGTCTTCCCGCGAAGGGCGGGGACTTTTTTGATCTCGCGAGTGCCTACGTCTTTAAATGCGGAGGTGGTGGTGAGAAGGTGGCGCAGCTCGGCGACGCTGAGGTCGGCGATGGAGGTGAG
Organism: Spartobacteria bacterium; assembly: GCA_043766295.1. Taxonomy (GTDB): domain Bacteria; phylum Verrucomicrobiota; class Verrucomicrobiia; order Chthoniobacterales; family Chthoniobacteraceae; genus SXWH01. The sequence goes on along the minus strand of JAYUIF010000190.1, from coordinate 1,640 downwards.
GTCTTTGCGTGTCCAGTTGGTCATGGGTTTTTATTTCGCTGAGTTGTCGAGCCACACGCCGTCTTCGCTCACGCCGTCGGTCGCTGTGAGGCGGACATAGACGCGCTCGCCTAGCGCGGTGGGGACGTTTTTACCTACGTAGTCGGCACGGATGGGAAGTTCGCGGTGGCCCCGGTCAATGAGCACGGCGTATTGGATGCGGGCCGGGCGTCCAAAGTCGGCAATGGCGTCCATCGCCGCGCGGCAAGTGCGGCCCGTGAAGGCGACGTCGTCGGCGAGAATGATGGTGCGATGCTCCAAGTCGAACGGGAGCTTCATCGGCACGATGGCCGGGAGCGGACGTCGCGCGAGGTCGTCGCGGTGCATGGTGACATCCACGATGCCGCCCTCGACGTTTGTGCCGCCAAACTCACTGACGAATCGCGCCAGCCGTTCCGCGATGGCGACGCCGCGCGACGGGATGCCGACGATGGCGAGAGTGGAAAGGTCCGGGTTGCGCTCGATGATTTCGTGCGCGATGCGGCGGAGGGATTTTTCGATGGCTGCCGAGTCGAGCAGCAGTCGGGCGGTTGGGCTTGGTGGTTGGTTCATGTTTGCTCCTTTGCGACCTCTCAGTGTCGCGTTTAAAGTCGCGGGTGGTGTTTCATTTCATGAAGCGCCGCCCTGCTGTGCCGCACGCCATCTGGCGCGGTGGTTGACGATCCAATCGAGGAGCGCCTTTTCAAATCCGATGTCGTGCCCCGCCCTCTCACTCTCGATCCACTTGTGCCGGAGAATTTCCTCCCGCTCAGCGAGGAAGCGCTGATAGAGCCGCGAGGATTTCATGAGATTAGAATCGGCGTCGTCCATTTCAAATCGAACGTGTCGCTTGTAGCACAGGCGTCAAGCAGGCGTTTCATATCCGTCACGTTTTGGCAGTGGCTCAAATCGGAATCTACGGTCTTTGTCATGCTCTTGCTCGGATGACGGTCACTTTCAGGGCAAGAGCAAGACAATGAGTAGGAACCTCGCTCACTCAAATCGAACCACTACCAAAGGCGAGCGGCGGGTGCTGGGAGCCAGAGTAACGTTGCCGGGAGCCAGAGTAACGCTGCCGGGAGCCAGAGTAACGTCGCCGAGAGCCGGAGTAACGTTGCCGGGAGCCAGAGTAACGTTGCCGAGAGCCGGAGTAACGTTACCGGGAGCCGGAGTAAGGTTGCCGGGAGCCGGAGTAACGTTGCCGGAAGCCGGAGTAACGTTGCCGAGAGCCGGAGTAACGTTGCCGGGAGCCAGAGTAACGTTGCCGGGAGCCAGAGTAACGTTGCCGGACGGCGCGGTATCGTTACCGCGAGCAATGGTATCGTTGCCGGGACAAATGGTATGGATACCGAACGGCGCGGTATGGCTACCCGCGCCAAAGGTATGGATACCGCGAGCAATGGTATCGTTGCCGAGACAAATGGTATGGATACCCGGAGCAATGGTATCGTTACCGGGACAAATGGTATGGATACCGGACGGCGCGGTATCGCTACCCGCGCCAATGGTATGGATACCATGAGCCGGAGGAACGATACCGCGAGGCGCAATGACGATACCCTGAGGCGCGGTATGGATACCATTGCGCGCGGGGAAGCCCCCTTTTCCTCTGGAAACGCCAC
>JAYUIF010000189.1:0-1702 GCA_043766295.1 Spartobacteria bacterium | reverse complement strand
TCCCACGGCTGCCGCCGGTGACAATCGCCACGCCACCGGCGAGGCCCGAATCTACGAGCGAGGGGGCGGTCATTTTTGGGAGTCCACGGAAGGCGCGGAAAGACACGGAAAGGAATTCAGAAAATGATGCCGGATCATTGTTCCGGGAGTGTTTGAGGTGTCACGCAAAGGCGCAAAGGCGCAAAGAACATCACATCCCGAAAAAGCGGGGTCATCCTGAACTGAGCATCGGCGTGGGCGAAGGCGGCGGGCCGATGCGCAGAGAAGGATCCCGTGAAATGCCTGAGCGGTTTCCAGTCTTATCCGAATGCCTTTTGAGAACACACGGGATCCTTCGACTCCGCGCCGCCCCACCTTTGCCCCCGCGGCGCTCCGCTCAGGATGACCTCCGTTTTGATGCGACCGTCCTGACTTTGCTGCGCTTTGTTCCGTGTCCTTCCGTGTATTCCGTGGACAACCACGCCATGACCATCACGCTCAACCACTACCTGTTCGTCAGCGGCCTGCTCTTTGCGATCGGCTTCGCGGGCGTGCTGCTGCGCCGGAATATCATCACGATTTTCATGTGCCTCGAGCTCATGCTGAACGCCGCGAACCTCTCGCTCGTCGCGTTCAGCCGCTTCAATGTCGGCGCTCCCGGCACTCCGAATGAGGGCCTGCCGAATTTCAACGCGCAGGTGCTCGTGTTTTTCATCATCACCGTCGCCGCCGCCGAAGTATCCGTCGGCCTCGCCATCATCGTCGCGCTTTTCCGCGCACGGCAGACCACGCACGTCGAGGACATCGCCTCGCTGAAATTTTAGTCCACGAAACACACGAAAGACACGAAAGGGACTTTATGCCGGAACTCATTTTCAAAGACGAAGCTTACAAAATCATGGGAGCCTGTTTTGAGGTGTATCGTGAGAAGGGCTGTGGCTTTCACGAGAATGTTTTCCAAGAGTGCTTGGAGATTGAATTTGGATTGCAGGGACTGCCTGCGATACCCAAGCCATCGCTCGAACTCGAATACAAGGGGCGCAAGCTTCAGAGTAAGTTACAGCCGGACTTCATCTGCTTCGGTGACATCATTCTTGAATTGAAAGCAGTGTCGGACCTCACCGACGAACATCGCTCGCAGGTGATGAATTATCTCAAGGCAAGCGGGAAGAAACTCGGGCTTCTTGTGAATTTCGGCCACCATCCAAAGGCCCAATGGGAGCGCATCGTCGCGCACGACAACTGGGCTCCATCTCCCGCGGACAACACTCCGCCCGACCTGCAAGGATGACTCTTTTCGTGCCTTTCGTGTATTTCGTGGACAATCCATAGATGGAAACCGCCAAACTATTTCCCTGGTTCATCCTCCTGAACCCGCTCATCGCAGCGGTGCTCATCCTCGTCGCGACGCGGAAAAATCACGGCCTCAGCGCAGTCGTCAGCACGATGTCGGCGTTCTTCGGACTCGCGGCCGCGCTCTGCGCGTGGTCGTTGCCGGAGATTCACAGCGCGGTGCAGTGGATTGATTTCGGCAAGGCGCTGCAGGTGCTGCTCGGCGTGAAGCTGGATCATCTCGCAAAGACGATGCTGCTTGTCGTCACCGGCATCGGCTTTCTCGTCCATCTTTACAGCACGGTGTACATGGAGCACGACGACGCGCGGTCGCGCTTCTTCGGCCACCTCTCGCTCTTCATGTTCTCGATGCTCGGCATCGTGCTCGCGG
>JAYUIF010000188.1:0-4322 GCA_043766295.1 Spartobacteria bacterium | reverse complement strand
GAGCCGCTGAGAGCCTAGCGCACTGGCGCGTGAAGAATGGCGTTCATGAATGAAGCGGCTGGATGATCCACGCACCGGCCTCGGATCGCAAGCGCGAGTTTCTTACCCCTTGTTGAAAAACAGCAAATAATTCACGGGACTTTGACAAACTTCATACAACTCTCGGCGCGACTGGCCGTATTACTTGCGACACAACGCTCTGAACACCGGATTGCCGGGCGGAGTCCCATCAAAACAAAAACTACCATGAACACACGCACCTATCTTCCCGCCGCACTTGCGGCCCTTTCGTCCATCATTCTCCCCACGCTCTCGTGGGCGGATAATGAAGTCGGCTACATTGAAAAATTCGCACTCGCGGCGGATCGGGAAAAAGTCCTCGGCGAACTCGTTCCCGGCAGCGAGGACTATTATTTTTTCCACGCGCTGCACTACCAGAACACGCGGAATGCGGCGAAGCTGGCGGAGATTTTGAAACTGTGGAGCGAGCGGTTTGAAAACGAAAGTGTGCGGCGGCGGATCATCCTGAACCGCGAGGCGCTGCTGGCTTACGATGCGACGCCGCAACAAACGCTGAAGTATTTGCAGGAGCGGCTCGGCGTGGCTTTCAACCACCAGCAGGAGGTGCGGGACAGGAAGCCGAATCTGCCGACGAAAATTGAAAATGCGCGGCTGGCGCGGGAGGTCTTTGAAAAGGATGCGCTGCAATGGGATGGCGGGCTGGAATCACTTTCGCAAGAGGCGCTGGAGGATTTGGTGCGCAGGCAGGTGCAACTCAACGTGCAGCAGCGGCGTTCCCTTTTGAGCAAGCTCGCGCGGCCCGATGTGTCGGGGCTTGTGGAATTGATCACCACGGAGTTGCACTCGCAGAACAACAGCGGCTTCGGCGCGTTTGCGATTCACCGCGCGCTCTTGCCGGAGCAGTTGGATGCGCTGGTGAAAGCGGTGCCGTCGCTCGCGACGAACGAGGCATTCATTTATACGCGGCTGCGAAAGCTCGCGCCGTCGGCGGATGTGGACATCGAGTTCAACGACGCGGAGCGCGAGGCGTGGCTGGAGCGCGTCTGGGCCTACGCAAAAACGCTGCCGCCGGCGTTCAACACGGTGAAAGGCCATGTGCTTTACCAACGCCTCGATCACGATCGGAAGATGGGCGTGTATGACGCGGCGCGCTTCCTCGAATACATCAAGTTCCCGCGCAACGTCGGCTACGTGAATCCGAAGTGGATGGAGAAGCTCCGCAATGATGGGAATCTCGTGGACCTCAATGCGAACCTCACCGAGCCGCTGCTGCGCCCCCGGCCCATCGGCGACGACGAGCAACTCGTGCGCGAATACTTCCTCAATATCTTCGCGAAAAGCGGCGGCGATCTCGACCCGCAGGATCTCGCGCCTTGGACGGACTACGTGCGCGATTCGTGGCTGAAGCCCATCTTTGCCGAGGCGATGATCGTGAACGGCATCGGTAACGTGGAACGCTGGGCATCGCTGCTCACACCGCAGCTATTTCAAGCGTTGAAAGAGCGCGTGGACATCGAGTTTCCGAAGACCAACGCGCAGTTCTTCCAGCCGGGCGAGGACGTGCAGTTCGACATCGTGGCGAAGAACACACCGAAGCTGCTCGTGAAAATTTACGAGGTGAACACGCTCAACTTTTTCCTGACGCAGCATCGCCAGCTCAATACCGATCTCAATCTCGACGGCCTCGTGGCGAACAGCGAACAGACGGTGACTTTCGACGGCGGGCCGTTCAAGCGCACTCGGCACACGTTCAAATTCCCCGGGCTTCCCGAGCTGAAAGGCAGGCGCGGCGCGTGGGTGATCGAATTCATCGGCGGCGGTCGCAGCAGCCGCGCGCTGGTGCGCATCGGGCAGTGGCAGGTCGTGCAGCAGACGGGGCCCGGCGGGGATTTGCTCACGGTGCTCGATGAAAAAGGCCAGCAGGTGAAGGACGCGGTCGTGTGGCTCGACGGTCGGAAATTTGCGCTCAATGAAAAGCTCGGGCGCATCAGCGTGCCCTTCACGCAGCAGGCGGGGATGCGCAACGTCGTGCTCGCTGATTCGGCGGGAAATTTTGCGACGCTCACGCAGTTCGAGCATCACTCGGAGAACTACGTGCTCGACGCGCAATTTCACATCGATCGCGAGCAACTCCTCGCTCGCCGCGAAGCCACAATCGCCGTGCGCGCGACGCTGATGCTTGGTGAAGCGCATCTCGATCCCGCGCTGCTCAGCGAGCCGAAACTCACGATCACTTCCGTGACGCTCGACGGCATCTCGACGACGCGCGAAGTGAAAGACCTCAAGCTCAGCGCAGGCAGCGTGCTCACGCATACATTCACCGTGCCGGAACGGCTCGCGCAGTTGAATGTCGTGCTCTCCGCGCAGGTGGATGTGCTCAGCGCAGGCGGCGAAAAACGCACGCTCACCGCGATGCACTCGTGGGCGCTGAACGGCATGGACAAGACCGAGCTGACGAGCGACGGGCACCTGTCGAAATTCGGCAACGACTTCGTGTATGAGTTGCTCGGCAAAAACGGGGAGCCGCTCGCCGACAAGCAGATCGCATTTCACTTCACGCACCACGACTTTACCCGCGTGCAGACGGTGGCGTTGCAGACGGATGAGAAAGGCCGCGTCGCGCTCGGTGCGCTGGCGGGCATCAAGTCATTCACTGCACAGATACCGAACGGACGAACCAACTCCCATGCGCTGGATGATTTCGAGCGCACATGGTCGAGCGTGATTCACGCGAAGACGGGAGACGCCGTGCGCGTGCCGATGCCGAAATCCATCGCCGACTTCATGCTCACGCTAGGTGCAAACGGCCTAGCGCCTTTGCAGTCACAGGTGTCGCTGCTGCAAATGAACGCCGGAACTTTCACCGCCAACCATGCAGCAAAGGTGCAGGCAGACGGCGGCTTTCTCGTCATCAAGGATCTGCCTGCTGGCGATTTCGCGCTGCGTCTGCGCGGCGAGGCGCTGGATATTTCCATCAAAGTCACGAGCGGTAAATTGAGCGCGGGCTGGTATCTCGGCGCGGCTCGGAATCTCGAAGCGAAGGGCGCTGCCGCACTGCAAATGACGGACGTGACGAACGACAAAGAGTTCATCACCGTGAAGCTCGCCAACGTGACGCCATTCACGCGCGTCCACATCGCGGCGACGCGCTTCGAGCCGGGGAACGGCATATTTGCAGGGCTCGGCGGCTTTACGCGCTTCGGAGCGAGCGAGGGAAATCCCGCGCGGCTGCCGAATCTTTACGCGGCTGGCCGCGAAATCGGCGACGAGTATCGCTACATCCTGGATCGCCGTTACGCGAAGGCGTTCCCCGGCAATATGCTCACGCGGCCCGGCCTGCTTTTGAATCCATGGGAAGTGCGCGACACGGACATTCAGGCGCTCAATCAAGCAGAGCAGCAACTCGCATCCGCAACCGACGGCGGCAGGGCTGGCGGGATTCGCAACGCCCCAGCGGAAGCAAAAAAACCGATTATACAGCCGTCGCCCGGCGCGATGGAAACGAACCTCGACTTCCTCGCGGCGAGCGCGCCCGTGCTCTACAATCTCATCCCCGACAAGGACGGCGTGGTGAAAATCGAACGCAAATCGCTGGGCGACCGCCAGCATGTGCAGATTTACGCGGAAGACCTCGGTAACGCCGTCTGGCAAAGCTACGCGCTGCCCGATGCGGGGACGAAATTTTCCGACCTCCGGCTCGCGCACGCGCTCGATCCGGCCAAGCCTTTCACGCAAAAAAAAGAAACCACCGTGCTCGCGCAGGGGCAGGCGCTCACGCTCGCGGACATCCTCACGAGCGAGATGGAAACTTACGACACGCTCGGCGGCGTGTATTCGCTCTTCACCACGCTGAGCCACGACGACAACCTCGCGAAATTCGCGTGGGTGCTGCAATGGCCGAAGCTCAAGGACGACGAGAAGCGCGCGAAGTATTCCGAGTTCGCCAGCCACGAACTGAATTTTTTCCTCGCACGAAAGGACGCGGCGTTTTTCGACGCAGTCGTGAAGCCGTATCTGGCGAATAAAAAGGACATGACGTTTATGGACGACTTCCTCCTCGGCAACGAACTGAAGGCGTATCTCGAACCGTGGGCGTATGAGAAATTAAACGTCGTCGAACGCGCCCTGCTCGCCCAGCGCCTGCCGGGCGAAGCGACAAACGCCGCGCGCAGTCTGCGCGAACAATGGGAGCTGCTGCCGCCTGATCCCGAGCGGCAGGATGTGCTCTTCGAGACCGGCCTGCGCGGACGTGCGATGGAGCTGGGCTCGGATAAAGACGGTGAAGAGACAGAGGGTAAAAA
>JAYUIF010000187.1:0-1706 GCA_043766295.1 Spartobacteria bacterium | reverse complement strand
TCGGACGCTCGGTGCGTGGCTCAGCCTTTTTCATTGTCGTGACGGGTGCATCACAACCATTCCGTTCAGGTGGCGGACGGATGACCATTTTGGCTGAGCTTGAAGCGACTGTGCGCGCAGTGCATGTGCTTCATGTCTGCCGCGTCTTCGTTACAGTCACTTGGCGCGTGCGTAACAATGTGGAGAATTCTCCGGTGATCTCGGCACTGCTAACGGGTAATGGCGACGGCGGTGGCCGAGTTCATCCGCCGGAACTGGCCCGCTTGCCCGCAAACTGACGGGGACCAAGGAGCAAATTCTCAACTTCCGCCAGCACCGTATCACCAGCGCCCGCATCGAAGCCAAATCCTGTGCGAAACCATTCCGGCTCCCGCAGCCTGCAAATTCTCGCTGCCTGCGTGGGCGAGAGCTGCAAGTTATCGCTTGCGGTGAGCTTGAGTGAGCGATCGAGAAGTGATTCCAAGCAATCTTTTACGAGCGAACGTCCTCCATTTGGATTGGGCGACAACCACTCAAATCGTATGAGGATTCGATTTTCGCACCTTCCACTTTTTGCGCGGCCATCCTCACCTTCGGCACGAGCGCTTGTGCGCTCCAAAGCCTGATAAACGCTTACTTCGCGGCCATACACGCGGCGGACACACGTTCAAAACGACCAAGTGGAAAAAGTGGATTTGGCACGGTCCCGCGTGAGATTCGGCAATCTCGATGCGCGCGGAGATCGCCGCGTTTGCGAATGGACTACTGCGTGCGAAAACGGCGTTTTCGGCCCGTCCCGATACGCCGATGAAGGAATATGCCGATGAACCGGCGGCGTCCGTGCGATCCACCAATGTCCGCGATGTTTCGGGCGGCTTTCGAGGCGGCGCGACATCGGCATGTCCCGACGTGGCGATGTGGGGATCAAGCGATATGGGGATGTGGCGTGCCGGTGTTGAAGCGCTTCCTCAGTTCATCGAGTTCGTCCTCGGAGAGAGCGATGAGGGTCGCGCGTCCGACGACGCCGAGGGGACGAATGACGCCTTCACGAATCGCTTTGAGCATTTGGGATTCGGGGATGTTCAGCAGGCGCGTCAGCTCGCTTGCGCTCAGTAGCAGCAGGTCGTGACGCGGACGTGGAAGGTGTATGGCCATATTCCTTCAAGCCGATGTCAATACGCAGGCAGCGGATCAGCCGCTCGACGTTGGGCGCGCTGATTTGCGCGTGGGTGAGGCGCACGACGCTCCATCCGGCGAAAAACGCTTCGAGGTATTTTTCTGCGTCGGCGATGAAACCCGCGCTGCGATTGTGACGGCCGCCGCCTTCGACGTAGATCCCGCCCTCTATCTCGATGAGGGTGCGGCTCTCGACGTGGGCGAAATCCGCGCGCCACTTCCGCTCCGGGTGAAAAACGAACTCGCGTTTCAACTCCGGGCCGCCGAGGCCGCGCCAGTAGAGCGCAAACTTCGCTTCGAGGCGCGAGGACGGAGTCTTGGGGCGGTAGCGGAGGCGTGGCACGGCCTCCGTGCGGCGTCAAAGCTCAGAGCAACTTCTGCTGGCGTGGGTCTTCGACCTCGCTCTCGATTTCGTCGCTGATCGTCTTGGCGATGCGGCACGTGACCTTCAACTTCGTCGGCTGCGCGCCGCGGTCGAAGGTGGCTTTGAAGGCGACGGCGAATTTGCCGTCGTCATCGGCGGCGCCCTCGGCTTCGTGCCAATGTGCGCT
>JAYUIF010000186.1:0-4335 GCA_043766295.1 Spartobacteria bacterium | reverse complement strand
GGCCGACGCTCGTTCCTCGCTCTGGCCTAGGCTGGTATGGACCGGGCCGTTGGCCCTTCAAGCACGGCGTTCGTGCTAGTCCCGCCGCGAACTGAGTTTCGCGAGGAGGCGGAGGATTTCCAAGTAGAGCCAGATGAGCGTCACGAGGAGACCGAAGCCCGCATACCATTCGAGATACTTCGGCGCGCCGAGCTGTGCGCCCTGCTCGATGAAGTCAAAATCGAGCACGAGATTGAGCGCGGCGACGATGACGATGACGGCGCTGATGCCGATGCTGAGCATCGAGCTATCGTGCATGAAGCCCATTTTGACGCCGAACATCCCGAGAATCCACGAGACAAAATACAGGAGCGCGATCCCACCCGTCGCCGCGATGACGCCGAGTTTGAAGTTCTCCGTCGCACGAATCCACCCACTGCGATACGCCGCGAGCAACGCGAAGAGCGTGCCGAAAGTGAGCATCCCAGCTTGGAGGACGATGCCGTGAAATTGCCGCTCATACATCGCCGAGATCGCACCGATGAAAAGCCCCTCGCACAGCGCGTAGATGGGAGCAGTCACTCCGGCCCATTCCTTTTTAAAACACGTAATCAGGGCGAAAATAAATCCAGCAATCGCGCCACCGAACACCAGCGGCATCGCAGCGGCAGGGTTCGTCGCAAATTTATGCCACGCAAAAATCGCCGTCGCCATGCACAGCGCGAGCAGGATGGCGGTCTTATTCACCGCGCCTTGAATCGTCATGGTCTGTTCGCCGACCAGCGCAGGCTGCGTGAACGTATTTGCACTGAGTGTGGGATTGGATGTTCGCATCATAGTGCCGCGAGATTAACACGCCGTCCGCCCCGCGCAACAGTGCTGCGCGCACACTTGGGCTTGCGAAAACTTGCGGCGCTCTGTTTGTAGGAGGCGCTAATTTCTTCAACATGATCGGCACTTTGAACTCCAACATCCCATCCGGCCCACTCGATCAAAAATGGGAGAAACATAAATTTGAGTCGAAGCTGATCAACCCGGCGAACAAGCGGAAGTATTCAGTCATCGTCGTAGGCTCGGGCCTCGCGGGGGCGAGTGCGGCGGCGACGCTCGCGGAGCTCGGCTACGCGGTGAAATGCTTTTGCTATCAGGATTCGCCGCGTCGCGCACACAGCATCGCGGCGCAGGGCGGGATCAATGCGGCGAAGAATTATCAAGGCGATGGCGACTCGGTGCACCGGCTGTTTTACGACACGCTGAAGGGCGGCGATTTCCGCGCACGCGAGGCGAATGTTCACCGACTGGCGGAGGTGTCCGCAAACATCATTGATCAAAGCGTGGCGCTCGGCGTGCCGTTCGCGCGCGAGTATGGCGGGCTGCTCGCAAATCGCAGCTTCGGCGGCACGCAGGTGTCGCGCACTTTCTACGCACGCGGACAGACGGGGCAGCAACTTTTGCTCGGCGCTTACTCATCGCTGAATCGCATGATCGGCGCGGGCTCGGTGCAAATGTTTCCGCGCACGGAGATGCTGGAACTGGTCGTGGTGGATGGGCACGCGAAGGGCATCGTGGTGCGCGACATGGTGAGCGGCGAAATTTCCTCGCACGCTGCGGATGCGGTGATTCTCGCAACGGGCGGCTACGGAAATGTGTTCTATCTTTCCACCAACGCGAAGGGCTGCAACGTGAGCGCCGCGTGGCGCGCACACAAAAAAGGCGCCCTGTTTGCGAACCCGTGCTTCACGCAAATCCACCCGACGTGCATTCCCGTCGCGGGGTCGTATCAAAGCAAGCTGACGCTGATGAGCGAATCGCTGCGCAACGATGGACGCTGCTGGGCGCCGAAGAAAAAAGGCGACACGCGCACGCCGCACGAAATCCCGGAGGACGAGCGCGATTATTATTTGGAGCGGATGTATCCGGCGTTCGGAAATCTCGCCCCGCGCGACATCGCCTCGCGCGCTGCAAAGATGCAGTGCGACGAAGGACGCGGCGTCGGCCCCGGCGGCTTCGGTGTGTATCTCGATTTCCGCGATTCCTTTCTCCGCTACGGACGCACGAGCGTGGGCGGCTCCTCACTTTCCGAAGACGAAGCGCGCACGCGCGGCGCGGAAAAAGTGAAGGCGCTCTACGGAAATCTTTTCGATATGTATCACCAAATCACGGCGGAGAGCGGCTACGAGCAGCCGATGCGCGTGTATCCCGCAGTGCATTACACGATGGGCGGATTGTGGGTGGACTATAACCTCCAGTCGAACGTGCCCGGCCTCTTCGTGCTCGGCGAAGCGAACTTCAGCGACCACGGCGCGAACCGTCTCGGCGCCAGCGCGCTCATGCAGGGACTCGCGGACGGATACTTCATCATCCCCTCGACCATCGGCAACTACCTCGCGACCGTCGCGCCAGACAAACGGCCCAAGACGAGCGACGACGCTTTCCGCGAAGCCGAGGAGGCCACGCGCGCTCGCACGACACGGCTCCTTTCCATCCGTGGAAAAAAAACCGTGGACGATTTTCACCGCGAACTCGGTCTCATCATGTGGGACCTCTGCGGCATGGCGCGCACGGAAAAATCACTCACGCGCGCACTCGCACGCATCCCCACTTTGCGCGCGGAGTTTTGGGAAAATGTGAACGTGCCCGGCAGCGGCGAGTCACTGAATGTCGCGCTGGAAAAAGCGGGGCGCGTCGCCGACTTCCTCGAATACGGCGAGTTGATGTGCCTCGACGCGCTCGAACGCCGCGAGAGCTGTGGCGGGCATTTCCGCGAAGAATTTCAATACACCGAAAAGGACCCCGAGGTGCAGAGCGGCAAAGTCTGCGCGGGCGATGTGAAACGCGACGACGAAAACTTTTGCCACGTCGCTGCGTGGGAACATACCGGCGAAAATCAAAAGGCAATCCGCCACACGGAGCCGCTCAACTACGAAGTCGTTCACCCCGCCGTCCGCAGCTACCGCTAATTTTCCGACCATGAATCTGAAACTCAAAGTCTGGCGTCAAAAGGATCGCAACTCACCCGGCGCGCTCGTCGAAATCGCCGCCAACGGCATCCCCGCCGAGGCGTCGTTTCTCGAAATGCTCGACCTCGTGAATGACGAACTCACCAAGCGCGGCGGAGAACCCATTGCGTTCGATCACGACTGCCGCGAGGGAATCTGCGGCACGTGCTCGCTCTCGATCAACGGCATCCCGCATGGCCCGAGCGAGACGACGACGTGCCAGCTCTACATGCGGAAATTCCGCGACGGCCAGACGATCACCATCGAGCCATTCCGCGCCCGCGCCTTCCCGGTGTTGCGCGACCTCTGCGTGGATCGCGCCTCGCTGGACCGCATCCAGCAAGCGGGCGGCTTCATCACCACGCGCGCAGGCAGTGCGCCCGAGGGAAACAGCGTTCCGATTTCCAAAGTGAACGCGGATCTCGCGATGGAAGCCGCCGCGTGCATCGGCTGCGGAGCGTGTGCGGGAGCGTGCCCGAATGGCAGCGCGATGCTTTTCGTCGGCGCAAAAGTCACGCACCTCGCGCTGCTTCCGCAAGGCCAGCCCGAGCGCAAACAGCGTGCGCTTTCGATGGTGGCGCAGATGGACAAAGAGGGTTTCGGCAACTGCTCGAACTACTACGAGTGCGAAGCTGTCTGCCCTGCGGAAATTCCTGCAACCGTCATCGCTAAACTGAATCGCGAATACGTCTGCGCGAGCGCGAAGGACGCCGTCGGCGCGGAAGGATAGGGCGCGTTCAGCTCACGCGATGCGGAGATATAGTTCCTCCACTTTTTTGCGCGCCCACGGCGTTTTGCGGAGGAATTTCAAACTCGATGTGATGCTCGGATCGAACATGAAACAGCGAATCTCGATTCGGCGCGCCAGTTCCCGCCAGCCGTAGTGTTCGACGATTCGCTCTAGCAATTTCTCCAGCGTCACGCCGTGCAGCGGATCGTTCGCGCCGGGGTCGTGCTTTGCGGGTTTGTTTTCCATTTCGTCACGCACTCTCTGCAACGCGCCGCACACGTTCGAGAGAAATTCTTTTCCCCATCCCCCATCCGCGCCCTATGCTGCGCGCGACATGGCTGACATTGGCAAACGCAACAAACTCCGCGTCGTGCGGGAAACCGCACCGGGCATTTACCTCGATGGAGGGATCCACCAGGACATCCTGCTGCCGAAACGCTACGTCGTCGCGGGAACAGCGGTGGGCGCGGAGTTGGATGTTTTCGTGTATCGCGATTCGGAGGACAGGCTCGTGGCGACCACCGAAGTGCCGCTCGTCATGGTCGGTGAGTGCGCTTTTTTAAAAGTGATCAACATCCGCAGCGGCGTGGGGGCTTTTCTCGATTGGGGACTGAGCAAAGATTTGCT
>JAYUIF010000185.1:0-4341 GCA_043766295.1 Spartobacteria bacterium | reverse complement strand
CGAAGAGGGTCGGGGCTTCCAAAGAAGTGCGCTCGCTGCGATCTGATTCGCTCCACCAGTCTTTCACGGGGCAGCTTCGTAGCACGTCAATGAGGCGTTCTTTCGGCAAAGTATCGTCAGCGACCGTGAGACGATACTCCCCATGCCGCACGCGCTCAATGTCGCAGTGCTGTCCGGGCTTGAGGTCGTCGGCCTTGCGAAATGCTTCGGGGATTTCAATCAGGCCGTCCTTTGAAAGAATCGCTGTCATGGCGTGAATCTACCTTGAGGGTGCGTAGGCGTCAATTTTGCTCTTTGTCGTTTTGGGATTTCCGCCATTCCGCGCCGAGGCGAGCAGCGTCGCGTGCGTGCCTGCATCGCTGGAGCAACAACTCGAAAAAATCCTCCACGCCCAGCACGACTGAATCGCACTGACACGGTGCTATTTTTTCAACCAGGCGACGATGTCGGCGCGCAGTTTGGCGGCGTCTTTATCGAGGAGATACATCATGTGGCCGCTCTCGTAGGTGGCGTAGGTGATGTTTTTGCGCGTGCTGTCGGGGATGGGCAGATGGTCAACCGAGTAGCGCATCGCGTCGCATGGAACGGCGAGATCGCGCAGGCCCTGGCAGACAAGCAGACGAAGATGCGGGTTGTTTTTCATCGCGCTGGCGAGGCGGGCGTCGGTGCCTGCGTAGCGATTTGCGAAGCGTGCGAAATTCCACGGCAGCCCGGTGAGGATGCGGTAAGGCTGGTCGCTTTCGTAGCCGAGCGTGCCGCGAATGTAAGCGTTGGCCATCGCGCTGAATGGGCCGATGACGTTCTGAAAGCTGGGATCAAATTCAGGGCGCGACTCGCTGCGGTCGGCGTCTTCGGCGGTGACGCGGGCATCGAAGCGACCGATGATTTTGTTTTCCTTGCGGAGGAGGAGTTCGCAGAAGGTGGCGGTGTCCACGCGGAGATCGTTGTCCTCGATTTGCTCGGGAGTGAGGCCGGTGAAGGCGGAGATTTTTTCCGCGATACGATGGCGTTCGTCAGCGGAAAGCGCGCGGCCTTTCAACAATGCGGCTGCGTATTCGCCGAAGGCAAAGGTGCGGGATTCGGCGAGGAGTTTATCGAGATCGCCTGCGACTTTGCCGTGGTAGTGGGCGGATGCGGTGAGCGCAGGGAGAAGGGCGAGATGCGGGAGATCGTTCGCGAGGTCGGCGGCGATGGTGGCGAAATTCAGCACGCCGCTGATGCACACGAACCCGGCGATCATCATGCTGTGCTTTTCCTGCAAGTAGTCGCAGAGGCCCGCGCCACGAAGTCCGCCGTAGCTTTCGCCGCAGAGAAATTTCGGCGACATCCAGCGCGCCTCGCGCGTGGTGAAGAGCCGGATGAATTCGCCGCACGCCTCGATGTCTTCATCCACGCCCCAGAACTGTTCGCCCTTTTCCCCCTTCGCCGGACGCGATGCGCCGGTGCCGACGGGATCGAGGAATACGAGGTCGGTCACATCGAGGATGGACAGCGGGTTATCCGCAATTTGTCCGATGGGCGCGAAAGTTTTGCCGTCCGCAGGGAGCGCGATTTTTTTGGGCCCCAGCCCGCCCACATGCAGCCACACCGCGCTACTGCCGGGGCCGCCGTTGAAGCAAAACATGATGGGACGCGCGGTGTTTTTCGCAGCAAGCGGTTTCCCCTCGGCATCGGTCGCGGCGTAGTAAACGTAGAAAACATCGGCGCGCGGCGTGCCGTCGTCTTTGAGCAAAGGGAGCGTGCCGGTCTTGGCGAGATAGCCGACATCTGCACCTGCGATTTTCACGCTGCCTTTGGTTTCCTTGGCTTTCACCTCGGGCTTATCGCTCTTGGCCGGCTTGCCATCTTCCGTGGTGCTATTTTCCTCGTCGGTTTTCTTGGAGGCTGGCGGTTTCTTTCCGGCATCCTCGGCAAAAAGTGGCGCGGTGACAAAAATGAGGAGTGAGAGCAGGCGGATAAATACAGACATGACCGGGAGTTCCTATGCGAGCTTTCCCAGTCTGGCACGATTGAAATCCCGGAAAACGAAATGGACTAACCCCGCTTACGCGAGACACCCGTCCAACTCGCGACGGATTTTTGCCTCGTCGAGATTCTTGCCGATAAAGACAAGCTGGCTCTGGCGTTGCTCGTCCTTTTTCCAGAGCCGATCCCACAGCAGCGTGAAGCGGTTGTTCACGCCATGGAAAATCGCGCGGCGCGGGTTGCCCGCGATATTGAGGAATCCCTTACTGCGGTAAATCTGCTCCTTCTCCGACATCGCCTGGATGAAAAATTCGAGCTTCTCGATCACGAACGGCTTGTCGTAGGAAAACGAAAACGAATTGATGTCGTGGTGATGCCGGTTTCGCATCTCGTTGAGAAACTCGGGATCCACCGCGAGTTTCTTATCGAGATCAAAAGCGTTCATATCGAGCAGCTCCTTGAGGTTCGCCTGCGACTGGTTCGTGCGCACGATCTGACAGTGCGGGTTCAGTTCGCGGATGATGCCTTCCACTTTCAAAAGCTGCGCCTCATCCACGAGGTCGGTCTTGTTCAGCAAAACGAAATCCGCCATCACGATCTGCTCGCGCGCGGTTTCCTGCGCCTTCATCTGTTTCTCGATCTGCTCCGCATCCACCACCGTGATGATCGAGTCGAGCATCACATGTTGCTGGAGTTGCGGGATGTTCAAAAAAGTCTGCGCCACCGGCTGCGGATCAGCCGCCCCCGTGGTCTCGATGAGCAGATAGTCGAACCCGCCGCGCTTGATCAGCTTCTGCACGCCAGCGACAAGATCCTTGCGCACCGAGCAGCAGACGCAGCCGTTGTTGAGTTCGAGAATGTCGTCCTCCGTCTTTTCCACCAACGCGCCATCCACGCCAATCTTCCCCATCTCATTGATGATCACCGCAAATTTATAGCCGTGTTGCTGCTTGAGGATGTAGTTGAGAAGCGTCGTCTTCCCGGCCCCGAGGAAACCGGTGAGGATGGTGACTGGAATTCGTTTTTGGCTCATCAGAGTGTGCTTTGGAAAATGAAACTGGCGGCTCGGAGACACGCTCCAAGCCGCCAGAATTCAAAAGTTAATGTTCTGCCTACTTCCGGATCTTGCGAAGCATCGGAAGACCGGTGCGTTCGTTTTCCATGATTTCCATTCCAGCGGGCAGGGCGTCAATCGCGCCGACTTTCGCCTCGCCGCCGAAGTAGTAAAGGGTGACTTCCTGCCCGCCCTTGAGCTTCTGCAGGCGCGCGTGGAGGTGATAGGTCTTGCCGGATTTTTTGCTGACGACGGTGAATGCCATATAGTTTTGTGTGGTTGTGGTTGTGTTGGGTTTCGACGGACAGTTATCAATCGTTACGCGACAATGCCAGCCTTTTTCAACGTGGCGTATGCGCCATTCTTGTTGATGGTTTTCATTGCGCGCGCCGTGATTTTCACGGTGACAAATTTCTTCAACTCCGGAACCCAAACACGTTTCTTTTTCAGGTTCGGCAGAAAGTAGCGCGGCGTAATCGCAGTCACATGCTGGCCGATGCCGCCTTTCTTCTTCGCCAGACCGCGGCGGTGAATTTTGCTGCCACGCAGCGGTTTAACTCCAGTGATGTCACAGACTCGGCTCATATAGGTATATTTGTTGAAAAGAGGCGCGGAAACTGGCGGGCACGCCCCATCTGGTCAAGGTCAATCTTGCCATCTTTTAAAAGAACTATCACCCAATCTCGAAAACCACCCGCCCCGCCAAGCGAAATCCGCAATCCGCAATTCCCCCTCCCCATTCGCGCCTTCCCTCCTTCGCGGTTCATCATTGTGCCTTGAACCACGAAGCGCCCAAGCATCGAAGGCCGCTAAACGGAAAAACCCGCCATCTGCGATAGACTGCTTCCCCACCCCGACTCCATGTTGGGAAAACGCAGCAGCGCCAGCGGCAACCGGCACAGCGTCCACGCGCACAAGAGGGACATCCCCGCGCCAAGTTTGGACGACCCCGCCAAAGGGATGCATCCCGCGAGAAAAGAGAACCTACACTTTTGAAAAGGGATGCCTCCCGCGAGCAAAGAGAGCCTACACTTTTGAAAAGGGATTCCTCCCCGCAGCGAAGGGATTACTCCCTTTTCAGAGAAGAACGCCCCCGGAAGCGGGAAATCCGCAATTTGCGATCTGCAATCCGCAATTCCCACCCCACCCCCACGCGCAGGAAAAGAAAAATTTCAACGCGTAACGGCACCGTCATTGCGAGGGGGCTACATTCCCTTCGCCGAGATGCGCGCCATGCAGATGTGCCCGTAGTGCGACCCGGTGAACGCCCGGTCGTCAAACTCCGCCGTGACCGACTGCGCGCCCCCGAGCCGGAACCGGAA
>JAYUIF010000184.1:0-4343 GCA_043766295.1 Spartobacteria bacterium | reverse complement strand
CATCGACAAGCAGAACCAACGCATCAGCCTCGGCATGAAACAGCTCGACGAAGATCCTTGGAAGGACATCGAGACCCGCTTCAAGATCGGCGACAAGGTGAAAGGCAAGATCAGCAAAATCGCCACGTTCGGCGCATTCGTCGAACTCGATGGTGATATTGATGGCCTCGTCCACATTTCGCAGATCAGCGAAGAGCGCATCGAGAAAGTCAAAGACGTCATCAAAGTCGGTCAGGAAATCGAAGCCCGCGTCATCAAAGTGGACAAGGGCGAGCGCCGCATCGGCCTCTCGATCAAAGCCGCCAACTACAACGACGACGACATGCGCAAGGAAGCCGCTGCGTTCGAAACAGCCATCAAGCCCGGCGAAGACCTCGTCGGCCTCGATAAGGCATTCGCCAGCGCGCTCGAAGACTACCGCCCCGGCGAAGGCACCAAGTAGTCAGCGCAGATAGAAATCATTCACAACCGCGGGTGCTGCGAAGGCGGCACCCGCGGTTTGTTTTTGTGGCTACACATCCAGCCGATAACCGAGCCCATGAACCGTGAGCAAGTGCTTCGGCTCGCCGGGTTCGTCTTCGATTTTCTGGCGCAGCTTCACCACGAGCTGATCGAGCGTGCGCGTCGTGCCGTAGTATTCGATGCCCCAGACTTCATTGAGGATGCGGTCGCGGGAAACCGCATCGCCATTTTCGCGATGAAGCATGGCCAGCACCTTGAGTTCGCGCGGCGTCAGCTCAAACTTCTCTTTCCCCCTCGTGCCACGCAGCGCTTTGCTCTCGATGCGCACTTTTCCGAAGGCAATCGAGTCCGGCACCTCACTCTCCGCGACGCCGAAATCCGCACGCCGGAGCAACGCCTGAATGCGCGCGAGCAGTTCGCGAAGGCTGAATGGCTTCGTCACGTAATCATCCGCGCCGAGTTCGAGGCCGACGACTTTATCCACCTCCTGGCTCTTCGCGCTGAGCATGAGAATCGGCACGCGGCTTTTGCTCGCACGGATTTCGCGACACAGATCGTAGCCACTTTTTCCCGGCAACATGATGTCGAGCACGACGAGGTCCGGCTTGCGCTGTTTGAAAATCGGAATCACCTCGCTGCCTGCGCTGCAATCGGTGACTTCGTAGCCCTCCGAGCGCAGCGCATCGCAAAGGCCGAGGCGAATGTGGGCGTCGTCTTCCACGACGAGGATATGCTTTTTCATAAAGGCGAAAGACGAATAGCCGGATACAACATTGATGGCGAACAGCGAATCCCTCGTGCTTTAGGCGTCATGACTCGGAGTGGTTTGAGATCGGAATGTGCAGCGTGAAGCGGCTTCCCCCACCCTCGCGCCGCTCGAATAAAATCTCGCCGCCGTGCTCGCGCGCCAGTCGCTGTGCGAGCGTGAGACCGAGTCCGCTGCCTTGGATGCCGCTGCTGAGCGAATCGTGCGCACGATAAAACGCCTCGTAGATTTTTTGCTCTTCGCCGGACGGCACGCCCATGCCGCGATCCAGCACGCTGACGTTCACAAAGTCATCCGCGAGCCACGAGTGCATTTCGATCTCCTTGCGCTCGACGCTGTATTTTTCGGCGTTCGAGAGCAGGTTCACGAGGATTTGTGAAAGCGCGTCCTCATCGCCGACGACCGCGTAGGGCGGCGGCGCGGCATCCCATCGCGTGCTGAAGCCCGACTCACGCAGATGCAGACTATGGCTCTCCCAAACGCGCTCGATGACTGCATGGAAATCGAACGGTTTCTTTTCAAAACGCTTCTGCCTGCGTTCGAGTTTTGCGAAATCGAGCACGTTGTTGATGAGTCGCGTGAGCCGCTCGGCCTCGACGCTGATGATGCGCAGATACTGCCCCTGCTTTTCCGCCGTCGGCGGACGGTCGTGCATCAACTCGGCAAACATGCGGATGCTCGTGAGCGGCGTTTTTAGTTCGTGCGAGACGTTCGATACGAAGTCCGTTTTTTTCTGCGCGAGCGCGAGCTGACGGCGCGCATCCGCCACCACCAGCCAGCCGCCAAACGCAATCAGCGCGACCGCTCCTGCGATGGTAAAACTGAGCGTGCGCCGCAGACCGCGTGCGGAGTCTGCGAGCGCCGTGGGGCTGGCGAGATACAGCGCAGCCTCCCAATGCGGCAGCACCTCGCCGATCTCGCTGGAGACGAATGGATGCTTCCAATCACGAATCAAATCACTGCCAAGATGCGTAGCCATCGGACGCGCCTTGTCATCAAGCAGCGCCAGCAAAAATGGTGGACGCTCGCCGGATCTCTCACTGCCCTGCGTCTCGGCAAACAATGCAGGCCAGAGCGTGTGCAATTCCGCCGCATCCACGAGACAGCCGAAAACAAGTTCCGGCGCCTCGGGCGGACGCAGCCAGAAAACAAGATCGAGTTTGTCCTGCACAAAGCGCGACACCGTTCCCTCGTCGCCATTTTTAGTCAGACTTTGAAAATCGGAAGTCGAAGGAAGAATCGTGGACCAATTCGAGGCGCTGGATGCGATCACTTGCTGCGGCTCCACATTCCGATTGAGCAGCTTCGATTCGCTCTTCGTAATCACTGCGCTCTGCTCAGCACGACCCTCAAGCTCCGCTGGCTGTTTTTCGTCCGTAGATGCCTGCTCGCGCTTACCCGACTGCGCGTCTGCCTTCTCCTTGAATTTACCGACCTCCATTCGACTACTCTCACGCACCTCATTGCGTTTCTTTTGCGGTTCACCAGCCACGCTCCCCGAGTCTTGCAGTGCGTCATTTGCCTCGGATTTTATTTTGTCGTTACGGAGCGTAATCGAATTTTTCGCCTCATCTTTCTCCACGTTCACCGGCGCTTTGGCAGTTGCTGCTTTTGCCAAAGACGATGGCATTGCTGAACCGCCTCGGCTAAAACTTGCTTCCCCCTGCGGTTTCGGTGCCGGCGCATCCGCTCCTGGCGTTGAAGTTTTGGCGGGCTGGGCAGCCACGGGTGCGGCGGGTGCGCGTTGCTGCTTCGCCTGCGCAAGTGCGAGCCCGCCAATTTGCTCGTCGGATTTTTCCCGCTCGCGAGCAGCAATGCTTGCGTCTGCATTTTGCCGATACGCATCCAAATCTGCGTCCTTCGCCATCAATTCCACCTGCGACTGAGTGGAAGTATTTCCTGTATAGCTGCCGAGTTTATTGCCGACTCTGCTCACGATTTTTCCCTGCGCCTCGATGGGCGCGTAATAAACCTGCGCTGGCTCGGTGCTGCTGAGAAATGAACTGTTTTCCAAAAGAAATTTCCGCCACTCCGGATTCTTCGCGGCTCCTGCGTTGCTGGGCGAAAGCAAACGTCCATCGGCCCCGAGCGCGAAACCGACGGCCCTGCGCCCCCACGCATCGGATAGCGTATTTGTAAAATCACGCGCCAGCGCATTGGCGTCCCCCTTCGCCAGCAGACGATGCACCGTATCCCCAAACGAACGCCGCTCCGACTCCACAGCCTCGCGCACCGACGCCGCGAGCGATTCCGTTTCTTTTTGATAAAGCTCCGCTGTGCGACGCTCGAAGACGATCTGCTGCTCCTCCGCGCCGCTCAGCGCCAGCCAGCCGAGCACTGCACTTGGCAGGAGCACGGCGAGCAAAAATATCCAGACAGTCTTTTTCATGCGCTGGGTGAAAGTATGCACACGCCGCGCCTCATGTGTCAGGCCACGGTGCGGAGGTTGTAAAAGAAATGTGAGAGCCGACTACAGATGATCCTGCACCCACGCGAATTCGCGGGCGATGCTCTTCACCATGTCGCCGGGATGAATCTCGGGCGGGAGCACGTCGAACGTGTAGGTCTCGATTTCCACATGACTCGTCGCGCCCATGCGCAGTTCGTGGAAAAAGTCCGGCGTGAGCAGCGACGCCGTGCTCGCGAGCAATCCGCTCTCGCGGAAAAAGAGCGGCACATGAAAATGCACACGCACCTGATCCAGTCCCTTCTGCCCGGCGGTGTCTGCGAGCGCGAGTGGCAGATCCTTCCACGAACGAATCTCGCCGGTCTCCGTGCGCCCTCTGACTTGGTGAAGATACACACCCTCGGCAAAAGGCCGCAGTTCCTCCCAACCCTCCTCGCTCGCCGCGACGGTGAGCGCGGCGCTGAGCTGCACTTTTGAAATGCGGATGCCTTCGCTGCGATACGTGCGCAGAGCGGTGAGCGGGTCTTCAAATTGCAGCGCAACGTGGCAAGTATCGAGGCACACGCCGACGTGACGGCGCATGATTTCCTCCGCCTCGCTCGTGTAGCATTTGCGGATGCGCTTCACCTCCTCGACGCCCTTCGTCCAAAGCACCTCCTTAAAAAAGCGCACGGTTTCCTCCGTCGTTTCGAGGAAGCAATTGCTTCC
>JAYUIF010000183.1:0-4378 GCA_043766295.1 Spartobacteria bacterium | reverse complement strand
GGCTTCACGCACCGGCATTCAGCGTGGAAGACGTGACGACGGAAAAGCTAGCGGCGCTACTCGCGGCGAATGGTGAAACGCTCGCGAGTATCAGCCCGGACGCGGGGGCAATCGTGAACAATTTGCTGGGGCGTTACTCGTCACTCGATAGGACGGACGAAAGCGTTTATTTGAAAGCCTTCAGCGGGGATTTCCTTCGCGTGGATAGGCAAAAGCACGCGGAGCCCGTCTTACTCAAAAGCCCGTGTCTCGCGGCGCTATGGCTCACCCAGCCCGACAAGCTGGAAACCTTGTTGGGGGAAAAGGAACTCACGGACGGCGGGCTTATTCCCCGGCTTCTCGTGTGTCACACGAACGCGGAAGCCCTCGAAATCGTGGAGGGCGCAAAGGGCATTCCGGCGGAAGTCTCGGCGGCTTACCGGCGGACGATTCACGCCTTGCTCAAAACCTATCGGCTCGCGGACGAGCCCCGGACGATTGTGCCCAGCCCGGACGCGCTCGCTTTGCTGAATGGACATTTCAACGCGATTGTCGGACGGCGGCGCGGGGAATTGCGGGACGTTTCGAGCTACGCGGCGCGGTGGGGTGAACAAGCCTGGCGTCTCGCGGTTTGTCTTCACGCGGGCGAATGGGGCGCACAAGCCCACGAACAAGCGCTCGAAGCGGAAACGGCGGCGCGGGCAATCAAACTCGCGGAATGGTTCGCGGATCAGCAACTCGAAATCCTGAGCGCGGGACGGGACGCGGGACGGCGGAAGCTACGGGACGAAGTGCTTAAACTGCTTGTGGACATTCCGGGCAGAATCCGGGCATCCGCTGTTTATCGGGCGCGAATTACTCGCACAGCGGACGAAGCCCACGCGTTGCTCGCGACAATGGAAACCGAAGGCTTACTCGCAGGCGCGGACTCTCAGCCGGAACACGGCGGGCACGTCACGCGGCTTTTCACGAGAGCGAGGAAATGAAAACGGCATGTCCCCTTGTGCAAGACGTGCAAGACGTGCAACTCGCCAGCGTCTTGCACGAGTTGCACGAGTTGCACAGGGTATCAGCCCAAAGCGGAAGCCTCGCGAACGCAGGCTCGCCGATTCCGGCGCGATGCCAGCCCGACAGCGGCGACGCCAAGAAGCGCGAGGGACGAAGGTTCGGGGACCACGCTCGCGAGTCGGAAGCCCTTATTGGCACCCTCGCCATCGGGGATGTTTGGGGCACTGAACGTGGCGCGCAGATTGAGCCCGCCGTCTTCATAGCCGCCTCCTCGCAAGCCACGATCAGAACCGATAACCGCATCGTTCCACTCCCATACATTGCCCCCTTGGTCAAAGGTGCCGTAGTAGCTGGCACTCAGCGGCCCTGCGCTGCCCACCGTTGTAAGGTTTCCATCCTGACCGTTCCAGTCTGCGCCAAGATTGTAGTTCGCCACGTTTGCTCCGGGATTGCTAATGACTCCTGTTGCCGTTGCCGTCGCCAAGGTGGGCGCGCTGTTGCTCCGTGTTGGGTAGAGCCAGTAATTGTCGGAGTCGCCCCCGGCGACGAAGGGTTGGTAATAGGCGGCTTTATACCATTCGTTCTCCGTGGGAATCCACACGCTGGCAGTGCCGACGTGGATTGAAAGGCTCCCCACCGTATAGGCTCCCGTTTCCGTGCTGCCGCTGCCTTGTCCGTTTTGCATCCAGTTGGCGAACCGCTCCGCATCGAGGATGGACACCCAATTCACCGGTTTGTCTCCCATGTTCGTCTTCACCCCATACTTGCTGCCAGCCGTCGCGCCGCTGTTAAAGCTGATCCCACCCAGCGCTTCGCTCCCCATAGCGGTATTGTAGATGGCGTTTGGGTTGCTGCCGCCGGGGTCCGCCGCGTTAAGGAACTCGGCGTACTGCGCGTTGGTTACCTCGTACTTGCCAATCTGGTAGCTGTAGGCCACGGCACCAAAGCCGGTGGAGTCGTTGGCATTGCCGAGATCACCCACTGTCACATAGTCAATGTTCACCGTAGCATGAGCGGGAACGACGATGAGCGCGAGGGCTCCGGCCAGCGTGATTCCGAGATTGATTGGCGTGGTTTTTTTCATAGGGAGACTCCAAAGCCAAGCGCACCCGCACTACGCGGAAGCGCCCGAATGTTGTGCGGTATTACGCACATGGGAGCCGCGTGGGCCTCCTAGCGTCAAGTGCCGAATCCGGCACACGCATGAATCGCCCTCGCAACATCGTCGGCCCGAAGCTGCGCCAGTTGCGCTCCCAACGCACGCTGTCGCAGGCGGCGCTTGCCGCGGTGTGCCAGCGGCTCGGGTGGGATGCGAGCCGGGACATGATCGCCAAGATTGAAGGGCAGTCGCGCTGGGTGTCGGATTCGGAGTGGGTGTTTTTGGCCCGCGCGCTCCGGGTGCGACTGGAGGAATTGCTTCCGCAAGCGGCGCGACGAACGCTCGAAAGCAAGGCGGCATAGGGCGCGACGCCGCCACGCGCGAAGGGAGCGGTGCAAATTGATTGCCCGATGCAATCACCGCGTTTCCATGAATAGTGTCGCATGAGCACTCACGCACCCGCGCCGCGCAAACTGCCGAACTCGATCTGGGCTGAACTGCGCACCGCGCACGCCAGCGGGCTCGGCTTGCGCGAACTCGCCCGGAACGCAGGCATCCCGGCGGGCACCGTCCTTGCACGCGCCCAACGCGAAGGTTGGACGCGGCAGATTCAGCAGGCACGCGCAATCGTGACAGCGCCGCAGGATTCGCCGACTGTCAGCCCCGCACACGCGGCAGCGGTGAGCATGCAGGAACGCGCTACGCGCCACGTCGAGCGAATGGCGGGCCTCGTGGAGAAGACCTTGCCGCATCTTGAAGCGATGGAGCCGGGCGCGATTCTCGACCGCGTGGAAGACATCGACCGCTTGGACAAGGTTGCGCGGCGAAGCTACGGGCTGGACGATGAGCAGCAAGGGCAGGGCGGCACAGGCATCGCCATTCAAATCAACATCGGGTGACGCACCCCCGCGCGGCGGTTGCAATCAAATGCAATCAGCGGGCGCAATCACCGGCACCAGTAGCGGAAGGACGGCGGCAGAGACGGCGCGGAGATTCCGCAATCAGACCGGCTCTTTTCATCCGGCAAGACATTGGCGGACATGGCGGAAATGGGGGGATTTGTTCTGACTGGCGTTCTGATTCTGCCGCTAAAACGCGGTTCGCCTTTCGTAAGTTCCTCGCATTCAACATTTGAATTTGATTGTTCGCTAGAACGCGCCGAAGTAGGCGGCGCAAAACCATTCCGTCATTTGGCAAAATTCCGTCATTCCGTTTTCGTTTTTTAAGACGGAATTACGGAATTTGACCAAATGACGGAATTGCGGACTGGAAACTTTTTTGGCCGGGCCTCTTATTCCCGCCATGCTCCTCTGGCGCGCGAAACTTCCCGACGACTGGCTGCCGAAAATCCGCGCCAACCTCGCGCCCGTCCTCATCGACCACGCGCACCTCGAACGCAAAGCCGCGACCTCCGCGCTGAACCTCGAAAAATACGTGGAGCTGCACGACCGCGTGCGCGAGCTGAACGCCATCGCCATCGAGGAACTCCAGCACTTTGACCTCGTCCTCGGCCTGCTCCGCGAGCGCGGCATCGCCTTCACCACTCCGCAGCGCAGCCCGTGGATCAAAGGCATGATGCAGGCCGTCCGCAAAGGCCGGAAAGAGCAGGTCATCGACCACCTCACCGCCCTCGCGCTCATCGAGGGTCGGAGCTGCGAGAAATTCCAAATCCTCGCCGACGGTGTGCGCGACCTTGACGCCGCGCTCGCGGATTTCTACGCGAGTCTGGTGGAAAGCGAAGGCAACCACTACGCGACGTATCTCCTCATGGCGCGGCACATCGACGAAGCCGCTGCCGCCCGCCGCCTCGACCATTTCCTCGACCTCGACGCCCAGCTCATCCGCGAGCCGAACCCGCTGCCGATGCTGCATTGATGCGGGCTGGCGGGCGGCTGTCGGCATACGGTGAGAAAAAAGAACCGACTCGCACTCGCGTGTCATCCTGAGCGGAGTTCCGTCGTGGGCGAAGGTGGGACGGAACGCAGTCGAAGGACCCCGGCGGTCCGAGAACGTACTGCGCGTGAACGAACCGTCGGGATCCTTCGACTGCGCTGCGCCCGCCTTTCCGCCTCCGCTTCGCTCAGGATGACACGCTACGGGAGTCGCTTCCCAAGCCGTCGCCAACAAAGCTCAGTGAGTCGTTTCGGCAGCTTCCGGCAGTTCGAGCAAAGCGAGCCCGCCGTTTTGCTCGGTGAAATATCTTTGCGTCCACGCGCTGGGAAAAAGGATGCCGGGCTGACCGCCGCTATCGTAGGCGAGGCGGCAGCCGGTGGGGATTTTGAGGGCGGCGGT
>JAYUIF010000182.1:0-4392 GCA_043766295.1 Spartobacteria bacterium | reverse complement strand
GGAGATTTTTCCCAACAGGCTTTGGTAGCCGTCGTCTGCGGTGAGGTCGCTGCTATTCATGCGTTGTTCTCCATGGTGGTGAGCCTGACGGCGAGGTCCGCGTCGGTTTGCTGGCGGCGGGCGCGGAAGCCGCGTTTGGCGTTGGCACTTTTGTTTTTCGCGAGGAACGAGAGGCGATGCGAATGGCGAAAGATGTTTGTCGAATGACGAAAGATGTTTGTCGAATTGGCGAAGCAGGAAAGTTTCATCGAGCGAGCAGGAACGGGCAGAGCTAACGTTGGACGCGAGCGAGAAACCACGAAAGCCCGGTAAAGACAAGATGCGATGCGCTCACAGGCGGGCGATGGCGCGGACTAGGGCGGGGCCTTCGTAGATGAAGCCGGTGTAGAGTTGGATGAGCGCGGCTCCGGCGTCGAATTTCTGTCGGGCATCATCGGCGGAAAATATGCCGCCGACGCCGATGACGGGCGTTTTTGTCCGGCTCGTGATGTGGCGGATGACCTCGGTGGCGCGTGTGCGCAGCGGCTTGCCGCTCAGCCCGCCGGTTTGCCGACGCGCCTCGGGCACGGGGGAATGATCAATCGTCGTGTTCGTCGCGATGACTCCGGCGATGCCGTGTTCCTCGACGAGCGCGAGCACATCGTCCACGGCCTCCCACGTGAGGTCGGGCGCGATTTTTACGAGCACGGGTTTTTGCGCGATGTTCGCCGCCTGCACCATTCCGAAAAGCTCCGCGAGCGCCGTGCGATCCTGAAGTTTTCGCAGGCCCGGCGTGTTTGGCGACGAGACATTCAACACGAAATAATCGCCCAGTTCCCGCAGTCGCGTGAACGAAGCGAGGTAGTCCGCCGTGGCATCCTCCAGCGGTGTGACTTTCGATTTGCCGAGATTGATTCCCACGGGAAAACGCGGCCACCGCTTTGTCGCGCGCAATTTCTCCAGCCGCGCGGCGACCACTTCCGCGCCGTCGTTATTGAAGCCCATGCGATTGATCACGCCGCCGATCTCCGGCACGCGGAAGAGCCGTGGGCGCGGATTCCCCGGCTGCGCCTTCGCGGTGATCGTGCCCACTTCCGCAAAACCAAAACCGAGCCCCTCCCACGCGGGCAGCACGAGCGCGTTCTTGTCGAAGCCCGCCGCGAGCCCGACTGCGTTTGGAAATTTCAGCCCGAACACTTCGCGCTCGCGTGCCGCATCCTGCGGAAATGCGCGGTGCAAACTCTGCATCGCCGGCCCGAGCCCGTGCAGAAACGCCATCGCAAAATGATGCACGCGCTCCGCATCGAAACGGAACAGTAACGGACGAACAAGACGACGGTAGGCAAAATCCAGCACGCACGCAGGCAACACAAAACACGCGGCGAGGGCAATCCCTCCAAGTCGAACCCGAAAATAGCAATGGCCTCGCGCAAAGGCGCAGAGACGCAAAGACGCGGCATTGACCAAAACTTTCGCGCTCACCGACAAGACGAACAAAACACTTCTCTCATCCTTTGCGCCTTTGTGTCTTTGCGCGAGGCACCATGTTTCATTTTTCCCGTGTCGCCCGTGCGCTGCGCTGCTACAGCCCGTCCATGCGAAATATTGGCAGCCTTCCTACGGAAAAAGACGCGACGACTCTCAGCGGTGTGCTCTACGTGCGCGGCATCGAGACGGACATCGAAACCGAGGACGACGGCGCTTTCTCCATCTGGGTCCACGACGACGACCACATCGCCGAAGCCACTGCCACGCTCGCCCGCTATCGCGCCACGCCGGACGATGGCGAATTTTCCGCCGCCGTGCGCGAGGCGAACACCAAGCGCAGCCGCCAGGAAAAAGAGGACGCGCGGCGAGCCTCGAATGTGATCACGCGCGAGCGGATCGGATACGAACGCAACTTCACAGGTTTTGCGTGGCTGCCGCTCCTGCTCGCAATCATCAGCGTAGCGGTGACGCTCTGGGCCGGTGAGTTGGAAATCATGCCATCCTCGTGGACGCCGCAGGGCCACGGTGCGGATAAATCGGACAAAGCTCTCGCCGAAGAAAAATTATTCGAGCGGCGGAATAAACTCGCGATGACCGAGTGGCGTCAGTCGGCAAAAATCGAGGACATCGTCGCAACGAGCAAAGATATGCTGGCCAGCGGTGGAGAATTCACACGCAAAGTGCGGCGGCATTTTTACGACATCTCGCTGCCCGAAGTGCGCCGTGGCGAAGTGTGGCGGCTGTTCGCTTCGATTTTTCTACACTTCGGAATCTTGCACATTGTTTTCAACGTGATGTGGCTGCGCGACCTCGGTGGATTCATCCAGCATCGCTTCGGCGCAGTCTATCTCGCGGTGCTTGTTTTACTCACGGCCATCGTGAGCAATTACGCGCAACTGCTATGGGCCGGCCCCGGCGCGGGCGGTCTCTCGGGCGTGAACTACGGGCTCTTCGGCTATCTTTGGATGCGTGGAAAATTTGATCGTGCCGGCCTATGGAGACTGAACCCACAGACGGTGCAGTTGATGATGATTTGGCTGGTCGTTTGTTACACCGGCGCGCTCGGCCCGATTGCCAACGCCGCGCACACGGCGGGGCTCGCGTTTGGCATGGCCAGCGGCTTCATCATGGCGAAATGGAATACGTGGCAGCGCGGGCGTTGACACTCTCGGCTCGGCTCCTAGTCTCCGCGCCCTCATGTCCGCAGATGCCATCATAAAAACAACGCCGCTCCACGCCGAACACGTCCGTCTCGGTGGTAAAATGATCGGCTTTGGAGGCTGGGATATGCCCGTGCAATACGCGGGCATCATCGCCGAACATCAGGCCGTCCGCACCGCGCTTGGCGTCTTCGACATCTCGCACATGGGCCAGTTTTTTGCGCGGGGCAACGGTGCCGCCGCGTGGCTGAACCGGATGCTCACCAACAACGTCGAGAAGCTCGCCATCGGCGGCGGCCAATACACGCTGATGCTGAACGAGCGCGGCGGTGTGATTGACGATTTGATCATCTACCACATCTGCGATCACGACTGGCTGCTCGTCGTGAACGCCGCGAAAATTGACGAGGATTTCGCGTGGCTCAGCGCGCATCTGGACGACGGCGTGATTTTAGAAAACCAGAGCGATGCCTACGCGGGGCTCGCGGTGCAGGGGCCGCGCGCTGCGGCGTGGTTCGATGCGTTCGTCGCGGGCAAATGCGTCGCGCCCACACGCAACGCCATCGTCCGTCTGGCGCTCGACGGCGTGCCGCTCTCCATCGCGCGCACCGGCTACACGGGCGAGGATGGCTTCGAGATTTTCTGTCCGGCTGCATCGGCGGTGAAGCTTTTCAACGACGTGCTCGCAACCGGCGCGGCCTTTGGCATCCAGCCCTGTGGCCTCGGCGCGCGCGACACACTGCGCATGGAAATGTGCTATCCGCTCAACGGAAATGATCTCTCGCCCGACCACACGCCCATCGAGGCCGGCCTCGGATTTTTTGTGGATTTGAACAAGCCCGACTTCATGGGCCGCGCCGTCCTCGCCGAACAAAAAGCCAGCGGCCCCGCGCGGCGACTCGTCGCATTTAAAATGGTCGGCGCAACTCCGCCGCCACGCAGCCACTACGCCATCTGGCGCGACGGCGCGCAAATCGGCGAGACATGCAGCGGTGGTCTTTCGCCCACGCTCGGCTGCGGCATCGGCCTCGCGTATCTCCCGGTGCCCACCGCGCCCGGCACCGCCATCGAAATTGACATTCGCGGACGCCGCTTTCCCGCCGTCGTGGAAAAAAAACCGCTTCACCGCAGCGGCAGCGCCGGATAGCACGCGACGACACTTTCACTATTCAACACATGAACATTCCAGACGATCTCCGCTACGCAAACTCCCACGAATGGCTCCGCGCCGACGGCACCGCCGGCATCACCGACCACGCCCAGCATGAGCTGACCGATGTGGTTTTCGTGGATCTCCCCGCCATCGGCAAAACCG
Source organism: Spartobacteria bacterium (assembly GCA_043766295.1). Taxonomy (GTDB): domain Bacteria; phylum Verrucomicrobiota; class Verrucomicrobiia; order Chthoniobacterales; family Chthoniobacteraceae; genus SXWH01. The sequence goes on along the minus strand of JAYUIF010000182.1, from coordinate 450 downwards.
TGAACGCCGGCGAAGTCATCTGCGTCGTCGAAAGCGTGAAAGCCGCGAGCGACATCTACGCGCCCGCCGCTGGAAAAGTCGTCGCCGTGAACCCCGGCCTCACAACCAACCCCGCGCTCGTGAACACCGATCCCTACGGCGACGGCTGGATGTTTCAACTCGAACTCTCCAACCCCGCCGACCGCGACGCGCTGATGGATGCGGCGGCGTATCGCGCCAAAATAAGTTAGTGACTGGTGACTGGTGATTGGTGGCCGCGTCCATTCCGTCCATCCAGTCCATGTCGTCCATGCCGCGCCCCTCTCCCTCGAATAATCGCTCGCTTCAACGAGGCCTCTTTCCACACAGTCCGCGCCCGTGAAGCCCTTCACATTTCTCCAACGCTGGGGACGATCCTTCGTTCCAGCGGCAAAAGCGCGAACAGCGTCACTCGCTGGCGTGCCGCCGGAA
>JAYUIF010000181.1:0-4401 GCA_043766295.1 Spartobacteria bacterium | reverse complement strand
AGCATTTTCAAAAGGCGCGGCGTTTGTCCTCCATGCGGGCCGTCGTCGAAGGTGATCGCGATGTAGGAGCCTTCGACATTGCACTCAGCGAAAGTGATGCGCGGCGCGGCTGGTGCGGCGGCTGGTGCGGCGACAGGAGTTTCGGCGGCGCAGGCGGTAAGGCAGAGCGCGAAAAATGAAAGCGCGAGAGTGCGGAGCATGATGAGGCACACAAAACGGAGAGGGAGCGTAGGGCAAGGAGGAAGAAGGAAATGCCGAATGACGAATGCCGGATTCCGAATGTTGCAAGCGTGTCGTGCGGATCATTCGTCATCCGTCATTCCTTCGCTACGTCATCTCGAAATTCAGATTCACCTTCACTTCATCGTCCTGATTTCTCCCCGTGAAGCGCACGGCGACACGCTGCCCGTCGTCTTCCACTTCGACCCAGCCGAAGAGCCCTTCGTTGTTTTTTGGAAGGTAAACGCCTTCGCTGTATGGGCCGCCTTTCGTGCTGCCGCCTTGATCAAACGCCGAGCCGTGGAGCACGGGGATCCGCAGTTTTTTGGCGTCGCTGTAATCGCTGTGCGTGCCGTTGTCGGCGGCGATCATGTGGGCATCGCCGCAGAGGATGCAGAGATTTTTGATGCGATGCTGCGCGATGAAATTGCACAGCTCGCGACGTTCGTCCACGTAGCCCTGCCACGAGTCGCCACCCTTGGCACCGATCCACGGCACGCTGCTGCCCCACACGACGAGGCCGTGCGTGCGCGAAGACTCCAGCAATTCGCGCTTGAACCATTCTTTTTGCGCCGCGCCCATCATGCTCTTGCCGGGGCCGTCCGGTGTTTTCCCGGCATCGCGCTCGCTGCGCAGATCCGTGAGGATGAAGCGCACGCGCGCCACGGTGAATGCTTGGTAAATCGCCGCATCACCTTCGCCGGCGGGCAGTGGATAGTGAGGTGCATATTCGCGATACACACTGCGCGCGGCAGGCCGCGAAGGCGAGCGGCTGTCCGTGTCGTTCGGGCCGAAGTCGTGGTCGTCGTAGATATACGCGAGCGGGATGTTGCGGTAGAGCGCGCCCTGCGTGGGGGAGGAGAGTGTGGTGTCCCACGCTGCGCGGAAAAGGCGGGGGTCGTTGCGCGAGATATTGGTGTAATGCATGTCGCCGAGATGCACGAAGACGGCGGGCCGCTTGCGCGCGATGGTGTTGAAAACTGCGTGTTGCGATCCCGTTCGCGCGCACGATCCAAACGCGAATGTGAACGACGCGGGCTGTCCCTCCGGCGGAAAAGTTCGCACCATCGCGGGTGGGAAAACTGCCGGTGCGCCGTTCACTTCCAGCGTGCATTGATAGTCGGTTTGCGGGCGCAGATGTTTGAGTTGGAAAGTCACCACGGTCGAAGCGGGATCGCGCTGTGGTTCGGCGGCGAAAATGACAGGTGCGCCGCCAGCTTCGCGCACAAGCAGGCGTGGGTGCAGGCCGGGCGGGAGCTTGGTTTTCACCACGCCGCCCGTGGCTGTGACTGCGCCGACCCACAGCGTTGGAAAACCTTTCGGTTTTTCCGGCGGACGAAGTGTTGGCTCGGGCGCTGATAGGGAGCGCGCGGTGGTGGCAACAGCGAGACCGGCGAGAGTTTTAATGAATTTACGACGTGGCAACATGAAGCGGAGAAGTTCGGAACTTTGACCACTATGCGAGCGAATGCTTAGGCAGCGAAGCTTCATCGCTGTCGTTGCTTGGCGGGGGAGTGGCGGCTAGCTTCGCCGAAAGATGAGCATCCGAAACATCCATATCGGCACTGAATTCACAGTGCGTCGTCCATAGAATCCGCCGCTCATGTTTCCATCACTCGCACTCCGCATCCTGCGCACCACCGACCTGCGCTGCCTCGCGAAATTCCTGTGGAATTTCGGCTACAAGGGCATCCGCTCGATCCAGCTCTTCAAAAAACGCATCAAGCGCGGCGAGTTTTTCCCGCCCTTCCTCTATCTCTCCATCCTGAATTCCTGCAACCTTCGCTGTCAGGGCTGCTGGGTGGATGTCGAAGCTGAGCGCACGCAGATCGATCTCGAAACGCTCAACAAAACCATTAACGACGCCAAGGCGCACGGGAACGCCTTTTTTGGCATCCTTGGCGGTGAGCCTTTCATGCACCCCGAGCTGCTCGACCTCTTTGCAGCGCATCCCGACTGCTATTTTCAGGTTTTCACCAACGGCCAGTTCATCACCGAAAAAGTCGCGCGCCGCCTCCGCGAAATCGGCAACGTCACCCCGCTCATCAGCATTGAAGGGCGCGAGGTCACCAGCGACGAACGGCGCGGCAATAAGCACGTCTATGAGCGCACCCTTCGCGGTTTGCGTGCGTGTTTGAAAGAACGCCTCCTCACCGGCGTCGCCACCAGCGTGTGCCAGACGAATATCGGCGAACTTTGCACCGAGCAATGGCTCCGCGAACTCATCGAATTTGGTGCGCACTATGTTTGGTTTCACACCTACCGCCCCGTCGGGCCCAAAATGAACCCAGCCCTCGCGCTCTCCCCGCAGCAACTCGTGCAAGTGCGCCGTTTCGTCGTCGAGATGCGCACCAAAATGCCCATCGGCATCGTGGACGCTTATTACGATCATCGAGGCCAGGCACTCTGCCCGATGAGCAACGGCATCTCGCATCACATCAATCCCAAGGGCGACATCGAGCCGTGCCCGATCATCCAGTTTGCCACGGAAAATATCCGCGACCCGCGCGGCGTCTTCGCCACGATGCGTGACTCCGCTTTTCTAAAAGACTTCCGCGACATCAGCGCGCAGCACACACGCGGCTGCGTGGTTTTGGAAAGACCCGACCTCGTGAAAGAAATCGTGATCAAGCACGGCGCACGCGACACGACGATGCGCGGCACTGCGATTGCCGAACTCGACGCGATGACCCCGCGCTTTTCCCAATGGCTCCCCGGCGAGGAAATCCCCGAGCAACACTGGATGTATCGCTGGGCGAAAAAATGGTGGTTCAACGACTTCGGCGCCTACGCAAAAGCCGACCACGACGCGACCGCTAAGGCAAAAGTGAAGACGCTCGCCGGCTCGGTGTGAGCGCACGAAAAGCGGGCTTGGTTTCAGCCTTCCGCCGTGGCAATGTGCCGCCATGAGCACCGCAACGAATTCCCGCGCACGCACTGGCGACGAAGTCTCGGCGGATCGCTTTCGGCTCATGGCGGACAAAATCGAAGCCGACCCCGCTCTGCTGGAAATCCCGCTCGCCAACATCGCGCGCTGGCTCGCGCTCGGTCATTCCAGCGCCGCCCGCCTCGAAGAATGGCGCGCAAAAATCCTCGACGCACAATCATCCCCCGCAGGCATGGCCCGCCTCCTCGCGCTGCTGCGCGACCAGTCGTGGGAGGCTCTTCTGTGGAAAGGATTCTCGCCTTTTCCCGGCATACTCAGCAAAGCGGAACTGGATCGGCTTTCATGGACTTCCAGACACTGACGCGATTCATCGGCGCCATTCGGAGGACGCTGCCAGCTCATCGAATCATCATCTTTGGATCCTCGTCGCTGCTTGCGAGTTTTCCGAACGATGATCCCGCACAAATCGGCGTCCTCGCCACGCTCGATGCGGACTTTTTCCTGGATCCCGAAGACGCGGAGATGCGCAACCGGCTTGAGGCGGAATTTGGCGAAGATAACGCTTACCACGCCGCCACCGGCCACTACGGCGACTTCGTGGATTTACGGCTTGCCGACGCTTTTCCAAAGGACTGGCGGCAGCGGCTCGTGCCGGTGTCCGGCTGCGAGAATGTCTTTGGCATAGCCTCCCCGTGGACATGGCGGTGACGAAAGTCGCCGCCACCGCTCGCTCGCGACTCAGCCGTCGGCTTGGTGGCGAAATGCCGGATCGCGGCTTGAAAGACATCAACACCATCGTCGCGCTGCTGAAAACCGGACGCATCGCACGAGACGAATTTCAGCGCCGATACGACGCGATGGACTACGCCCCGGCGCTCATCGTCGAGAGTTCGCAAGTCATCGAAGAAATCCTGCGCATGGTGGACGCGGCCTGAGTGTGACACGGAACGACGGCACCGCGCCGCCTCCGCCGCTCCGTGGCAAAGCCGCGCTTCGACAAACACCGTGCTTGTCGCCGAGCGTGCGAGATCGGTAGCCTCCGCCCGTTCCGAAAAAGAAACCTCTCACCAACCACCGACCCACTAATTTTCTAAAACACAACTTTGCGTAGCTTCGGCTGCTGTCCGTAACGAAACCGCTAAATTTCGAGGACTCAAAAGGCAACCGCTCGACGCACGCCCCGATTCGGGGCGTGTTGAAAGCGTCCTTTTGTAGGCTCTTAGCGGTGCCTGTTACGGGGCGTGTGTAGGCACGCTCCGACTAGTTTTCAGGCACCACGGGAGACCCACAAAGAG
>JAYUIF010000180.1:0-10444 GCA_043766295.1 Spartobacteria bacterium | reverse complement strand
CGCATAACCGCTCACGCCGCTGGGGTCAAAGCCGACACCCGCCGTGGCGCTCGTCCAGCTTGCGTCATCGAAAGTGCGTGCCGTCCAAGTCGCATCGTTCGGCGTCGCGATGGTGGGGATGAAAAATTTCACCGAACTGGCCGGCGCGAGGAGTTGGGTCGTCGTGACTGTCTGCGTAAAGCCGTAGGGCTTGTCGTCGTATTGGGCGGGGTAGGGATTGAAAGCCGTTGCGACAGAAGCGTCCGCCCGCAGCAGCGCGAGGTAGCCGCCGCCGGAGGCGATCTTGAAATTGGTATGCAGTGGCGCAGTCGGGACGACGCGGTTTTTACTAGAGGCAAAAACGATGAGAAAGCCCTTCGGATCGATGGTGACTGCGGGGAAACTCCATTTGGTAGGGTTGATGGCGCTATCCGTGAGGTGCCAACCGGAGAGATTCACCGGGGTCGTTCCGTCGTTATAAAGCTCGATCCAATCGGAAGTGGCACCGTCTTCGTCGGTCAGACCAGTTTTGTTGGATGCGAGGAACTCCGTGATGGTCACATCCGCACGAAGTGGCGCTGCGCTGAACAGTGCCAGAAGAATCAGGAGGCGGCAAAGGTAACGCATTTTTGGAAATAGGAGAGCAGAGATCCGTGTCGAAATGCGGACATCTCTATGTTTATCAGCAAACGTCGTGTTGCAACGAAAGATTGCTCCATGAGCAAATTGTCTGACTCAAGCTTTCTCTCTCCGCATCGCCGAAAATAGCCAGAGGTTTCCCCGAGAGCGCCTGATCGATGAATCCGCTGCAAACCGTGTTATCCACACCATTGAAATGGATATCGTTGATCACGACGCCCTCCCGTCCCTCGGGTAACACTTACTTTCGGCTCACGGCTTGAACAATAGCTGAAATCTGGCTTGCCTTCTTTGAGTGTCCCCTTACTTTCCGCGCCTCACTTTAAAAATATCTATGGCAAAAACCTGCTGGCTCGAACGCGAAAAACGCAAAGGAAAAACTGTGGCGAAATACGCCACCATCCGCGCTGAAATGAAAAAGAAGGGCGATTACATCGGCCTTTCCATGCTCCCGCGAAATGCGTGCCCCGTGCGCCTGAGTCGTCGCTGCAATGCAACTGGCCGCAAGCGCGCTTTCATGGGCCGCTTCCAACTTTCGCGTATTCAATTCCGCGAAATGGCGAGCAACGGCCTCATCCCGGGCGTCACCAAATCGAGCTGGTAATCCGGCCCGCGCCGAACCTTTTAACGAGTCGCAGGCCGCAGGGTCTGCGACTCGTTGCTTTTTAAACGACGATGCAGCTTTTAGCACAAACCCACGACATCGCAGCGCAGTGGGATTCGTTCAGTTCCATCGTCCTGCACCTGACCGGCATTTTCTTTCTCGTGCTGCTGAACGGCTTTTTTGTCGCAGCGGAATTTGCGTTGGTGAAAGTCCGCACCAGCCAGCTCGACCCGCTCATCGAGGACGGCAACAAGAGTGCGCGCATAGCCCGTCATGTTTTGGGGCACATGGATTCGTATCTTTCCGCGACGCAGTTCGGCGTCACGGTGACGAGCCTCATCCTCGGTGCCATCGGCGAGCCCTACATGGAGCGTCTGTTGTCGCCACTTTTCGTTGCGCTTGGGGTGCAGAGTCCGGCCATTATAAAAGGCGCGGGATGGGGGCTTGGGCTCACGTTCATCACGTTCCTCCACATCATCATTGGCGAGCTTGCGCCGAAGTATCTCAGCATCCGCCACCCGCTGCGGATGGCGCTCATTCTTGTTCGTCCGCTCCAGCTTTTTGTCTCCGTCTTCAAGCCGTTCATCTGGCTGTTGAACGTGTCCGCGAATTTGATCCTGCGTCGTCTTTTCCGCATCAGCCCGGTGGGCGAAGGAGAATTGGTTCACAGCGAGGAAGAGCTGCGCGTCATTCTCGCCGAGAGCGCGCGTGCGGATGAAGTTTCGCCGCTCGGGAAGGAACTGCTCATCAACGCACTCGATCTCAAAGATCGCGTGGTGCGCGACATCACCACGCCGCGCGGCGAGGTCATGTTTTTAAATACCGAGGACAACTTCGAGGAAAACCTCAAGCGCGCGACCGAGAGCCGCCACACGCGCTTCCCGCTTTGCCGCGGGCATCTCGACGACACCATCGGTCTCGTCCACATCAAGGATCTGCTCAAGCTCATGCGCGAGCCCGCTGCGAATTTCGAGAACATCAAGCGCGAATTGCACAACGTCCCGGAGATGATGCCGCTGGAAAAACTGCTCGGCTTTTTTCTCAGCCGCCACGCACATCTCGCACTCGTCGTGGATGAATTCGGTGGCACCGCCGGCATCGTCACGCTCGACAACGTGCTCGAGGAAATCGTCGGCGACATTCAGGACGAGTTCGACACCGAGAAGCCCGAGATGCGCCGCGTCACGCAGGATGAATTCAACGTGGACGGCTCGCTCGGCCTTTACGAACTGAACGAAATGCTCGGCCTCGATCTTGAAAGCGACGACGTGAGCACCGTTGGCGGCTACGTTACGCAACTCATCGGCCATCTTCCGAAGGGCGGCGAAAAAGCGCGCATCGAGGATTTCGAGATCACCGTCACCAAGGCCGACGGTCGTCGCGTTCACGAAGTTCATTTCAAGCGAGCGTCACGAACTTCATGATCCCGCTTGCCGCCGACGCCGCGCCTGCGAAATAGTCCGCCTCTTTTCGCACCATGAGCTTCCACACGTTACACGACCGAGGAGTCATCGCCCGCTGGCGCGCGCATTTGCCTGTGAGCGAAAAGACCCCCGTCATTTCGCTAAACGAAGGCAGCACGCCGCTCATCCACACGCCCCGGCTGAGCGCGCTCGTCGGGCGAGGCTGCGAAGTTTTCGTAAAATACGAAGGGCTGAACCCGACCGGATCGTTCAAGGATCGCGGGATGACGATGGCCATCAGTAAAGCGTGCGAGCAGGGCGCAAAGGCCGTCATCTGCGCGAGCACGGGCAACACCAGCGCCGCCGCCGCCGCGTATGCCGCGCGCGCAGGCATCGCGTGCATCGTGCTGCTGCCGGCGGGAAAAATTGCGCTCGGAAAACTGGCGCAGGCTTTCATGCATGGCGGCAAAGTGGTGGCCATCGAAGGAAACTTCGACGACGCACTGCGGCTCGTGCGCGAGATCGGCGAGACGGAGCCCATCGCCATCGTGAATTCGATCAATCCGTATCGGCTCGAAGGACAAAAGACCGCCGCGTTTGAAATCATCGAGACACTCGGCGATGCGCCGGATGTCCACATCATGCCCGTGGGAAATGCGGGCAACATCTCCGCGTATTGGATGGGCTACCGAGAATTCCACGGCATCGGTCGCGCGACGCGGCTGCCGAAAATGATCGGCTACCAGGCCGCAGGCTCCGCACCGATTTACCACAACTGCATCGTCGAAAAACCGGAGACCCTCGCCACCGCGATCCGCATCGGTAATCCGGCGAGCTGGGAAAAAGCCAGCGCCGCGATGCGCGACAGCGGCGGCGCGGTGGACATCGTCACCGACGAGCAAATCCTTTCCGCGCAAGCGTGGCTGGCCTCGAACGAGGGAATTTTCGTCGAGCCCGCCAGCGCCGCGAGCATCGCCGGGCTGATGAAATGCTGCGGCAAAGATCGCTGCGCCATCTGCCCGCTGCCCGCCATCCCCGAGGGCGCGCGCATTGTCTGCACGGTGACAGGCCACGGCTTGAAAGATCCCGATGTCGCCTCCAAGCAAATCGGCAACATCACCATCGCAAAAGCCGACAAGCGCTCCATCCTCGACCTGCTCGCGAAGCAAGGCGACTAGTAAGCAGGGAACGTCATCGCGCCTTGTGTATGCGCCGCTGCGGAGATGGATCAGTCAGCGAGGATGGGGCCTTCGTCGCGGATTTGTCCTTTGGCTTTGTCGCTCATTGGGATGATTTCGAGATTCCGTGGCGGCTAGGAGCAGCCTTGGCTGGTGCCGCACTCGGTGCAGCAACCGCAGGCTCCGGCGCGGATGACTTTGCTGCTGCCGCAGTTCGAGCACGGCGTGTCCATGAACATATTGCCGAGGGCTTTTTTGAGGCGGTCGGCGTGGGTATCGCCTTCTATGGCGAGGTGCGGGGTGCCTTCGCTGTTGCCGGGGTGGGTGACGACATCAATGATTTCTTTTTCGGCGGTGCGCTCAAGATCGTGCACGGGACGGTTAATGGATTTTTTGTCCATCTCGGGCAGCTCGCGGAGTGGAAGGTCGGACTGGAGCGCCTTTGGCGAGGTCGCCTCTTTGTATCCTTTGATGAACTGGCAGCCGAGCCAGCGGAAGACGTAGTCGGTGATGCTGCTGGCGGTGCGGATGTCGGGGTTTTTGGTGAAGCCGCTGGGCTCGAAGCGTTGGTGGGCGAATTTGCGGACCATGCTTTCGAGGGGCACGCCGTATTGCAGGGACATGCTGGTGAGCGCGCCGATGGTGACCATGAGGCCGCCGAGGGTGCTGCCTTCTTTTTGCATCTGGACGAAGAGTTCGCCGGGCTGGCCGTCATCGAACATGCCGACGGTGATGTAGCCTTCGTGGCCTGCGATGTCGAACTTGTGGGTGAGTGCAACGCGGGTGTCGGGCATCCGGCGGCGGACGGGTTGGTCGGCCTGTTTGCGTAGGTCGTCGGCTTGTTGTTCGAGTTCGACGATGCGCTGTTCGAGTGTGGTGCTGTCGCTGACGACGGCCTCGATGCCGGCGACGGCTGCTTCGTTGTTGCTGCTACTGTGTTTCTTTTTGTCCACGGACAGCGGGGCGCTGCGCTTGGAATTATCGCGATAGATTGCGATGGCTTTGAGACCGAGTTGCCAGCCTTCGATGTAGGTGTTGATGATGTCGTCCACCGTGGCGTGCTCGGGAAGGTTGACGGTTTTGGAAATGGCACCGCTGAGGAATGGCTGCGCTGCGGCCATCATGCGGATGTGGCCGCGATAATGCAGGGAGCGCTTGCCGTGCGCGGCTTTGAATGCGCAGTCGAAAATGCTGATGTGCTCTTCGCGGAGTCCGCTGCGAATGACGGTTCCGTTCTGCTCGTCATGGACGTCTTCGATGGTGTCGTAGGAATCAATGTGGGCAATGATGCGCTCGATTTGATCGTTGGCGTAGCCGAGGGATTGGAGTGCGGGCTTGACGGTTTGGTTGACGATTTTGAGGTTCCCGCCGCCTGCGAGGAGTTTGTATTTTACGAGCGCGACGTCGGGTTCGATGCCGGTGGTGTCGCAATCCATGAGGAAGCCGATGGTGCCGGTGGGCGCGAGCACGGTGACTTGTGCGTTGCGGTAGCCGTGCTTTTTGCCGAGCGAAAGTGCGGTGGCCCATGTCTCGCGGGCTTCGTCTTTCAAATAGCCGAAGCGGTCGCTGACTTGGATGCTCTCGACGCTGTCGCGGTGTTGCTCGATGACTTCGAGCATGGGCGCGACGTTGTCTTTTGCGATGGGTTTCGGAGTGCCGCTGCACCGTGCATCGCGGTAGCCGGGAAATGCTCCCATCGCCTGCGCCATGCGGGCGCTTTGCTCGTAGGCGTGGCCGGTCATGATGGCGGTGATTGCACCGGCGAGCGCGCGGCCTTCATCGCTGTCGTAGCCGAGGCCGTAGGACATGATGAGCGAGCCGAGATTTGCGTAGCCGAGGCCGAGGGTGCGGAAGATGTGGGAGTTCTCAGCGATTTCCTTGATGGGGTAGCTCGCGTTATCCACGATGATTTCCTGCGCGGTGATGAAGACGCGCACGGCGGCTTTGAAGCGCGCGACGTCGAAGGTGCCGTCGGTCTGCTTGAATTTGAGGAGATTCAGCGAGGCGAGGTTGCACGCGGTGTTGTCGAGAAAAAGATACTCGGAGCAAGGATTGGTGCTGTTCTGGCGGTCGGTGCCTTTGCAGGTGTGCCATTTGTGGATGGTCGTATCGAACTGCATCCCGGGGTCGCCGCAAACGTGCGTGCCCTCGGCGATTTTGCGGAGCATTCCACGGGCGTCCTTCTTTTCGCAGGGCTTGCCGTCGGTCACGCGCTTGGTCCACCACTCGCGTCCGGCGATGGCGGCGTCCATGAAATCGTCGCTCACGCGAACGCTGAGGTTTTCGTTTTGATACATCACGGAGCCGTAGGCATCGCCGTTGAAAGAGCCATCGTAGCCCGCATCAATCAGCGCCCACGCCTTTTTCTCTTCTTTCAATTTCGCCTCGATGAATTCCTCCACGTCGGGGTGCCAGTCTTTGATGGTGTTCATCTTCGCCGCGCGACGGGTCTTGCCGCCGGATTTCACGGTCGCCGCGACTTGGTCGTAGATTTTCAGGAACGAAAGCGGGCCGCTCGGCTTGCCGCCGCCGCTGAGTTTTTCGCGAGTGCTGCGGAGCGAGGAAAGATCGCTGCCCGTGCCGCTGCCGTATTTGAAGAGCATCGCCTCGCTCTGCGCGAGATTCATGATGTCTTCCATCGTGTCCTTCACGCTCTGGATGAAGCACGCGCTGCCCTGCGGGTATTCGTATTGCGTAGGCGCGCGCTCGGCGACGCCCTTCTCGCGGTTGTAATAAAAGTTGCCTTCGCCGCGACCGACGCCGGTTCCGTATTGGTGATACAGACCCACGTTGAACCACACCGGCGAGTTGAACGCGCCGAATTGATTCACGCAAAGCCACGTCAGTTCGTTGTAGAAATTGTCCGCGCTTTCCTTGTCAGCAAAGTATCCGTCCTTGATGCCGAAGTCGGTGATCGTCCGCGTCACGCGATTCACGAGTTGTTTCACCGAACGCTCGCGCCCGTTTTTATACGGGTCGTTTCCATTCGTGATGTCGCCGTAAAAATATTTGGACACCGCAATCTTCGTCGCGAGCGGCGACCACGACTTTGGCACCTCGACATTCGTCTGCTTAAAGATGGCTTTGCCCGAGTCGTCATTGATCTCGGCGGTGCGCAGTTCCCATTCGATTTCGTCGAATGGAGCGATGGCGGGATTGCTGAATGTGCGGTTAAATTTCAGCCCTTTTCCGGTTGGCTTGGTGGTTTTCATGGCTTTGGTTGGGCGAGTCGCGCGTGCGTGGGCGACTGGTGTGCTGACAGAACGAATTGAGGTTTGGAGTTTTGGCAAGGTTGGCATGGCGGGTAGTGAGTAAGTGAATAACTGGTGAAAAGAGTCTGGGTAACACACCAATAAGTCGTGGTTTACAGGGCGGAGGCCTGTGAATAACCACACCATCTTGGGCGTAGGCCGACATAAAACCACAATTAGTGGGGGTCGCCAAGAAAATTGACACCCAAACGAAACAAAAGTTTTCGCGGTGAATTTGTGCTTGCGTCGGCAGCAATCGCCCGCTCTCCCTCACGAAATCACGACATCCGCACGCACTCCATCGTGGAACTAGCTTTTAGCCCTTTCCCCGGCTGTCATACACGCGGAAACCCACATGAATACAGCGTGGAGCGGGTGGTGTTTTTTCAGACGGCGCTTTTTGCGAAAAAACACCCGGCTCGCGCGGTGATGTGCTCAGCGACTTCCCGATGCGCGGAGGATGATGCTGGCCAGCGGCTTTGGGACGAACCAGCGCGAGTGCTCGATGATTTTTCCAGTGCGTGTTTTTTTTGCAGCGGTGGATGAGCGTGTCGCGGGGCGCGGTGTGGCTGCGGGGTCCACAGCGTTCGGGTCTATGAGAATGGAGTTCACGACAATCACTCCGGCGGGCGCGCCTTCGCGGACGACTTCATGTTTGATGACAAGCTGCGCGGTGGACTTGGCGCGATTGAGGATGAAATTATAGGTGTGAAAGCCGTCGGTCTCGGTGATTTCCGTGGTGCGCTGGCGGGGGTTGTCGTCAACGAGGAGCACGCTCACCACTTGCTCGGCACCGTCGGTGATGAGCGTCATGCTTGTGAAACCGCCTGGAAAAATGCCGGCGAAAGTATTTGCAACGAGTGAGTCTGCGGGCAGTCCCGGCGTGGTGATTTTTACGCGCACCGGATTCGTATTTTCCAAGTTGAGTTTCTTGCGCGCGTTGGCGAGCGGAGTCAGGTAGGGCACCTCGGGGTAAATGACGATAGCGGCTTCGTCCGTGGTATTTTTTCCGGAGGAAATCTGGTCGCCGAAAATGGTGGCGAGATCTTTGCGAGTCATCTCGCCGCTTTGCGGAGCTGTGGTCCAATTGGCGGCGAGAGCGATGTGTTTGGGCTCGGCGGCTTTTTGTTGTGGCGTGGGCTGTGGGGCGGGCGCTGGATTCGTGGCGACGGGCGGCGCTGGCGGTTCTGGCGGCGTAGGAGCTGGCGGGACTGGCGGTGTGGATGGAGCAGGCGCGACGGTTTTCGGGATGGTGATTTGATCGAGCGATTTGATGATGATTTGTGGTTTCCCATCGGGCGAAAGATCGATGCGCCCGGTGAGCGTCACGATTTGATCCGCGAGGGCGGAAAGATTCCCGACTTTTTGCGTGTCGCTCGCAAAGACGACGCCCGTGAAAGTGTGATTCGGGTAGCGCGCGCCGAAATTAATATAGGTAGTTCCCTTTGCCGACTTGGAGACTCCGAACACCTTGCCCGTCACCGCCGCTTCCTCGCCCTTGTGTTTCTCAGCTTCGGCGTCCGAATACGCCGCCGGATTTCCCTCCGCGTGGCAGATGGGTGAAAGCGCCGTGCTGAGCGCGAAGATTACGACGGGAAAAATGCAGGTTCGATTTTTCAAGTCTGCGAGCGTGTTGCCGCAGGCAGTCAGCGACAAGGTGAAAGTTCCGCCCCACCGATGTGCGTTTGCGAGAAAAGCGTGGTGTCAGCGCGGCTGCGCGCCATCCGGCGGAGGAGCCGTCTTCTTCGGCTTGAATTCATTCGCTTTTCGCTGCCCATCGGCGCGTTGGGCTGGCGTTAAAGTGTGCCGCTCAAATCTCGAAATGTTAGTTTGCGCATCATCATTTCCCTGCCCGCCCGCGATGAGCATCCACACATACGCGTCCTCCACGTTCTTCGGCACACCCAATCCATTTTGATACATATCCGCGAGAGCATACTGCGCCCGCGGATCCCCTTGCTCCGCCGCTTTGCGAACCCACTTCACAGCTTCAGTCTCGTTTTTCGTCACCAACTGGCCGTCGCGGAAAATAATTCCGAGATCGCATTGCGCTTTCATATCCCCATTTTCCGCCACCTTGCGCAGCCACTTCACTCCCTCGATGCCGTCTTTTTTCACACCGCGTCCTGTGAAATACATCATCGCAAGTTTGCTCTGCGCCTCAGCGATTCCCAGCTCCGCCGTCTTGCGAAACCACTTCGCAGCCTCCTCGTCATTGACTGGCTGGAGATGACCCTCTTCGTAAATTACACCGAGCGCGAACTGCGCTTTGGCGTCACCCGCCTCCGCCGCTTTATTGAAAAACTTCACACACTCGTCCGCATCCTTATCCACACCCGCGCCATCGCGCAGCGCCACCGCCAGATTATAAATCGAACCGACATCGCCTAGCTCCGCCGCCTTGCGGAACCACTTCACCGCCTCCACATCATCCTTTGTAAAACCCTGCCCGTCGCGATGCATCACGCCGAGTGCTGCCTGTGCGGGGGCATAGTCTTTGTCAGCCATCGCTTGCAGCTCCGGGATATTCTTCGGCAAAACAACCTTGAGCGGCGACGCAGTTCCAGCCGCGCGATCCGCGAGAATCATCGGCCAGTTTGGATCGTTCAGCGACGTGGGGTTGTTCTGTTTCGCTTCGTTCACCATCGCGATGAATTTAATATTCAGCGGACTGCCAGCCTTCGACAGCTCGGGATATTTCGCAGCAGCCTTGCGTTGAGAATCAGCCACAGTCTGCGCGGACACCAGCAATGGCAGTGCGGAAAATGTGATGAGCAGGAGTAGTTTTTTCATCGTTCGGAAAAGGGTGAAAGTTTGCAGCGACAGAATGGTATGAAACCGCGCTCGCGGCAAAGAGCTTTTCCATGACATCGCAAACATCAAAGCCGCGCGCGCCATTTTGAGTCCTTGCCAAAGCAGAGTCGCCCGCTATTTTCCGCGCACCCCAAAAAGGGGGCGCACTGGTTTCGACTGACTGATTGAAACACTGGTCGCATGCCGCGGAAGCCTGGTTGGCCGCGTTAAATCCTCTGGGCAAACAAATCAAACGCCAACAGCAATGTTGTCGATGCAACCGAGGCTTTCGAGTCTCAGTTTGCCCTCGCGGCCTAGTCGCGGGAGAGTCCTTTAATGGACCAGTGGTTTCCGGCGGACGCCTCTATGCCGGGAGCCAATACCAGAGGCTGGTTCGTAGCGGGATTGACCGCCGCTGCGGATGAGAAAACTCGTGGACAATCGGCCTTGCGCAGCGTGCCCGTCTGCGGCGCAAGGGCTAAAGCAACGACGGTGCTACGCATGTAGAAGCTTGTGAGGACGTCAGCCAGGACAGGGGTTCAACTCCCCTCGCCTCCACTTCTCTGTGCATCAACGACTTATGTGTGATGTGCTCGG
>JAYUIF010000179.1:0-10447 GCA_043766295.1 Spartobacteria bacterium | reverse complement strand
GTTTGCAGGATTGTGACAAGTGATCCCTTGTCGCCGCGTGCGAGGGATCGCACATTGCCAGTCGCTTTCATGACTAAACTGCAAAGCAAAAAAATCCTCGTGGCAGATGACGAAGCAGATGTGCTCAACCTCGTTTGCGACAAACTCAAAGCGGCTGGTTTCAGCACGCTGAAGGCTGACGACGGCCCGACTGCGCTGGAAAAAGCGCGCGCCGAAATCCCTGCGCTCATCGTGCTCGACCTCATGCTTCCGGGCATGTCGGGCATCGAAGTTTGCAAGGCTCTGAAATCAGACCCGGCGACCAAGGCCATCCCGGTCGTGATGCTCACGGCGAAGGCCGAGGAAGTGGATCGCATCCTCGGCTTCGAGCTGGGTGCCGACGACTACATCACCAAGCCATTCAGCCCGCGCGAACTCGTCCTGCGAGTGCAGAGCGTGCTGCGTCGCGCAGCCGGCCCGGTGACAACACCGGAGGTGATGAAGCATGGCGACATCCTCATCGATCGCACGCGCCACGAGGTGAAAGTGCGCGGCAAGGCGCTCGATCTTACGGCCACTGAGTTCAAATTACTGCTCACGCTCATTGAACGTCGCGGACGTGTGCAGAGCCGCGACGTGTTGCTGAACGACGTGTGGGGCTACGAGAGTTCCATTGATACTCGCACGGTGGATACCCACGTCCGCCGCCTTCGTGAAAAACTCGGCAAGGCCGCTGATTCCATCGAGACCATTCGCGGCTTCGGCTACCGCATGGTGGACTTGGGGTGATTTTTTTTTGCGGGAAAAACTCCCGCATCCACCTAAGCTCCCGCGCTCATGTCCTGGCTCATCGGCACACTTCTCGTCATCACACTGATCGTGTGGGTAAGGCGGGAGACTCGTTTTCAGCAGAGTGCTGCGAAGCTGGCGGCGCTTCTCGATGATCTGGCGAACGGGCGCACTCCGGCGGATTTTGAAATCGCGGATGGCCTCGCAGAGCACGGGCAGCAAGCGGCATTCATCGGCAGGGAACTCACGCACCTCCGTCGTCAGCGCGAACTCGCCGAGGCAAATTTGCAAATCATCCTGTCCTCCATGCAGGAGGGCGTGCTTGTGGCGGACAGCCGTCGCACCGTTCGTCTGGCGAATCCCGCAGCACGAAAACTTTTCGCCTTGCCGACAAATATTTTGGGCCTGCCCGTGCTCGATACGCTTCGCGAACCCGCCGTGGATTCGATGATCGCGACCGCGATGAAAACCGGCGAGCCGCAGGAGAGCGAGTTGGAGATCGCCGGGCGAAAACCTCCGCTCATCCTCGTAATCAATGTCACCCCGATGCGCGACGCCACGGGCGAGCTTGGTGCGCTCGTCATGTTCCGCGACATCACGCGGCTCACGCAGCTTGAGCAGGTGCGCCGCGAATTTGTCGCCAACGTCTCGCACGAATTGCGCACGCCGCTTTCCATCTTCCAAGGCTACGTGGAAAATCTTCAGGACGCCCCCGATATGTCCGCAGAAGTTCGCAACGAGACATTCGCGATCCTCGCCAAGCACTCGCAGCGGCTGAACGCGCTTGTCGAAGACCTGCTCATTCTCGCCCGCCTCGAAGCCCGCCAGCACGAACTCGATCTCGAACCGTTGGATGTCGCCGATTTTTGCAAAGAGCTGGGCCGCGACTGGACGGTGCGCGTTGGAAAAAAGAACGTCACTCTGCGTCTCGAAATCGCCAATGATTTGCCAGCCATCCAAGCCGACAGAATGCGACTCGAACAAGTCATCAACAACCTGCTCGATAACGCGCTCAAATACACACCGGAGGACAGCACGATCACCTTCGGTGCCGCACTCGTGAACGGCATGGTGGATTTGTGGGTGAAAGACGAAGGGCAGGGGATTCTCTCCGCCAATCTTCCTCACATCTTCGAGCGATTTTATCGCGCCGACAAAGCACGCTCCCGCGAACTCGGCGGCACCGGCCTCGGCCTCAGCATCGTGAAACACATCGCGCAAGCGCACGGCGGCAGTGTGAGCGCCGAGAGCACATGCGGCAAAGGAACCACCGTCCACGTCCGCCTGCCGTAAAAACTACTCCGCCACCTTCCTGGATTTCACCTTTTTTCCGGGCGTGGAATTGCTGACGACCGAGGTCACTTTACCATCGCGCAATTCGGTAACGAGCAATGCGCCCTCAGTGACATCGCGTGTGGAGCGCAGCAACTTTCCATCTGCATTCGTCGTCACACTGTAGCCGCGTTCCAGCGTGTGTTTGGGTGACAGTAATCGCAGCACATCCCCAGCGCGCGCTAATCGTTCGCGTCGTGTCGTAATCTGTCGCGCGAAACGCTCGCTGACTTGCGCGCCCAACGTCGCAAGGCGCTCGCGAAGCAGAGCCAGTCGTTGATCCGGGCGATGCTGGCGCAGCGATGCTGCAAGACCGTCCGCGCGTTGTCTCAGCCCCGCGAGTTGCGCCAGTGCCGCGCGTGCCAACGCTTGCTCTGCGGAATCCACTCGCTGGATGGCCTGCTCCACGCGCTGCGAAGGCTCGCGAAACAATGCGCTGCGAGCCAGTCCAGCAAGTTGTGTTTTTGCAGACTCCAGCGCAGCGAGAACGTGACGGCGTAAAAAAGCGTTCTGCTGTTCGAGCATTCTCAGCAATTCCGCAGTGTCCGGCACCACCAATTCCGCCGCCGCGCTGGGCGTGGGTGCGCGCAAGTCGGCTACGAAATCCGCGATGGTAAAATCAATCTCGTGACCCACCGCAGAAACCACCGGCAGAGGCGATGCGGCAATCGCACGAGCGAGTCGTTCGTCATTAAATTCCCACAAGTCCTCAATGCTTCCACCGCCGCGCGCGAGGACGATCAAATCCACCGGCGCAATTCCGCGTGCTGCGAGTGCATTCAGATCATCGAGTGCGGCGATGATCTCCGCTGCCGCACCTTCGCCTTGCACGCGGGCGGGGCTTACGATCACGCGCAGCCACGGTGCGCGGCGTGCGAGCACATTGAGCATATCGCGCAGGGCCGCGCCCGTCGGAGAGGTCACGATTCCGAGCGTGCGCGGAAATTTTGGCAGCGCGCGTTTTCGCTCCGCGTCGAACAATCCCTCCGCAGCAAGTCGTCGCTTGAGTGCTTCAAATTTCGCCAGCAACGCGCCCGCGCCAGCCGCCTGAACGAGACTCACCACGAGCTGATATTGCCCGCGTGCTTCATAGACCGTCAGTCGGCCCTTCGCCTGCACGAGCATCCCGTCTGCGAGTTGCACAGCCTTGCGCCATGTGCCGCGCGCGAACTGCACGCACGCGAGCTGGCTGTCCGCATCCTTCAACGTGAAATACTGATGCCCGCTCGCCTGCTGTCGGAAATTACTCACCTCGCCCTCGACCCAAACTTCGTCAAAAGCCGCTTCGATCACTCCACGCAAAGCGCGCGTCACTTCGGCTACGGAGAAAATACGCGGCTCCGCTTTGACCGGCGCAACCTCCGGAGTCGGCGCAGGCGCAGCCATCGCAAAAAGATCGTCGGTATCATCCGGCATGGCGTTTATTTCGTGCGGCGATAGGCGCGCGCGAGGAGCGTGATGGGATGCACGATTTCCGTGTCGTCGCCGCGTGCGCGCACGCCTGCTTCGAGTTGCACGCTGCAACCGGGGTTGCCATTCGCCACGCACTTCGCGCCGGTCTTCGCGATGTTCGCCATTTTACGATCCAGCAGTTTCGCGGACATCTCGGGCTGGGTGATGTTGTAAACGCCCGCGCTGCCGCAGCACCACGATGCCTCGGGCAACTCGACGAGCTTCAATCCGGGAATGAGCTTCAGCAATTCGCGCGGCTGCTTGGTAATTTTCTGTCCGTGGCAAAGGTGGCAGCTTTCGTGATACGTCACGGTTTGCTCTTCGCCAGCGCCGTCGGGCTTCACCGGGCCGATGGCGAATAGAAACTCGTGGATGTCTTTTACCTTCGCCGTCCAAATGCGCGCGCGCTCGGCGTAGAGCGGATCGTGGTGCAGTAGATGATCGTAGTGCTTGAGATGTGAGCCGCAGCCGCCTGCATTCGTGACGATGGCATCAAGCTCCGCGAGCGAACCCGCGCTGCGCTCCATCGCATCAATGTTCCGCCGCGCCATGTCGCGCGCGGTATCCACTTCGCCATTGTGGCCGTGGAGCGAGCCGCAGCAGTGCTGCATTCGCGGTGTGATCACTTCGCAACGATTGGCGAGCAGCACATCCACGGTGTCACGATTGACGTGCGAGTATGTGAGGTCCTGCACGCAGCCCGTGAGCATCCCCACGCGCCGCGTCGCGCCGGCGTCGGGCGTTTCGATTTCGCGGATGAGCGTGTCGGAAAAATCCGCCTGAATGCGAGGTGTGAGCGGTTCCAATTCGCGGAGATTTTTTGGCAGCAGCCGTGTGAGGCCGAGCTTGCGCACGAGCGTCTCCATGCCGCTCGCCTGGTAAATCCGCAGCGCACGACCGATGGCGCGCAGCAGCCACGGGCGGGTGAAAATCCCACGCAGCGCGATGCTCCGAATCCAATTTCGTTTTTCCGTATTCAGCACGCCAGCGCGCTCGATGTCGGCGCGCGCTTCTTCAAACATTTGCGTGTAATCCACGCCCGCCGGGCACGCCGTTTCGCACGCGAGGCAGCCGAGGCAGAAATACATTTCCTCGCCAAAAACCTTCGTCACATCCAAGCGCCCCTCGGCCACGCCCTTCATCAATTGAATACGCCCGCGCGGACTATGGCGTTCGAGTTTCGTCGCGTCGTAGGTGGGGCAAGTCGGCAGGCACAGTCCGCAGTGGATGCACTGCGCGAGAATACCAAAATCGAGGTCTTTTAAATAAATCGGCTTTGCGCCCGGCGAGGGCGGCAGCGATGCGTCAAATGTCGGCGGATGCATTGGCGTGCAGCGTGCGGAAAGACACGCCTGCGCGGCAAGCGGGAACATTTACACGAACATGTGAACTCAAATGCCCGATGCGGAATGAATGGGCTTGTAGATGCAGTCGCGATGGGGAGTCGGGTCGCCGCTTGCGCCGTTTTCGGCGGCGTGGAGCAGATTCACCATCTGGCGTGCGGTGACGTAGTGGTAGTGAAAGCGGGAGTCGGCGGCGGCGCGTTCGGCGAGGTGGCGGTGAAACGCGTGCATGGGATCGCCGAGGAGCATGGAGCTGTTGCGTTCGATGGCGCCGTGCGTGTGCAGTTTGATGAATAGCCAGTCGGGGCGGCCCGCGACGTGGATGTGGCATTTTTCCCAAAGACTGAGGCGCAGTGGTGTGGGTGGATTTGCGCCGGTGAGGTCGGCGTTTTCGATGCGAGGGAGGATGCCGAATTTCCGCCAGCGCCAGTTCAGTGCGAGTGGGCCTTGGATGAGCAGAAGCTCGTCATCGCGTTGGGCGCGCACATTTCCGGCGCGTGCGGGATCTCCTTGTTCGTGTGAGCGCGGGCGTCCGTCTTCGCGAGCGTAGTAGAGGGAGTTGATGGTGCGGATTTGGCACGGACTCGGTGCGCTCGGGAGTGTGAAATCGGCGTAGCAGCCGGTCTGGCGGAGGACGCTGAGTTCGTCCACGACACCGCACGCGAGACCTTCGGGATGGGAGTGGTCGAGCGCCCAATTGCCGTGGATGAAGCCGTAGTGGATTTCGCCGGACGGATCGCGCGAGAGGAGGCCGATGCTTGCGAGGCGTTCTTTTCCTTCGATGAGGACGCGGCGGAGATTTTCCGAAGTGTCGTCGCGGTGATGGAGATGGATTTCTGTTTCGCTGCCCGTCGTGTGGCAAAGCCGCGCGAGCGAGCCGCAGATGTCCGTATCCCATTGCTCGATGGGGTAGAAAAAAGTGTGGCGCGGCGGTGTGCCGGAGCTGTCGCGATGCTGTGCGCAGATTTTTGAAAACTCAGTCTGCCAGTGCGCGACGCGTGCGAGCGCGATGGATTTATCCGCGTCGTGGAGCGGCTCAAAATGATCGCAAACCGCAATGAACACATGGCGTTCGGCAGGCGGTGTGGTGCGCTTTCGTAAGACCCATGCGGGGAGCCAGCGGTTGAGACCTTTTTGTATCACGCTGCGGGGTATTTTGGTGTGCCGGTGTGTGCCTTCAGGAAGGGCGTTTGGCGAACAGGACGACGGTGGCTGCGAAGTGGTTCACTGCGGGGATGGCGAGAAGGAGCGCATCCATTTTGCGTAGTAACGAATGAAGGAAGCATGGGAGGACGCGGTCGAGGCGGGCGAGGAGGCGGAAGTGTTTGGCGGAAGTGACGGTGAAGTATTCGTTGATGATGCGAATGTCCTCCTGTGTGAGCTGGCGTTCGTTGGGGCTGATGTCTTTTTCCACCGGCGTTCGGTCGCGAAGCCAGCGGAGTGTGGCGGAATAGGCGACGGGCTCGACGATGATGATGTGCCCGCCGGGTTTGACGTGTTTGCGGATGTTTTCGAGGCAGGGGCGGAGATCTACGTGGTGGAGGACGAGCTGGACGAGGACGAGGTCGAAGGTTTGTTCGGCGAGGGTGAGGTTGGAACCATCCGCGACAAAAAATTTCATCTTGTCCTCGACGCCGTCAATGCGGGCGCGCTCGTTTGCGAGCTGGATGTATTCTGGGGAAACATCGAAGCCAGTGGTGCTGTAGCCGAGGCGCGCGAGTTGGACGCAGACTTCGCCGTCGCCGCAGCCGAAGTCGAGGATGCTTGCGGGCTTGAGTTGGTGGACGAGGCGGTAGGTGTATTCTTTGCGATCGGATCGGTAATTTTTGCACGCGCGGTAACGGGCAATTTTTTCGTCGGAATTTTTTGTGATGGGGCTGGCTGCGGCGGCGTGGCGGGCTTGATAGGCCAATTCGGCGCTGATGTCTTTTGAAGGCGGTTCGGTTGACATGGGTGTGGCTAGTTGGCGGAAAGCGATTGCTCGCACTGTGAGATAAAATACCGGGCAAAGGCGCGGGGTGACCATTTGCGCTGGTAGGCATCGGTCCTTGCGCGGGCGATGTCGGGTGTGGTGCCTGAGTTTGCGTGGATGTCGGCGAGTGTGCTGGCGATGGCGGGCCAGTCCACATCTTCATCCATTTCGTAACCAAGGTCGCCGATTTCCTTCACCTCGAATGGCTCGAAGGGTTGATACCACTTGATGGCGAGGGTGTCGGTGGCGATGAGACCGCCGGTGAGGAGTGTGTCGCAGATTCGGTAGGGGATGCTGCGGCGCAGCCCGGAGATGTTGATCACCGTGGCGGCGCGTGCGGTGTGCAGGGCATATTCGGCATCGGAAAGAGCGGGTGTATGGAGCGATCGATCTTCAGTGCGCCAGAGCCGCGCATCAATGTCTGGCTTGTTCATGTCGCGCAAAATTTTCACGACTTTGGAGCGTTTTTGATTCGGAGAATGAAGCTGGCCGCGATAGCGCGCGAGGAGGGTTGTTTCGCTGAAGTAGTTGTATTGAGCGGGAAGTGGAGTGCGCGGTGTGCGTGGCGGGAGTTCATCTATGGTGCCAAAGGAGGCGAAGATGCTGTTGGATTTGGGTGTCTTTGTGAGATCCTCCCAACGGCGCAGGATGGGGAGATTTCTGCGCAGGCTCAGGCTGTGGCCGAGAGGGCGTCCGAGCATTCCGGGGCGGATTTTATTTTGAAAAATGAAGACGTCCGGGTGGTAGGGGGCACGGATGTTTTTGTTGATCGGGAAGCCAGCGGGATCGAAGGTTTTCGGGCACTGGAGTTTGAAATAAACGTCCACCGTTTCCAGCAGTGCGAGGGCGAAGACGAAGGGGGAGTCAGCAATGTCCACGGCGAAATTGGCGACGGCACCTTTGTATTCGAGGCAACCAGTGAGGCATATCGAATCCACGGGTGAGCAAAAATCCACGAAGGCCGGGGAGAGGCGGCGGAGGATGCGCAGCGCTTTGGGATGGCAGCGGAGCAGGCGATCCCACCAATGGCCGCGATATTCGATTTCGATTTCTCCGGCTTCCTCCAGCAATTCGAGCCCCGTGATCAGCCAGTCGTAATACGCCAGCGTCCTCGGAGGGATATTGAAGAAAGTGATCTTGGGGATGCTGGACGGCATATTTTCCGAGCTATGTAGATAAATCGTCGAGCCACGATCGGACCAACTGTAATTCTTCGAGCGGAAAGATGCCGTTGGAGACCAGATTTTCGTAGCAGGTCAAAAGGTTCGCGCCCAAGGCCTGTGGGTCGCCATCAAGCTCAAGAGAGGTGAGCAGGCTGGCGATTTTATCGTTTTGCAAATACCCGGGGACTTCGTCCTTAAAATCGCGCATGAGGTCATGCACATTGCGTTCTTGAAATACTTCGGCGCTGTGGAAGGCGACGCCAGAACCAATAGCCCAAAGGCAGCGCTGCGCGACGAAACTGCGCCAGACATCAGTCATTCGGAACGAACAAAAGCTCGGGAGGTAGAGCAGGGGAAAAGCGACTCTGCTCCACCATGTGCTCTGGCTGTTGAAGGGGCACCACTGCTCTTTGGAAAGCATCACGCTTTCTGCGTTGTGGAAGGTGATCGTAGAATTGCTCAGCAAGCGCCAAATCGCGTCCACATCCGGTGCGCCGTTGGCGAGGCCTTGCTGGATGGGTGCTTGCGCAATGCGTGTGGAATCTGGCGATTCGAGGGAGGGGATGGTTTGCGTGTGCGTGAGGGGCAGCCCGCGCGGCCAGATGGATTCGGACGAGAAAAGTTTATAGACGTTCATCCAGCCGATGCCGGTGAGGTGACGGGCATCCACCTGCGGATCGCGCCATGTCCAAGATGTCAAGGGTGCATTGTCGTCGTCGGTCTCGTAGAGCATCTCCGCGTTGCGGCTGTATGCGATCAGGTAGCCCAGATTTTTGCGGCTGTAGTGACCTGCTGGAAGCTGGCTTGCGAGGCGATACGGGAGTTTCTTTTGCGATTCGTAGGAGAAAAATTCCGCGCCTGACAAGGGGTAGTTTACTGGGCCTTTTTTGTCTCCGATGACTAAAAGCGGGCAGTCGGACTCCTGAAGTTTTTCGACCAGTCGCACCATCGAGGGGGTGGGCTGCTGGATGGTTGTGATGACGCAAAAACGACGGGATGAGGATTCAGGCATTACGGAAAGAGGCGATTAAAGGGTGACGGAATTCTTGAGCTGTGGCTGGATTTTAAGGTCGCTACCTTTAGCGTTCCATGGAGTCGAGCACGGAGTTTATTTCGACGGATTTTGGTTCTGTGTTTTGGTGCATTGCCCATTTCTGGGTGGTGCGACCAGTGATATAATCGAAAAATGCAAGAACGACCATGGAGTTCAGAAAAAGAAAGCCAGCGGGCCAACTGAATATTTTCGCCTGACTCCTGCTGAGGAGTCCGACTACGGCAAGCAGGTAGCACAGCGCCTGAAGGCAAAGGGCAGTGCTGAAAAACGGTGATGGCCAAAGTGCGAGGGCGCTCGCAGCGGCACTGAGGAGCATGAGCGGCGCGAAAATTCGCAGGTATTTGTGGACGATGATTCGCCACCAGAGGCGATGGCCCGTCGGCAGGAGCCACGCCGGGTAGCGGAAGAGCATCTGGAAATTACCTGCCAGTGTGCGGCGTTTTCTACGGCTTTCAAATTTCGGATCCTGCGTCTGCTCATCATACGCGAGAGCGGTTCTATCGTGCAAAATACGATACCCCTTTGCGGCAATACGAAGGGGGATCACGACGTCATCGAGCAGGGTATCTTCCGGCACCGGGGAAAACAGACTGCGCCGAATCGCGTAACAGGCCCCGGTGCAGCCGATGCAGGAATCGCGAGTGGCCTCGTCGGTTCGCAGCCGCCTTTCGTGTTCCCAATACGAGCCTATGCCGGCTCCGATGGTTGAGGTGCCCGCCGCGATTTCTAATTCACCGCTGATAGCACCCACTTTGGGATCTGAAAATGCCGTGGCGAGTTGTCGGATGGTATTGCTGGCGAAGGTCTGCCGTGCATCGCTGAAAATACAAATCTCGCTCGTGCTGGCAGAGATCCCAGCATTGAGCGCGGCTGGTTTTCCTTTGCGCTCGACGAGGTGAATGTAGCGCACTTGCGGGATTTTCAGCGAATCGAGCACCGCCTGCGTGGTGTCCGTGGAGCCGTCGTCCATGATCAAAATGTGCAGCTTTTCCGCCGGATAGTTGGAACTCAGAAGGTTCTCGATGCGCTTGGGGAGTCGTGCCGCTTCGTTGTGCGCCACGATGATGACGGTGACGGACGGCAAAGGCGCATCATCGTGCTGCTCGGGTGGTCGTGGAAAGGCGCGGGCGATCCATCGGCAAAGCAGCGGATAGAGCACGTAGGCGTTGGCGAGGCAGGCGACGCTTGTCCAAAAAATCACATGAGGCCAGATGGAAAACATACGCGCCGTTACATGTGATTGATGCAATACACCCACATCATTTCCACGAGTTTCATCAGCACGAGCACGATGCCTACATCCAGCAATGTTACTCCCTGGCTGAATTTCTTTTCCGGTTCCTGGATGGCTTCCGTATTTTGC
>JAYUIF010000178.1:0-1753 GCA_043766295.1 Spartobacteria bacterium | reverse complement strand
AGATGCGAGATGCCGTGCCCGAACGTCCCGTACATGCTCTGCCCCTTCGCGAGCGAGAGCGTGTATTCCTCTATCCCGTGCCGCACTTCCTCGTCGCCCGTGATCAGGTAATACTCGCACAGGAAAAGATTCCGGTAGCCCCAGTCCCACACGACCATGCCGTCCTTCAGCTCCAGCTTCAGCGACGTCGGCCCCATCTTGCGCGCGAACTCCCGCACCTTCGGCAGATACTCCGCATTGCCCGTCGCGAGCAAAGCCAGCGCGCTGATCGAACCCATCACGCCGTCCTTCAACGGCTCCTTCTCCAGCACCTTGCACGCGTCGTCGAAAATGCGTTTCGACTTCGCGCAGGCGTAAGGCGCGGTGTCGGCATACGTCCCCATCACGCGCAGCTTGATCTGCACCTGCTCGATTTTTCCCGCGCGCCAGAGCGAGAGTTTCAGAACGCCCTTGTTCGACTCCTTCTCCGCCTCCTGGATTGCGATCGCGATGCTCTTGCGTGCGTCGTCGGTGAAAAGTTTTCCGCCCGCGCCGAGGATCACGTCATCCACTTTCACCACGTCATCCGCGGGCGACTGCGCACCCACATGCGTCACGAGGATTTGCCGGCTCGCCGCCGTCGTCCGCCCTTGCAGCCCGTCGAAGTGAGTCGCCGGCTTCGTGTAGATCCATCCGCGCAGTCCCGTGGCGCCGAGATTGTAGGTGAGCTTGCGATCCACCGCGCTGTCGCGCGTGAGATCCGGCGGAGTCTTCGGCGACTCCGCTGCAAAGATGGAAGCGGTTAATGTGAGCAGTGCAGCGAGGAGAATGTGGGTGATGTGACGGAGTTTCGTGGGGTTGTATTTTAGATTGGGCATCATGCGATTTTGGAATCAGCAACGCGCCGGACAAAGAGGGGCGCGCGGACACGCTCATGGCTCGGCGAAGACATCCAGCTCGTAGATGGACCAGTGGTATTTTGTGCTCGTGCTGGTTTGCGTGATGCGGAGGTAGCGGGCGGTTTGCTCGGGGAATGTGATGGTCGTGATGCCGAGTGCGCCGTGGCCGGTAGCGATGGGGGCGCTCCAGGTCGTGCCGTCTTTGGACACGGCGACGGCGTAGGTTTCCGGCGAATCCCAGAGCGCCCAGGTGTTATCGAGGACGACTTTAGAAAAGTGCTCATCGCGCTTCATGTCCACTTGGAACCACTGGCCGGGGCGCTGGAGTTCCGTCATGTCGCGCCAGCCGGTCCAGTGGTCGCCGTCGAGGGCGTTGGCGGCGGAGATATTGATGGGGATGTTCGTGCCGTTGACCGGCGTGGTGCTGTCGGGCACCGACGCGGTCGCGGTCCACGATTTCTTTTCGAGCGCATGAGCCAACGAGGGCGGCGGCGGGAGCGGGAGCGGCTTGGGCGAGGCGGTCGGCAGCGTGCCAGTGGCGAGAAATTTCCATGTTCCCGGCGCGACGTTGAACTTCACGTAGTCGGCATCCTCGCCATTCCAAGTGATGCCCTCGACGCCGTGAAACGCGCCGTCCCAAATGGTCGCGCCGCCGACTTGGATCGCGTTCAGTTTTGAAAACGAGCCTTTCGGAATCCCCACGATTGCCGTCGTCGCGGCGGGCGAAGTGAGCGCGAGCGCAAACTCGGTGGCGCTCTTTTTTAGCTCCACGGAAATCGCGCCTTTGATGGACGGCACGACGACTTTGATCGCGCTGAGAAACGCTTCCTTTGGCAGCACATGATACGTGCTCCAGCCCGGCGCTTCCGGCGAAA
>JAYUIF010000177.1:0-4444 GCA_043766295.1 Spartobacteria bacterium | reverse complement strand
TCCCCACCCGCGCCGAACTTCACGCTCAGCTCCTTCGCGACGCGCTTCACCTCCACGTCATCGGTGCCGATGACGGCATAAATCGAAGCGGTTTTCGTAGCAGCCATGTCGCGCAGTGAAGCGGCACCCCCGCGCGAGTGCGAGTGGGTTTTTCAGATCACCGCGCTCATTCACGGTGTTGTGTATTTGAAAGCGAACTCGCAGTGGATTTGCCATCACTCCTCGTGCATCGTCCGACTCGATGAACACCAATGATGCTGAGTGCCTCGCTCTTCCTACTTCACGACTGGGTAGCTGGCTCTCGCGTAGGCCGGATTTTTATCTGCATCGTGCGCGCTCGCTAGAAATGTCGGGACATGGCTTCGCTTGTTTGATGGTATCCTGACTTTCTGCCTTCTCTTTTAATATTATGATGACACGTATTTTATTCTTCCTCTGCTGCCTCGCTATTCTTCCCGTTGCAGCGCAACCGCTCGGCGGCACGCTCACTGGCAACACGACGCTGAGTGGCGCGGACTACACTCTCACCAGCGATCTCATCGTGCCTCCGAATATCACGCTGACGATCAGCCCCGGTGTGACTTTGAATATGCCCGTTGGCATGAATATTCGCGTGCAAGGCGCGCTGCAAATTCAGGGCACGGAAGCGCAGCCTGTGCAGATGCTTGGTCTGAACGGGGCGCGTTGGGGCGGCTTGAGCATTGAGTCGCCCACGGCTGCTTGCACGATCACCCATCTCACGGTGCGCGGCGCGTCGCACGGTGCGGACCCGGTTCACTTCCCCTATGCGATCTCTGCTGTGGATGCGACGATCACGATGGACGGCTTGGATGTGGATGATAGCGAGAACCCGGTCTTCACGCGCGGTGGCGAGGTGATCGTGCGCAATAGCCGACTGCATCTCACCATCACGGGCGATGGTATCAATGTGAACGGCGGCCACGCGGAGCTGCGCAATAACACCATCCTCGGCAACTTGGAGCCGGACAGCGATGGCATTGATTTCAATGGCGGCACGGACTGCATCGTCACGGGCAATCACATCTTCCATTTCCTCGGCTTCAATAGTGACGCCATAGACATCGGTGAGAGCGCGAAAAACATCCTCATCGAAGGCAATGTGATCATGGACAACGCGGACAAAGGGGTGTCCTGCGGCCAGGGCTCCACCGTCACCGTTCGCAAGAATCTTTTCGTCAATTGCGGGCTCGGCATCGGTGTGAAAGATGCCGGTTCAAATGCGAGCGCGGATCAAAATACCTTCATTCATTGCGGCAAGGGCGTGGCGGTTTATGAAAAAAATGTCGGCGCCGGCGGCGGCGCTGCGACGGTGGCGAACTGCATTTTTTCCAAGTGCCCCATCCCCTCCAGCGTGGATGTCTTGTCCACTCTCAGCGTGAACTATTCGTTGTCCGACACCACGGCAATCGCCGGCCTGCACAACCTGCTGGTCGATCCGCAGTTCGTGGATAGCGAGGTGCGCAACTACCAACTGCGACCCGGTTCGCCCGCCATCAACGCAGGCAATCCCACGCACGCGCTCGACCCCGATGGCACGCGTGCGGACATCGGCGCGCTGTATGTTTATAGCGTCAGCGACTATCCCTTTCCGCTAAAGGAAACCGTGTCCATCGAAGAAGTCCTCGCCAGCTCCGGCACTGCGGCACCGGATTGGATCGAACTGCACAATCGCACCGATGCGCCCATAGACATCAGCGGCTGGTTCCTCAGCAATGATGGATCGAGCCTGCTCAAGTATCGCATCCCCGACGGCACGGTGCTGGCGGCGGACGGATACGTGGTGTTTTATGAAGACACGAACTTCGGGCCCGCGAGCACCGATACTGGACGCCTGATCCCTTTTGGTCTTAGCGATTTGTTTGAGAACGTTTACCTCACTTCCGCCGTGAACGGTGTGCCCACAGCCTACCGCACGCAGGAGACCTTCGGGCCGAGTCTGGAAGGCGAAACTTTTGGCAATATCCACAATGCCAGCAACGACACTTGGAAATTTGTGCCGCTCGCCACGCCCACACCCGGAGCAGCAAACAGCGGGCCGCGCGTCGGGCCCATCGTTTTCACCGAGATTCATTACAAGCCCCGCGCCTCCGCTCCCAGCGGTGCGGAGTTCATCGAGCTGATGAACGTGTCCGCTGCGCCAGTCACACTCTATGATGCGGCCAAAAACGCGGAATGGCGCATCACCGGCGCCATTACCTTTAACTTTCCAAACGCCTCACCGCTGATCATGCAACCCGGCCAGCGCATCGTGCTCACACGCGACATTAAAAAGTTCAGGGACACTTACGCCGTGCCTGCGAGCACCGTTGTTTTGCAATGGGACAGCGGTCGTCTCAGCAGCAGTGGCGAGCAACTGCAACTCTCCCGCCCAGCCGGACTCGATGCGCTCAGCGTTCGCCAGTATGCCGTCGTGGATAGCGTGGCCTACTTGCCGAGCGCACCGTGGCCTTCCTCCCCCGCAGGCAGGGGGCCGTCCTTGAATAAAATCATAGTGGACGCCTACGACAATGAATCCACCAACTGGATCGCTGCCCTACCCGGCCCCGGCGTGGAAAGGCATCAAGTGCCCGTGGTGAATGCATTCACCCTCGGCACAACGACCATCGGTGCGAGTTTCGATACCACGGTCAGCGCCCTTCATGACCCGAAGATTTTCATCATCAGCGGACTGCCCGTTGGTTTGCACGCCAATGCCAGAACCGGCGTTATCAAAGGCAGACCGATGAAGAGCGGCATATTCATGGTGAAAGTCAAAGCGACCAACAGAGCAGGCACCAGTGCCGCCGTCAGCGCACCGCTGGTGGTCGAAGCATTGCTCCCGAACCTCATCGGCAACTTCACCGGCATCGTCGCGCGCGACGCTGCTGCGAACGCCGGACTCGGCGCACGACTCACCTTGAGCACGACATCCGTCGGAGCCTTCACTGCGAAGCTCACCAAGGGCGCGACCACGCACAGGGTCATCGGTTTCCTCAATCGCACCGCACCACAAGTCAGCGTCACCGTTGGCGGCGCTGTGTTATCACTCACCCTCGATGCAGCCACCAATCTCATCACCGGCACACACGGCAACGCCGCAGTGAACGGCTGGCGTGCGACATGGAATATCGGCAACCCCACGACCACTCGCAGCGGCTACTACAGCGTCGGCCTCGATTTGAAAGATGCCGGCGATATCGGCGTGGCCAACATCCCGCAAGGCAGCGGCTTTGCCTCGTTCACCGTCGCCGCCAAAGGCAAGCTCACCGTCATGGGCAAGACTGCCGACGGACAAACCATCAGCAGCGCAGGCTTCCTCGGCCCGAATGGTGAGATCGCCGTTTATCAATCGCTTTACGCCAAGCGCGGCTCCATCGCTGGCAGCCTCACGCTGGATGATGTCGCCGCAGGATTCGCCGACAACACCGCGAGTGGCACGCTGACTTGGTTCAAACCCACCAACCATTCGCACGCTTACAAGACCACGTTTGGCCCGATCAATCTGAGCGCGTATGGCAAATATCTCGCCCCCTCCGCGAAAGGTTTTGTGATCCTGGGTTTACCAAACGCAGGCACGGCCTCGCTCAGTTTCACCGAAGGCGGCCTTGGCCTCGCAGCCGTGGATCCCGACGTCAGCGCCTTCACCTACGGCAACACGAACGTCGTGACGATGCCAGCGTCCGCAAACGGCAACCCCGCAAATGCAACGCTCACGATCCACCAAAACACCGGAGCCGTGAGTGGCGCATTCACGCTCATGGAGTCTTCGCCCGCGCTCACGCGAAAGGTGAAATATCACGGCATGATCGTGCGGCCCATCTCGGGCACGACCAAAGCGAAAGGATATTTCCTTCTCCCGCAAGTGCCGCTCGCCGGCCAGAAGATCACCACCTCGCCCGTCCTCAGCGGAGGAATGCAGATCGCACAGTGATTCGCTGGCGCTGATGAGGCGCGTCGGAGAGCGTTCATTTATCGCGCGCCGGGGACGAATTGCGAAACGGCGTAGGCGCGGAATTCTTTCTCCAGCGCATCCACGTTCGCAAAGCGGGAGCCGAATGCTTTGCCCAGCGCGGACTCGAAGCGCGCGCCTTTCGCCATCGCATCGAGGAACGCGAGGAATGCCCGCTTGTCCGTCGCGCACAGGAAGCGCACGAGCTTTTCCGACTCGTCGTAAAATGCGGGCACCTGTGCTTCGTCCGCCGGATACGCGGCCATCGCCGTGAGTTGCGCGACGGCGATGTAACGCTCGGCAGACACCGCGCCTGCTCGTGGTTTTTCGTTGTAGCCTCGCGCACGGTAAAACGCGGCACGACAGCGCGAGCCCGCGTATTCCGCGAATCCTTCATTCAGCCAAAGTGGCACGCCTGCGCCGAAAAATCTTTCCAGCACGAGATGCGTGATTTCATGCGGCAGCGTCTGGTTTTTCGCCCGCCATCCCGCAGCG
>JAYUIF010000176.1:0-4445 GCA_043766295.1 Spartobacteria bacterium | reverse complement strand
GGAAGTCCACCGTCCGCAGCGCGCTCACCTTTTCCGCCGCAGCGGTGGCGAGGAATTGATCCGCGGTGATGCCGTCGCGCCGGGCGAGTTCCTCGACTTGGGCGCGGATGGAGTCCGGCAGTCGGATGGTGAGCGTGCTCATGGCTGCGTGGGTAAAGATGCCCGATCAACGCGGACGATTACCGCTGCGGCGGTTTGTCCACCGGCACCAACACGCGCTTCGTGCGATAGATGCGCCCCGGAAACTCCTTCTGGAGCTCACGGAGACGCCGACCCATTTCATACGGGTCGTAGTTGCACTCCGCCGCGAGCTTGCGGCGGATTTCGCGCAGCCATTCGAGGCCATCGTCGCGGCTGGGCTTCAGTGATGCGGATTCGGTGTCAGTGGTCATGGCGATTTCTCCAGGAGTTCATACGGCGTGGTGAGCAGTGGCGTGGCATAGCCAATGGATGAATTCACGGTGCGAATGTGCTCCTGCTTGTTCACGTTCGCGATGTGGCGGCAGTTCCATGTCGCCAAAATATCACATTCATGGAAGGTCGCGAGCGCCAGATGGCGCGCATCTCCTTCAGCGTCCCGCGGCATTAGCTTGTGCTGAAAATAGACCGCCA
Organism: Spartobacteria bacterium; assembly: GCA_043766295.1. Taxonomy (GTDB): domain Bacteria; phylum Verrucomicrobiota; class Verrucomicrobiia; order Chthoniobacterales; family Chthoniobacteraceae; genus SXWH01. The sequence continues at coordinate 3,833 of JAYUIF010000176.1, read as the reverse complement.
CGATTTCATCCACCATGTCCAAGTCATCCAGCAGTGGCACCGGCTCGATCAATGCCAGCGCCTCGGAACGCTTCGGCTCGGGTGCCTGCCGGAGTTCCAGCACTACCGCGGTGGAAGTCACCAATTCATCGCGCAGCCGTGCCACGTCCCACCATTCGCGTGTCCATTCCCGCATCACCTGAAACTGCGTCTCCGTCCGGGTCTCGTGGTAGAAACTGGGAATGCTGGTTTCGATGTAGATGAGCTGGCTCATCGGGTGCCCTGGAAGCGCTCCATGTCCGCCTCATCCTCCGCAATCCATCCGGCCATTTCCTCCTTGGTGAACTTGCGCGGCGTCGGCATCTGCGCGCCATCGGCCCGCAGCCGTGCCGCGAGGAAAAGAATCAACTCCTGCTTTTGCTCCGGCGCCAACGCCTCGGCGGCTTGTTCGATTTCAGCGAGCGTGCTCATGGGCGGAGGATGCCGCACGCGCGCAATCGCGTCAACAGCCACACCCGCCCCATGTGCCATCTCAGTATGCCGAGAGCTTTGCCGCGAGAACCGCAGCTTTCGCAAGGCAATCGCAGGCGCACCGCAGCCGTCCCCTCAGTCGTGCAGCCGCTCGACCTGAACGTGACCGCGGGCAACAACGAAGGCTCGCTCGACTGGCATTTCCACCCCGTAGCCGGTTCCATCGGCATGGAGGTCGCGACCACCGCCACGCCAAACGACAACGCAAGCTGGGTCTCGCGCAGCACCGTCTCGCAATCCAGCGGCACCATCACCGGCCTCACCAGCGGCATCCGCACCTACGTCCGCATCCGAGCCATCGGCCCGAACGGGCCAGGACCGTGGAGCGATCTCGCGGGGAAGATGGTGCCGTAGGCGATCATCAGCAGGCCCCTTCCTTCCATTATACCCGCTATTCCCCGCTCTCCGCTGCCTGCCTGAGAGCGAGGAAGGCTTCCTTTACTGGCTGGCTGACTGCACTTGCTGGTTCGTTCAAAACGAGCCGCTGGTAGTGGTCGAGAAATGCCTTACGAAGCCGGTGGAAGAGATGGAGGAAATGGCGGAGAAACCCGATGCAATCTAGGATGGCGATCTCGACCCCGCCCGTCTCGTCGTATTTGGAGTGTGCGTATTCGTGAACATCATCGCTGGTGGGTTCGGTGGTGATGAAGATGTAGTTGTGAACCCGCGGTTCCAGCGTGGTTATCTTTTGAAGCGCCCGGTCAATGTCCCCGCGGAACACGGCTTTGTTTTTCATCTCATAGCCAGTCACGACATGGTCGTCGCCCAGCAGCGTGATTTGCACATCGCCGACGGAGCCAGTTTGTTCGTCTGCGGCGTTGTGGCCGGTGAGCAACACGACGCGCTCACCAAGTTTTTCCCGTGCGGCTGCGAGCACCGCCATCGCGATGAGTGCGGGCAATCTGCGCGTGTTTTTGCAGCTTAAATGCAGTCGGATTAAAGCGATGGTATCCTCGGTGGAGAGGGGTAGTGAACCCGGTGCGCGATTGAGACCGGTCATCAAGATTTGCAGGCGTTCCTAGTTTGTTGGCGGAGCATCTTCGTTCATGGCAGTCGGCTTTTGATGTGGGCAGGCGTTGTTGCCTTTGTCAGACTTGAGCTCGCGGAACGAATCCGCAACCGGCTTTTCACCCATCTGACACAAATGTCCAAAAACGTCCGCGCTTCGTTGAAGGAAACGACTTTGGTTCCCGCTCGGTGGGGTGAAACCTTGGCGGGCTTGGTCAAGAAAGCGCGCCGCGAGCTTTTCGTATCCTCGCCCTACATCACCGTCGAGGGTGCGGAGTTGGTCGCGCGACATGTCACCAGTGCATTCCGAAACCAAGGATGCCTGACTTTACTCACGGACCTTTCTCCCTTGAGCATCGTTCAGGGAAGCATCGACCCCGCAGCGATTGAGTTGCTGGCGGAAAGTGTCTCGGCAGTTTCAGTGCGGCATCTGCCGCGTTTGCACGCCAAGGTTTATATCTGCGATTGCTCGTGTGCGATTGTCACCTCGGGAAACCTCACGCGGGGCGGCTTGTGGCAGAATTACGAATACGGTTTGCAGGTCGAAGATGTCGAACTCGTCGCTCGGATGCGCGGGGATATGTCCAGCTATGCGGAACTCGGCGCGAGCATCAGCCGCGAAGCACTCGCGCACTACCGCGTAGTCGCGGATGAAGTGCGCGATGCTTTTCGCCTGCAACAACGAAGCATCAGATCCAGCGTCCGGGCGGACTTCGACCGGAAATTCCGCGCCGCGGAAGATGAGTTACTACACTTGCGGATTGGCGGAGAATCAAGAACCGGCCTTTTTGAGAAAACGATCACGTATCTATTGGGCCGGTTCGGACCAATGACAACGGTCGTAATTCACGAACACGTCAAAGCGATGCATCCCGACCTTTGCGATGACACCATTGACCGCGTGATAGGCGGGCGGCATCACGGGAAGCAATGGAAACACGCGGTGCGAACTGCGCAATCCCATCTAAAACTGGCGGGCCGTATTCGCCTCGCTGAGGGGCGCTGGCTGCTCACTGAACCAAGCGGACAACGAACTTCCGAGGACGGTTCACCAGCTCGTCGTCGAGGTCGTTGAACTTTTCGACTTACGAAGGTTAGCGCCTGAACCAAATTGACCTTGCTGCGCGCCTTATCCGTCTTCACCCGGAGCTTGGGTTGATCCCGTGAGTGGGTTGAACCAATCGAGTCCGGGAAAGCGGGCGAAGTCGCCATCTGTGGAGGCGAGATGGCAGTGGTGCTCGATGGCGAGTGCGGCGAGGGTCGCATCGGTCACGAGATTGCCGGTGGCTTGGGCGGCACGCAGCATCCGGCTGAACTCGCGGAGATGCACCGTCGTGGGGCCGGGCACACAGACGATGGGCAGCGCGAGCCATTCCTCGACGTGTGTGAGCGCTTCATCGAGCGAGAGGGGCTGGGACATGATGCGGGGGTTCGTGCCCAGACGGATAAAAGCACCCAGCACGACCCACGGAAGTGCCACGGCTTCCTCCCCGGAAAATGTTTCCTCCAGCCAGACGCGCGCCGCTTCATGCCGCGCCGAGTCGCGGAATGTGGCGTAGATTAGGAGATTCGCATCAACGAGAATCACACGGCAGAGCGGATCGGCTCAGAAATCGTCGGGCAACTGCGCGAGCTTGTCGGGATCGATCCCCGGCAGGACTCCGCCGGGATGCGTGCGGACGTGGTAGCGCGAGGGCCTCGCGTCGGCGGGTCGGGTGAGCCGGGATGCGAGGAAGCGCAGTAATTCTTCCTGCTGCGCAGTGGGCAGATGTTCGGCAGCGGCTTCGATCTCGATGAGCGTGCTCATAGTTGGAGGCTAGCAGCAGGCGGCTTGATTCTTCAAGTGGTTTGGATACTTTTCGTCCCGTGTCGGCGAAAGGTTCGCAGTAGTGGTGGCAGTCAGGCAGCAGCGGAAGCAACCAGTCGAGGTGTGAAAACTTCCCCCATACCAGCCGAATGGGATGAGCTTCTTCCTCGTTGTTAAACTCGAAATGGGAGGAGGCGTTCTGCGTCCGCTGTGCTCTTGAACATCACATTCGTTCGCATCTTCGCGCACTGCCAAAGTCTTGCTGAGTTCTCGCGTGCTCCGCTTGAACGTGCGTTCGCCCTCGTCTGGCTTCTTCCTGTAAAGAGCCGCAGGATTCTTATCTACCGGTTTTCTTTTCATCTCATTGAAAGCTGTCAAAAAAACATGTGACGAGTCGTGGCATGGCGTGATTGAGCCTAGAGCAACGTCGCGTTGACCGGGAAGAAGAATTGCCGCTCGTCCGGCGCAAAGCGCGCCCGCGCCTTTCACCACCAGAGCCGGAGGCCGA